>NZ_CP044125.1:1762500-2062500 GCF_016864575.1 Rhizobium sp. BG4
GACTTGCCACAGCGGCTTGCGGAATGGCATCCGATCGCTAATTTCGCGCCAATAGTCCCGCGCACCGCAGCCTTGCACCGCGCCTGAAACGATCGCTGGAGAGAATGGATATCGCTTCCCTGCCGGTACTGCCGGCTTCCCATGTGCTTGCCGATATCGGGCGGCGCTCGAAAGCCAGCGGCGTGCAGTACTGTCTGCCCCGCCGGGCGCGGGCAAGACGACGCTGGTGCCGCTTTTTCTGCTCGCGCAGTCCTGGCGTGGCGACGGCAAGATTATCCTGCTCGAACCGCGCCGGCTTGCAGCCCGCGCTACGGCGAGCCGAATGGCCTCGCTGCTCGGCGAAAGCGTCGGCCAGACCGTCGGCTACCGCATGCGTCTCGACAACCGCGTCTCGGCCGCGACGCGGATCGAGGTGGTGACCGAGGGCGTGTTTGCCCGGATGATTCTCGACGATCCCGAACTCTCGGGCGTCTCGACCGTCATTTTCGACGAATTCCACGAGCGGTCGCTGGATGCCGATTTCGGGCTGGCGCTGTCGATCGACGTGCAGGGCGCATTGCGCCACGATCTGCGGATTCTTGTGATGTCCGCGACGCTCGATGTCGAGAGGGTCGCTACGCTGCTCGATAATCCCCCCATTATCGAAAGCATGGGACGGAGTTTTCCGATCGATATCCGCTATCAGGACCGGCCGGCCGGCGAGCGGATCGAGGACGCGGTGACCAAGGCGATCCTCGAATATCATGCCAAAGAGACCGGCTCGATCCTCGCCTTCCTGCCGGGGCAGGCGGAAATCCTGCGGACGACCGAGCGGCTGGAGGGACGGCTTGGCGCCTCGACCCTGATTGCGCCGCTCTATGGCAATCTCAGCCAGAAGGAACAGGACGCGGCGATCAGGCCGGCGGCGGCAGGGACGCGTAAGGTGGTGCTGGCGACTTCGATCGCCGAGACCTCGATTACCATCGACGGTGTGCGGATGGTGGTCGACAGCGGGCTGCAGCGGCTGCCCGTCTTCGAGCCGTCGACCGGGATCACCCGGCTGGAGACGGTGCGGGTATCACGGGCTTCGGCCGATCAGCGGGCCGGACGCGCCGGACGAACCGAACCTGGCATTGCGCTGCGCCTCTGGCATCAGGGGCAGACGGCCGCCCTTCCCGCCTTCACCCCGCCGCAAATCCTCTCCAGCGACCTTTCCGGGCTGGTGCTCGATCTGGCGCATTGGGGCGTGCAGGACCCGAAGACACTTGCCTTTGTCGATCAGCCGCCGGCGGCGACACTTGCCGAGGCACGGTCGCTGCTGATCGATCTCGGGGCGCTCGCCGCCGACGGCAGCCTGACCGAGCGTGGGCGGACCATGCGCGAGATGGCGCTGCCACCGCGGCTGGCGGCGATGGTGGTTTCGGCCGGTGAACATGGCGACGCCCGCGAGGCAGCGCTGCTTGCGGTGCTGATGACAGAACAGGGATTGGGCGGCGCCAGCATCGATCTCGAGGAGCGGCTGCGCCGGTTCAAGACGGAGAAGGGCGAGCGGGCGGAATCCGCCCGGCGGCTGGCGCAGCGGCTGGCAAGCGGGCTCGACAAGGTGAAACCGACGGCCTCGCCAACGGCCGGGCGGCTTCTGATTCACGCCTTTCCCGATCGCATCGCCCTGCAGCGCGGCGCGCGGGGCCGCTATGTGATGGCAAATGGCCGCGGCGGCGAGCTGGCGGAAACCGAGCGGCTGGCGGGCAGCCAGATGCTTGTGATTGCCGACCTGACGGGGCGGGCGGCGCAGGCTCGCATTCTTGCGGCGGCCGAGATTACGCGCGGCGATGTCGAGGCGGAGCTGCCCGGGGCGATCAAGACGGGCGAGCAGACCTATTTCGATCTGCCGAGCCGGCAGGTGCGGGCACGCAAGGCGACACGGCTCGGCGCCATCGTCTTCGAGGAGACGCCCCTTCCCCGGCCAAGCGGCGCGGCGACAGCAAAGGCGCTCGCCGACGGCATCCGGCAGCTCGGGCTTGCAACCCTCCCCTTCTCCAAGGAAGCGGCTCAGCTTCGCGAACGGATCGGCTTTCTCTACCGGACGATCGGCGAGCCATGGCCCGACATGAGCGACGAAGCGCTGCTCGAGCGGCTCGACGACTGGTTCGTGCCGTTCCAAGCGGATGTGCGTGGTATTGGCGATATCAGCGCCGGATCGCTGTCGAACGGGCTGATCAGCCTCGTTCCCCATGCGCTGCAGCGCGACCTGGCAAAACTGGCGCCGACGCATTTCGAGGCGCCGACCGGGCAGCGCCATCCGATCCAATATGACGGTGAAGAGCCGTTGCTGACGATCCGGGTGCAGGAGCTGTTCGGGCTGAAGGATCATCCGACGATCGGCGGCGGGCGATTGCCGCTGCTGCTCGAACTCACCTCTCCCGCCCACCGGCCGATCCAGACGACGCGCGACCTGCCCGGGTTTTGGGCGGGCTCCTGGAAGGACGTGCGCGCCGAGATGCGCGGACGCTATCCGCGGCATCCCTGGCCGGAGCGGCCGGAAGAGGCACCGCCGACGACACGCGCCAAGCCGCGTGGTACATAAGGACATGACGATGGTAGATGACGCCGACAGCAAGACGCAGGAAGACAGACACAGCAGCCGACGGCTTCGCCTGCAGACGATCGTGAGGCTGCGCTGGCTGGCGGTCGCCGGTCAGGCGGTGACTGTTTTCATCGTTGCCTTCTGGCTGAAATTTCCCCTGCCGCTGATTGCCAGCTGCTCGCTGATTGCAGCACTTGCCTGGGTCAACTTCTACCTGACGATCCGCTACCCGCCGACGCACCGGCTGGAGGCGCCGGCTGCCTTTGCTCTGCTGGGGCTCGATCTGCTGCAGCTATCGGCGCTGCTCTTCATTACCGGGGGGCTGGCGAACCCGTTTGCGGCGCTGGTCTGCGTGCCGGTCATCATTTCCTTTGCCTCGCAGCCGATCCGCTACAGCACGGCGCTGATCCTGTTTGCGATGGTCTGCATCACCATCCTCGCCTTCTCGCCCTTCCCGCTTCCGTGGTTCGATGGCGTGGAGATCAATGTGCATAATGTCATGCAGTTCGGCGTCTGGTGCTCGATCGCCTCGACCATGGCCTTTGCCGCCTTCTATGCCTATCGCGTATCGATGGAAGCGAGTCAGCTGGCCGATGCGCTCGCCGCCACCGAGCTGGTGCTGCAGCGGGAGAAGCATCTGTCGCAGCTCGATGGTCTTGCCGCAGCGGCGGCCCACGAGCTCGGCACGCCGCTCGCGACAATCAGCGTCGTTGCCAAGGAGATGGAGCGCGAACTGAAGGATGACGACCGGTTCCGCGAGGACGTGCAGCTGTTGCGCAGCCAGAGCGAACGGTGCCGCGACATCCTGAAACGGCTGACCAGCATGTCGACCGAGGGCGATGCGCATATGCGCCGCCTGCCGCTGTCGTCGATGATCGAGGAGATTCTCGAGCCCTATCGCGAGTCCCAGATCGCGCTGGAGCTGATCGAGAAAAGCCCGCGCAAGGGCGAACCGGTGACCGAGCGCAATGCCGGCATCCTTTATGGCCTCGGAAACCTGATCGAGAACGCCGTCGACTATGCTCGCGAGAAAGTGACCATAACCGTCGAACATGACCATCGTCGTGTCCTGATCGTCATAGAAGACGATGGCAACGGCTATGCGCCGGACATTCTGACACGGATCGGCGAACCCTACGTGACCAAGCGGCAGAAGGAAGATACGGCGGGAGGCCTGGGACTTGGGCTTTTCATCGCCAAGACGCTGCTGGAGCGCTCCGGCGCCGCACTGGTCTTCGAGAACCGCGAACCGGAAGGCGCGGGCGCCCGTATCCGCGTCGAGTGGCCGCGCATGCTGATTGACGCGCATTCGACAAAGTGACTTTATCGGCCTAATGAAGTTTTGAGCAATCGACCGATATTCAGGGCGGGGAACCGCCGGGATCAGAGACAATGACGGAACAAGACAGCGAAACCCTTGCCATCGGCGAACACGACATCGGCCCGGATGCGAGCCTGCTTATCGTTGATGACGACGGCCCGTTCCTGCGCCGCCTGGCGCGGGCGATGGAGACGCGGGGCTTCCACGTGGAGACGGCGGAATCGGTTGCCGAGGGCGTGGCCAAGTCCAAGGCCCATCCGCCGAAATATGCGGTCGTCGACCTGCGGCTCGGCGATGGAAACGGACTGGACGTGATCGAGGCGATCCGCCAGCGCCGCGACGACACCCGCATCATCGTTCTGACCGGCTACGGCAATATCGCGACGGCGGTAACGGCCGTGAAGCTCGGTGCCGTCGATTACCTGGCTAAGCCTGCCGACGCCGACGACGTGTTTGCGGCGCTGACGCAGCGGCCGGGCGAAAAGGCCGAACTGCCTGACAATCCGATGTCGGCGGACCGCGTTCGCTGGGAGCATATCCAGCGGGTCTACGAGATGTGCGAGCGTAATGTTTCGGAGACCGCTCGCCGGCTCAACATGCATCGCCGGACCCTGCAGCGCATTCTCGCCAAGCGCGCCCCGAAGTAAGCTCAGACGTCGTCGATGGCGAGCGGCTTGCCGTTCGCCCATTCGGCCATCATCAGCCGCTGGGCGGCAGCGCGCGAGAAATTCAGCATGACCGATTTGCGGGTGGCGGGCGCCAGCTTGTGTTCGGGCGCTTCGCGGATCATGTGCGCGCCGTAACCATCCGAAAGAAACAGGCCGCAGTCCTCAGGGAAGATATCCAGGGGCACATCCTTGTGGGTGGCGAAGAACAGCCGGTCGCAATGGGCGCGATATTCCGGCCACTTGCGATCGACGCGAAAGTCCTCGATCGACGTCTTGATCTCGATGATCCAGATTTCGCCCTTGTCCGATACCGTGATCAGGTCAGCGCGCCGACCGCTTGCCAAGGGCAACTCGGGAAGCAGGGCATGGCGCATCTCGTGAAGTAAAATCTGAGTCCCGCGGCGCACGAGCATAGCTCTGTCCGATTGCCGGCCATCTATTAACGGATTGTTATTGTAAACACTCAAAATCGTCATGGATAACCGTGGGGAGAGGGTGCTTGTTGTTGCAAAAAAGCCATGCGCTTTTAATTTGCCGCTGCGGGTAACTTTTGTCGCGATGCAGCATCTTGCAAAGCCGAAGTTAATCGAAAATAAACCATAATCAAAGATGGTTCGAAGCATCCTCCCACATTGCCCAAAACTTAAGAGACATCCATGCGCATCCGCAATGCATTCCCTGTATTCGGCCTGATGGCAACACTCGCCCTGGCCGGTTGCTCTACCAGCACCGAAAGCGCTTCCGTCGAAGACAAGGCTGCTGCTGGCCCGACTGTTCAGACGGCACAGATTTTCGATGACGCCTACGGCGTTACCTCGGATGCTGGATACTCGCTCCCCGCAATCCCGATCCAGCGCGTGAAGCCGGAATTCCGCCGCCAGATCGTCAGCTACCAGACGGATGAGCGTCCGGGCACGATCATCGTCAACACCCGCGAGCGCCACCTCTACTACATCCTGCCGGGCGGCAAGGCGATGCGTTACGGCATCGGCGTCGGCAAGGCCGGCTTCGCATGGGCCGGCACCGCATACGTTGCCTGGAAGCAGGAATGGCCGAACTGGCACCCGCCGAAGGAAATGGCCGTTCGCCGTCCCGAAATCGCCAAGTATGTCGAGAACGGCATGGAGCCGGGCCTGACCAATCCGCTCGGCGCCCGCGCCATGTACCTCTTCAACGACAAGGGCCAGGACACGCTGTTCCGGCTGCACGGCACGCCGGAATGGGCTTCGATCGGTACCGCCGCTTCTTCGGGCTGCATCCGCCTGATGAACCAGGACGTCATCGACCTCTACAGCCGCGTCCGTCCGGGCCGTTCGACCTCGAAGGTCATCGTTATCCAGTAAGCTATTTGCCCTATACGGCATGAAAAAGGCCGCCGGAGAGCTCCTCCGGCGGCCTTTTGTTTGGCGGTTAAAGCTGAGGCTGGGGTTAACCGGCCTTCAGCTCCAGGCGGCGGCGGTGCAGGACCGGCTCGGTATAGCCGTTCGGCTGCTCGCGGCCCTTGAGCACGAGATCGACGGCGGCCTGGAAAGCGATGGACCGGTCGAAATTGCCGGCCATTGGTGTGTAGGCGGCATCGCCGGCATTCTGCTGATCGACGACGGCGGCCATGCGCTTCATCGTTTCGATGATCTGCGGCTCGGTGACCACCTTGTGATGCAGCCAGTTTGCCATGTGCTGGGCGGAGATGCGCAGCGTCGCGCGGTCTTCCATCAGGCCGACATTGTTGATGTCGGGAACCTTGGAGCAGCCGACGCCCTGATCGACCCAACGCACGACGTAGCCGAGGATGCCCTGAGCGTTGTTGTCGAGTTCGCGCTGGATTTCCTCTGGCGTCCAGTTGGGGCGCGGCGCGACCGGCACCGAGAGGATGTCGGAGAGCTTGGCGCGCGGGCGATCCTTCAGGCCGCGCTGAACGTCGGCGACGTTGATCTTGTGATAATGCGTCGCGTGCAGGGTCGCAGCCGTCGGCGACGGCACCCAGGCGGTGTTGGCGCCGGCCTTCGGATGGGCGATCTTCTGCTCCAGCATCGCCGCCATCAGGTCCGGCATGGCCCACATGCCCTTGCCGATCTGGGCGTGGCCGGAGAGGCCGCATTCGAGACCGATATCGACATTCCAGTTTTCGTAGGCCGAGATCCAGGCCGCCTGTTTCATGTCGCCCTTGCGGATCATCGGGCCGGCTTCCATCGAGGTATGGATTTCGTCACCCGTGCGATCGAGGAAGCCGGTATTGATGAAGACGACGCGCTCTGCCGCAGCGCGGATGCATTCCTTGAGATTGACCGTCGTGCGGCGCTCTTCGTCCATGATGCCCATTTTCATGGTGTTCCTGGGCATGCCGAGCAGCTCTTCGACGCGGCCGAATATCTCGACGGCGAAAGCAACTTCTTCCGGTCCGTGCATCTTCGGCTTGACGACATACATCGAACCTTCGCGCGAGTTCTTGCGGCGGCCCTTCGGGCCGACGTCATAGAGCGCAATCAGGCCGGTGATGACCGCATCCATGATGCCTTCAGGCACTTCGTTGCCATCGCGATCGAGAATGGCGGGATTGGTCATGAGGTGGCCGACATTGCGCACCAGCATCAGCGAGCGGCGGTGCAGCTCGAAGGTCGATCCATTCGGCGCGGTGATATCGGTGTCGGGATTGAGCTTGCGGATGAAGGAGGAGCCGCCCTTGGTGACTTCCTCCTGCAGGTCGCCCTTCATCAGGCCCAGCCAGTTCCTGTAGACGACGACCTTGTCTTCGGCGTCGACAGCCGCGACCGAATCCTCGCAGTCCATGATCGTGGTGATCGCCGATTCCAGCCAGACGTCGGAAATATTCGCGGGATCGGCCTTGCCGATCGCCGTTCCGGCATCGATGACGATTTCGATATGGATGCCGTTGTTCTTGAGAAGGACATGCGTCGGAGCGGCTGCGCTGCCACGGTAGCCGGCGAAATGTGCGGCATCCTTCAGCGGCAGGTCCTCACCGTCGACATCGGCGATCGCAAGCTTCGCACCGTCGATCTTCAGGCTTCCGACATCCTTCCAGGAACCGCCCTCAAGAGGAACCGCGCCGTCGAGGAAGTCGCGAACCCAGGCGATGACCTTTTCGCCGCGCTTCGGATTATAGCCCCTGCCCTTTTCGGCGCCATCGGTTTCCGGAATGGCATCCGTGCCGTAGAGCGCATCGTAAAGCGAGCCCCAGCGCGCATTGGCGGCGTTCAGCGCATAGCGGGCGTTCATGACGGGAACGACGAGCTGCGGGCCGGCGATCGAGGCGATCTCGGCGTCGACATTGCTGGTCGAGACCTTGAAGTCCGATCCCTCGGGCAGCAAGTAGCCGATCTGCTTCAGAAAGGTCTGGTAGGCGTCGAGATCGGCAGGCGCGCCGTTCTTCCGATACCAGCCGTCGATCTCGGCCTGCAGCCTGTCACGCTTGGCAAGCAGCTCCCGGTTCTTCGGCGCCAGATCGTGGACGATCTTCGAGAAGCCGGCGAAGAAGGTTTCGCCATCCACCTGAAGGCCCGGAAGTGCCTCCTTGACCAGGAAGTCGTGAAGGACGGCTTCGATCTGGAGACCCTGCTTTTCAACTCTACTCATGTGATGTTCCTCCGGCGGACGGCATACGTTTCATGCTGCCACTTTGCGCGGCTTTCATTCATAGTCAATTCTGCAATAGTTAGAAAGATTTATGCCTGACCGGAAAGAGTGCGGGGCGTGACCCGCATCGGCAGGCCATTCTGCGGCTGCGTCGTCAGTTTCTGCACCGGCCAGGGATTGGTTTTCTCGGTAATATCGAAGCGGAAACGCTTCATCAGCACCGCCAGCGCGATGACCGCCTCCTGCAGTGCAAAGGTCGCGCCGATGCAGACGCGGGGACCGGCGCCGAACGGCAGGAATTGGAAGCGGCCGATCTTGCCGCGGTTTTCGGGCAGGAAGCGCTCCGGCATATAGGCCCGCGGCTTTTCCCAATAGAGCTCGTGGCGATGCAGCGTCCACGGCATGATCAAGACCGTCATGCCGGCATGGATATCGACACGCTCGCCCTTGGCATCGGTCCAGCTGTCATCGGCGATTGCGGCACGGTTGATCGAGGGTGCGGGCGGATAGAGCCGGAGCGCTTCCTCGAAAGCAGCCCTCGTCACCGGCATCAGATCGAGCCATTCGACGGGCTCCGCAACGCCGGCAAGAACGCGATCGATCTCCTCCTCCATCGCGTCGCGGATATGCGGGCTGTTGGCGATGCAATAGAGCGTCCAGGCGAGCGCGCGGGCCGTCGTCTCATGCCCGGCGCCGATGAAGGTCAGGATATTGTCCTCAATCTCCTCGTTCGTCAGGCCATCGGGACCCGCCTGCTCGAGCAAAAGCGTCAGGAAATCCTCGGGGGCAGCGGCGCGGTCGGCGCGCATCTGCTCAAGGCGCAGATCCATGGTCTTGTGGACCATGCTGCGGAATTGATCGAGGATCTTCTGGCCGCCGATGCGGGTCACGCGCGGCACCCAGGACGGCGCGCGCATCAGATCCATCGGATCGACGCGGCCCATGCGATGCAGCAGCGCATTGACGTCATCGGCGAAATTGTCCGACGACGAGGCGATCTCGCCGGAAAACAGCGTGTCAGCCAATATCGCGAAGGTGAGCTCGGTCATATCGGTGGCGATATCGAAGCTGCCGCCGTCGTCGTACTTTTCAGCGTAGAGCTCGGACTGATGCAGCATCTGCCCCGCAAAACCCTTGGCGTGCCGCGGGGTGAAGACCGGTGCCACCGCCTTGCGCGAGCGCTTCCAGACCTGGCCTTCGGCGGTCAGCAGACCATCGCGCAGGATCGGCCGCAGTACCAGCTGGCGGATATCGGACATCCGGTAGTTCGAAGCATTGTCGACCAGCACATATTTGATGAGGCCGGGATCATTGACGATGATCGTGCTGTCGCGGAAGAAACGCGTCTTGATCCAGGGCAGCGTGTAGGACGGCTCGCCCCACAGCTCCAGCGGATTGCGCAGGATGGTCCGGATGATTTCCAGCCGCGACGGCGGCACGGTGCGCGGCACCGGCGCGGGTGGAACGAAGGGATCAGGACGCATGTCCATGATATTGCAGCCTTTCGTGGAAGATTTACGCCTTCCCGGCAAGGCAGAAGATTAGTTGAGGGCCTTCAACTCGTCCAGCTTGTCGTTGATCAGCCAGCCGTAATAGTTCTCTTCCGGCCAAACTGTCGCACCGCCTTTGTTCTTCGCGGCGAGTGCTGCTGCGCGCTGGCGGGAGTTGCCGACATTGTAGAGGGTCGCCGTCAGGCCGGGATTATCCGAGATATCCATGCCGGCAATCCGCTTGTAGTCGTCGATCGAGGTTCTGACCGATGCCGCGACGAAGGCCAGAGAAATATCCGGCTGCATGATCGCCTTGTAGACGCCGCTGGCATCCTTCTCGCTGAGCTTCGGATAGCCCGAAACACGGGTGACGAGATCGGACAGCATCAGCGCCGTCAGCGGATTGATCTGGCCAAGACCGAAGGTCTGCCCGGCATAGAAAGGCTGGAAGAATACCGCGCTGAAGCGATTGTCGGGAAACTTCTTGCCGCCGACCGTCTTGCCGCGGAAGTCGGTTTCCCAGACATCCTCGCGGCAGCTCCAGAGCTGGTAGGAATCGCTCTTGCCGTTGCATCCGGCAAATTCCGGGCGGTCGATGAAGGTGTCGACATCCTCGCCATCATAGGCAAAGCGGAAGCTTTCACCGGCATAGGAGGCAGCCTTGACATAGTAAGACTGCAGGCGGTCATAGGCGTCGACATTGTAGGTGTGCTCACCGACCAGCGCGCCGATGATGTGGATCGGCTCGATGCCGTAGGCGGCCGCCGTCTTGCGGATCTTGCCCATCAGCTCGTGATCGCTCGACAGGAGCTCGTAGACCTTCTCATACTTACGGTCGAAGGTGGTCTTGGTACCCTTGGTACGGCGGACGGAAGCGCCCGGGATCGGCGGCTGCTCAACGTTGCGGTTGCCCGGCGGCACCGTCTGCATGGCATAGGCCGGTGCCGAAGTGAAAGCCGCAACGGCAATGAGAAGGCATGTCAAAAGGCGTCGCACGATCCGCTATCCTGTCGAGTTCATGGTCCCTGGCTGCGAGCGCGTGACTGGACCACAATCTTGTCCGAATAAAGCCCGCGCCAGCAAAGAAAACGGGCCTTTCACTAGAAAGTAAAAGGCCCGCTGTCGAGGGTTTGATCATCAAAATCTCTTGCGCGGAACGCAAAGCATTTCGCGCATTGAGAAATTTAAAGGATGAAGCGCGAGAGGTCGGTGTTGTTGGCGAGATCGCCGACATGCTCCCGGACGTAATTCGCGTCGATGGTCACGGCACTGCCGCCGCGATCCGGCGCGTTGAACGAGATTTCGTCCAGAACGCGCTCCATCACCGTCTGCAGGCGGCGGGCACCGATATTCTCGACCGTCGAGTTCAGATGAACCGCGACGTCAGCCAGCGCATCGATCGCATCGTCGGTGAAGTCGAGGCTCAGTTCCTCGGTCTGCATCAGCGCGCGGTACTGGCGGATGAGGCTGGCCTCGGTTTCCGTCAGGATACGGCGGAAGTCTTCCTTGCTGAGCGGACGAAGCTCGACGCGGATCGGCAAGCGGCCCTGCAGTTCCGGCAGAAGATCCGACGGCTTGGCGACGTGGAAGGCGCCCGAGGCGATGAACAGGATATGGTCGGTTTTGACGGGACCATATTTCGTCGAAACCGTCGTTCCCTCGACGAGCGGCAGAAGGTCGCGCTGCACGCCTTCGCGGGACACGCCGGCACCCATGCCGCCATCACGGGCGGCGATCTTGTCGATTTCGTCGAGGAAGACGATGCCGTCGTTCTCGACCGAGCGAACAGCCTCGCGCTGGATGACTTCATTGTCGATCAGCTTGTCGGATTCATCGCGGATCAGATCGGTATAGGAGGCCTTGACGGTCGTGCGGACCTTCTTGGTGCGGCCGCCCATGGCCTTGCCGAACATATCGGAGAGGTTCAGCACGCCGATATTGGCCCCCGGCATGCCGGGAATTTCGAAACCGCCCATGCCCGAACCGGTATCGGCAACCTCGATATCGATTTCCTTGTCGTCGAGCTCGCCACTGCGGAGCTTCTTGCGGAAGCTGTCGCGGGTCGCGGGCGATGCGGTGGCGCCGACCAGCGCATCGAGCACGCGCTCTTCGGCGCTCATATGCGCCTTGGATTCGACTTCGGCGCGCTTCTTGTCGCGCACCAGGCCGATGCCGATCTCCACGAGATCGCGGATGATCTGCTCGACATCGCGGCCGACATAACCGACTTCGGTGAATTTGGTGGCTTCGACCTTGATGAAGGGTGCGCCGGCAAGCTTGGCGAGACGGCGGGAGATTTCGGTCTTGCCGACGCCGGTCGGGCCGATCATCAGGATGTTCTTCGGCATGACTTCGTCGCGCAGGCTCTCATCGAGCTGCTGGCGGCGCCAGCGATTGCGCAGCGCAATTGCCACCGCGCGCTTGGCGTCGTGCTGGCCGATAATATGACGGTCGAGTTCGGATACGATCTCACGGGGAGAAAAGTTGGTCATTGCAAATCCGTTTCCTGGTTTGCGTCCAGCACCATGAAATGGGCGGGACCATAGATGGATGTTCTTGTGTCGAGATAGCGAAAGCCGGCTTTCTCATAGGCGCGGATTGCCGCGTGGTTTTCCGGATGCGGATCGATGACGATCCTTTTCGTGCCTCCGGCGAAAAGCTCAGACGCGATCTGGCGAATGATCGCGCTGCCGTGACCTTTGCCGATCAGCGCCGGGATGCCGATGGAAATATCGAGCCCGAGCGTGCCTTTCGGCTGGTCCTGATAGGGATGACCGTCTTCGAGATGCGGATCGTAATGCTGGAGATAGGCGATCGGCCGCCCTTCCAGCTCCACGATCATTGGCCGCGTCTCGATGCTCTCGACCGCCTCTAAGATTTCCTGTGCACTCGCCTGCGGATCCCCGTCCCACCATTTCGCAACATGCGGCTCGGCGAGCCACTGTCCCAGCAAGGAAAGGTCCCTGCCCTCGACGTCTCGGAAATAGTAGCGGGTTCCGTCCTCAGGCATCGGCATCAAGCGTTTCGACGATGATGTTGTGATTGGTGTAGACGCAGATATCGGCTGCGATATCGAGCGCCTTGCGGGCCACCTCTTCCGCCGACTTGTCGGAATCGAGCAGGGCAAGCGAGGCTGCGAGCGCGAAATTGCCGCCCGAGCCGATCGCCATCGTGCCGTGTTCCGGTTCCAGGACGTCGCCATTGCCGGTAACGGCAAGCGTCACGGTCTTGTCGGCGACGAGCATCATGGCTTCGAGATTGCGCAGGTACTTGTCTGTGCGCCAGTCCTTGGCGAGCTCGACGGCTGCGCGCATGAGCTGGCCCGGATATTGTTCCAGCTTCTTCTCGAGGCGCTCAAGTAGCGTGAAGGCATCGGCGGTGGCGCCGGCGAAACCGGCGATGACTTCGCCACCTTTGCCGATACGCCGAACCTTGCGGGCATTGCCCTTCATGACGGTCTGGCCAAGGCTCACCTGACCGTCGCCAGCCATGACCACCTTGCCGCCTTTTCGAACTGTAATAATCGTTGTCATAAAACATCCTTGCCCGGGGCCGGGCGGTTTTGCGCGGGCCGCTCACCGGCCCTGTTGAGCCCTATGTAAGTGGGCTTCCGCCGATTGCAAATGGTGCGGTTTTTCTGCGGCCACGCTTCTGGATATTTTAGGGAACGCCTGATATGGAACCGGCGTCATTCCCGATGGAGCAGCCAGATGGCCGAGACCGCAGCAAGCCGCACGGGCGCCGTTTCCCGCAAGACCAACGAAACTTCGGTTTCGGTTTCGGTCAATCTCGACGGCACCGGCAAGTCGAAGATTTCGACGGGCGTCGGCTTCTTCGACCATATGCTCGACCAGCTGTCACGACATTCGCTGATCGATATGGAGATCGAGACCAAGGGCGACCTGCATGTCGACGATCATCATGCCGTCGAAGACACCGGGATCGCGATCGGCCAGGCCATTGCGAAAGCGCTCGGCGATCGCCGCGGCATCACCCGATACGCCTCGATCGACCTGGCGATGGACGAGACGATGACGAAGGCCGCGCTCGATCTTTCCGGCCGTCCCTTCCTCGTCTGGAACGTCTCCTTCAGCGCGCCGAAGATCGGCACATTCGATACCGAACTGGTCCGCGAATTCTTCCAGGCGCTCGCGCAGAACGCCGGCATCACCTTGCATGTACTCAACCATTATGGTGCCAACAATCACCATATTGCAGAGACCTGCTTCAAGGCCGTTGCCCGCGCGCTGCGTACGGCGACAGAGATCGATCCGAGACAGGCGGGCCGTGTTCCCTCGACGAAGGGCACGCTCGTCTGAGCCCCTTCAGGGAGCGTGACGACATTGACTTCCAGCTATCTGTTTCTGACTGCCCCTGACGGAGCGGATGCCAGCCACGAAAAGACGCGCGTCATCCGCGACGGCTTCACGTTTCTGGGTTTCTTCTTTCCATGGCTCTGGCTGCTGGCGCACCGCCTCTGGCTGCATGCGATCGTAGCCTTTCTGGCGCAGGCAGTCGGCGGCGTGCTTATGGAGCGCCAGGGTCTTTGGCCCGCGGGCTTTGCGCTTTCTCTCGCTGCCAGCCTGATCGTTGCGCTCGAGGGCCAGAATTTCCGCATTCGCAACCTCGCCTCCAAGGGCTGGAACGAAAACGCGGTCGTCTCGGCCGATTCCGTCGACGAGGCGGAAGACATCTATTTTTCCGATATCGAGACCATTACGCAAGAAGATGGCGTGCCGGCACCGGAATGGGAGCGACATCAACGCTCCACCGGCCGCCACGGCAACACCACCTCGCTTGGTCTCTTTGGTTTTGATGGAGGACGCTGATGCGCGTCGCAATTATCGACTACGGTTCCGGCAATCTGCGCTCGGCAACAAAAGCCTTTGAACGCGCTGCCCGCGAGGCGGGCATCGACGCCCATATCGACCTGACAGACAAGGCCGAAGCCGTTGCCTTGGCTGATCGCATCGTCTTGCCCGGCGTCGGCGCCTATGCCGATTGCCGCCGCGGTCTCGATGCCGTGCCCGGCATGGCCGAGGTGCTGATCGAGGCGGCGGAGAAGAAGGCAAAGCCCTTCCTCGGAATCTGCGTCGGCATGCAGCTGATGTCGTCGCGCGGCCTTGAAAAGACGGTGACGCAGGGCTTCGGCTGGATCCCCGGCGACGTCAAGGAAATGACCCCTGACGATCCCTCGCTAAAGATTCCGCAGATCGGCTGGAATACACTCGATCTCCGGCATCCGCATCCGCTCTTCGACGGCATCCCGACGGGTGCCGACGGACTGCACGCCTATTTCGTCCATTCCTACCATCTCGATGCCGAAAACGCTTCGGATGTGATCGCCACGACCGACTACGGCGGCCCGATGACCGCCTTCGTCGGCCGCGACAACATGGCCGGCGCGCAGTTCCATCCGGAAAAGAGCCAGAAACTCGGCCTCGCCCTGATCACCAATTTCCTGCGCTGGAAGCCATAAGGCTCGCGCGAAGCAAGGACAGACATCATGATCCTCTTTCCCGCCATCGACCTGAAGGACGGCCAGTGCGTCCGCCTGAAGCTCGGCGATATGGACCAGGCGACGGTCTACAATCCGGACCCGGCAGCGCAGGCCAAAGCCTTCGAGGACCAGGGCTTCGAATGGCTGCATGTCGTCGATCTCAACGGCGCTTTTGCCGGTGAAAGCGTCAACGGCGCTGCCGTCGATGCCATCCTCAAGGCGACGAAGAACCCGGTGCAGCTCGGCGGCGGCATCCGCACGCTCGATCATATCGAGAGCTGGCTGTCGCGCGGTTTGGCCCGCGTCATTCTCGGCACGGTCGCGGTTCGCGATCCGGCGCTGGTCATCGAGGCCTGCAAGGCCTTTCCTGGCCGCGTTGCGGTCGGCATCGATGCCAAGGGGGGCAAGGTTGCTGTCGAGGGCTGGGCCGAGGCCTCGGAGCTCGGCATCATCGAGCTTGCCAAGAAGTTCGAAGGCGCCGGTGTTGCCGCCATCATCTATACCGATATCGATCGCGACGGCATCCTTGCCGGCATCAACTGGACTTCGACGCTGGAGCTTGCCGAAGCCGTATCCATCCCGGTGATCGCTTCGGGTGGCCTCGCCTCTATCGCCGATATCGAGCGCATGCTGCAGCCGGATGCCCGTAAGCTGGAAGGTGCGATTTCCGGCCGCGCGCTCTATGATGGCCGTATCGACCCGGCAGAAGCGCTTTCGCTGATCAAGGCGGCCCGCGCCAAGGAGATTGCACAATGACGCTGAAAGCTCGTGTCATCCCATGCCTCGACGTCAAGGACGGCCGCGTCGTCAAGGGCGTCAACTTCACCAATCTCATCGATGCCGGCGATCCGGTGGAAGCGGCGAAGGCCTATGATGCGGCCGGTGCCGACGAGCTCTGCTTCCTCGACATCACCGCTTCCTCCGACAATCGCGACACGATCTTCGACGTCGTCTCGCGCACTGCCGAACAGTGCTTCATGCCGCTGACCGTCGGCGGCGGCGTTCGCACGATCGCCGATATCCGCAAGCTGCTGCTCTGCGGCGCCGACAAGGTCTCGATCAATTCGGCGGCGGTCAACAATCCTGATTTCGTCGCCGAAGCCGCCGACAAGTTCGGTGACCAGTGCATCGTCGTATCGATCGATGCCAAGCGACGCCGTACGCAGGCCGTCGGCCAGGACAATCTCAGCGCCTGGGAGATCTACACGCACGGCGGCCGCAACGCGACCGGCATCGATGCGGTCGAATTCGCGCAGAAGATGGTTGCCCGCGGCGCCGGCGAACTTCTGGTCACCTCGATGGACCGCGACGGCACGAAGATCGGCTACGATCTGGAGCTGACACGGGCGATCGCCGACAGCGTGCGCGTTCCCGTCATCGCCTCCGGCGGCGTCGGCAATCTCGACGATCTCGTTGCCGGGGTGAAGGATGGCCATGCGACGGCCGTGCTTGCCGCCTCGATCTTCCATTTCGGCACCTATTCCGTCGGCGAGGCAAAGCGCTATATGTCATCCCACGGCATTGCGATGCGGCTCGACTGAGTGAAAGCGATAGAATGAGCGGATTTTCCCTTTCCGATCTGGAAAAGATCGTCGACGAGCGGTCGAAGGCCTCACCGGACGAATCCTGGACAGCGAAGCTGGTTTCTGCGGGTCAGCCGAAGGCGGCGAAGAAGCTTGGCGAGGAGGCGATCGAGGCTGTCATGGCCGCGGTCACCAACGACCGGACCAACCTGACCTACGAATCGGCCGATGTCCTCTATCACCTTTTGGTCGTATTGAAGATTGCAGGCATTCCGTTGCAGGATGTCATGGCCGAACTTGAGCGGCGGACCGCTCAATCCGGTCTCAAGGAAAAGGCCAGCCGGCAGAGTTCATGAGTATCGTGTCGCAAATCATCGGAGCGCCCGAGGCGCTCGATCACTTCCAGGCGAATTCCTATTCGCCCTATCACTTCTTTTCTTCCGAGGAATGGGCGAAGTTCCGCGCCGATACGCCACTGACGCTGACCGGCGAGGAAGTGACGCGGCTGCGCTCGATGGGCGACCCAATCGATCTCGACGAGGTCCGGCGCATCTACCTTTCGCTGTCGCGCCTGCTGTCCTCGCATGTCGAATCCTCGCAGCTGCTCTTCGAACAGCGCAACCGCTTCCTCAATCTCGAGGGCGTCGCCAAGACCCCCTTCGTGATCGGCATCGCCGGATCCGTCGCCGTCGGCAAATCGACGACGGCCCGTGTCCTGAAAGAGCTGCTGCGCCGCTGGCCGTCGAGCCCGAAGGTCGATCTGATCACGACTGACGGCTTCCTGCATCCGAATGCGGTGCTGGAACGCGAAAACCTGATGCAGCGCAAGGGTTTTCCCGAAAGCTACGACACCGGCGCTATTCTGCGTTTTCTTTCGGCAATCAAGGCCGGACAGGCAGACGTCAAGGCGCCGGTGTATTCGCATCTCGTCTATGACGTGATCCCGAATGAATACAAGATCATAGACCGGCCGGACATTCTGATCTTCGAAGGCATCAACGTGCTGCAATCGCGCGACCTGCCGGCCGACGGCAAGATCGTGCCGATGGTCTCAGATTTCTTCGACTTCTCGATCTATATCGATGCCGAGGAAAAGCAGATCCATAACTGGTACGTGAACCGCTTCATGCGCCTGCGAGAGACGGCCTTCCGCGACCCCAACTCCTATTTCCACCGCTATGCCTCGATCAGCGAAAAAGAAGCGATCGCGATCGCCGAGGGGCTCTGGGCGAACATCAATCTGAAAAACCTGCGTCAGAACATCCTGCCGACCCGCCCGCGCGCCGACCTGATCCTACGCAAGGGACCGAACCACCTGATCGAACAGGTGGCGCTCAGGAAGCTTTAGCCGGATTCAGGGCGTTACACGCCTTAACGTCAGATTGATCCGGCCGCCGCTTTTCAGGAGCGTCGAGGTGGCGGGATAGATGCGGTCGACGCCATGGAAGCAGAGGCGGCCTTCGCCGCCGAGGACGATGACGTCGCCGCTCGACAGTTTCAGGGATTGGGTGCGGTCGTTGCGCGCGGTGCCGCCGATGCGGAAAAGGCAGCTGTTGCCGAGGGAGATCGAGACGACGGGCGCCTTGAGATCCTGCTCGTCTTTGTCCTGGTGCAGACCCATTTTGGCGTCGTCGGAGTAGAAGTTGATCAAGCAGGCCTGCGGCGGCAGCGGATAGCCGGAGACAGCGGTCCAGATATCGAGAAGTTCCGGCGGGATCGGAGGCCATGGTTCGCCGATGAGCGGATGAACCGGCTGGTAGCGGTAGCCGCGGTCCTTGTCTGTCACCCAGCCGAGCTCTCCACAATTGCTCATGCGGACGGACATCGGCTTTCCGGTTCCGGGCATGACAGGCGTGAAGAGCGGTGCGGCGGAAACGATCTCACGGATCGTCTCGACCATCGCTTCCTGATGGAAGCGATCGAGATAGCCTGGAAAATGCCGGATGCCGCTGGAGATTTCGAGCATGGATCAGTCTCCGCTCGGGCGGCCGCGCATCTTCTTGACTTCGGAGCGGCCGGATTTTTCCTTGAGGCGTCGTTCGACAGAGCCTTTCGTCGGCCTCGTCTTCTTGCGCGGCGGCGGCGGCGGCTTGGCCGCTTCGAGAACCAGCTCCTTGAGGCGCTCGCGCGCATCCTCGCGATTGCGGTCCTGGCTGCGGAAACGGCTAGCCTCGATCATCAGCACGCCGTCTTTCGACATGCGCCTTCCGGCAAGCTTGACGGCGTTCGCCTTGACGCGCTCAGGCAAGGACGGCGAATTCTCGATATTGAAGAACAGCTGGACCGCGGTCGAGACCTTATTGACGTTCTGCCCGCCGGGGCCGCCCGCCAGAACGAACTGTTCCGTCAGCTCCCATCCGGCGATGGTGATCCTGTCATTGATGAAGAGCGCGTCGCTGGCCATGCGAGACCTATCTCACATCGGCCGTGATTTTGGAACAAGCAAAGAAAAACCCGGCAGTTTCCTGCCGGGTTTCACGTGAATCATCAGCCGTTTAGATTACTCGGCAGCAATCTTCAGGCCCGGTGCCGCGTCACGCACGCCGCCATCGACATGATCTTCGAACTTGGCGAAGTTGGCGATGAACATGCCGACGAGCTTTTCGGCCTGGCGGTCGTAGGCTGCAGCATCGGCCCAGGTCGAGCGCGGGTCGAGAATGCCGTTGTCGACGCCAGCGACAGAAACCGGAACGGCAAAGCCGAAGTTTGTGTCGGTGCGCAGGTCAGCCTTGGCGAGTTCGCCCGAGAGAGCTGCGGCCAGCAGTGCGCGCGTCGCCTTGATCGGCATGCGCTTGCCGGTGCCGTATGCGCCGCCGGTCCAGCCGGTATTGACCAGCCAGCATTCGACGCCGTGACGGCCGATCAGCTCCTTCAGGAGGTTGCCGTATTCCGCCGGATGACGCGGCATGAAGGGGGCGCCGAAGCAGGTCGAGAAGGTCGCTTCGGGCTCGGTGACGCCCTTTTCGGTACCGGCGACCTTTGCCGTGTAGCCGGACAGGAAGTGGTACATGGCCTGTTCAGGCGTCAGGCGGGCAATCGGCGGCATGACGCCGAAGGCATCGGCAGTCAGCATGATGATCGTCTTCGGATGCGCGGCGAGGCCGGTCTTCGAGGCGTTCGGGATGAAATCCAGCGGATAGGCACAACGGGTGTTTTCCGTCAGCGATCCGTCATCGAAATCCGGCTCACGCTGGTCGTTGAGCACGACGTTTTCGAGAACCGTGCCGAAGCGCTGCGTCGTCGCGTAGATTTCCGGCTCGGCTTCGGCCGACAGGCGGATGGTCTTGGCGTAGCAGCCGCCTTCGAAATTGAAGATGCCGTTTTCGCCCCAGCCATGCTCGTCGTCACCGATCAGCGTGCGGGCCGGATCGGCCGAAAGCGTCGTCTTGCCGGTGCCCGACAGGCCGAAGAAGACCGCGCTGTCGCCATCCGGACCGGCATTGGCCGAGCAGTGCATCGGCATGACGCCCTTGGCCGGCAGCAGGTAATTGAGGACGGTGAAGACCGACTTCTTCATTTCGCCGGCATAGGACGTGCCGCCGATCAGCACGAGACCCTTGGTGAGGTCGCAGGCGATGACGGTCTCGGTGCGGCAGCCGTGGCGTTCCGGATCGGCCTTGAAGCTCGGCAGATCGATGATCGTCAGTTTCGGCACGAAGGTTTTCAGCGCTTCGAGCTCCGGACGGATCAGCAGGTTACGGATGAACAGCGAGTGCCAGGCGAATTCGGTGACAACACGCGACGGCAGCGCATGACCGGCATCGGCACCGCCGATCAGGTCCTGAACGAAAAGTTCCCTGCCCTTCGCATGAGCCAGCATGTCGGCATGAAGCACGGCGAAATGCTCCGGCGACATCGGCTTGTTGTTGTCCCACCAGATTTGCGTCTCGGTGTTGGCGTCGCGGACGACGAACTTGTCGCGCGGCGAGCGGCCAGTGTGCTGGCCGGTCAATGCGCGGAGCGCGCCCTGGGCGGTGAGTTCGGCTTCTCCACGGCGAATCGCCTCCTCGTAAAGAGAGGCGGCGGTAAAGTTATAGCGAACGCTTGCTGCGCTCTCCAAACCAATCGTCGCCAGCGCTACCGCCGGGTTATGAACTCCGAACGTTTCCATCGCTTTTCCCTTTACTGAGGCATCAAGCCGTTAAAACTGACGCGAACCTAAGGTGGGGAATTTTAAAAGGCAATACGGTGTAATTCAAAAAAGGTAACGATATCAAATAATTAATCGATTTAAATTACTCTCGCTATTTTTAAATCGTTTGAACTGATGGGTTTGGTTCAGTTTGTCGCACCACCTTTGATTGCAGCTCGAATAATCCGGCAATCCTCCCCTTTATCTTTGCCACAATTTGTTCCACCTTTATCCTCCATAAGCGCATCCGGCCGGAGAGGCCGCCTGGGGACATCAAAAATTCCGGGAGATGCGCATAGATGACGGAGACGAACACCATGCCGACAATCGCGCTCGTTGACGACGACCGCAACATCCTCACCTCAGTGTCGATCGCACTGGAGGCCGAAGGATATAAGGTCGAGACATACACGGATGGCGCTTCGGCCCTTGATGGTCTTATCGCCCGCCCGCCGCAACTCGCCATCTTCGATATCAAGATGCCGCGTATGGACGGGATGGAGCTGCTGCGCCGCCTGCGACAGAAATCTGACATGCCTGTCATTTTCCTGACCTCCAAGGATGAAGAGATCGACGAGCTCTTCGGCCTGAAGATGGGCGCCGACGACTTCATCACCAAACCGTTCTCGCAGCGCCTGCTGGTCGAGCGCGTTCGCGCCGTGCTGCGCCGCGCCTCGAGCCGGGAAGCCGCGGCCGCGGCAGGCACCGGTGCCGCGCCGAAGCCGGGCGTCGCACAGCCGGCCCGCTCGCTGGAGCGTGGACAGCTGGTCATGGACCAAGAGCGCCATACCTGCACCTGGAAGGCCGAGCCAGTGACGCTGACGGTCACCGAATTCCTGATCCTGCATTCGCTTGCGCAGCGTCCAGGCGTGGTCAAGAGCCGTGACGCGCTGATGGACGCGGCCTATGACGAGCAGGTCTATGTCGATGACCGCACGATCGACAGCCACATCAAGCGGCTGCGCAAGAAATTCAAGATGGTCGACAACGATTTTGATATGATTGAGACGCTCTACGGAGTGGGTTACCGCTTCCGCGAAGCAGCCTGACGCCTTAAAGCGCGGCGCATGATTGTTGTTGAGGGCTCGCTGGCCGCATTTCCGGCCGCGCCCTCCGAAAGGGCCTGTCGTTGGCACAGTTGGTGCAGGAAAGGGATCTGGATGATGCGGATGGCGTAACCGGCCGCCGCGTCAGGGGAAGGCGATGGTCGCATCCCTTCACCATCATCCGCCGGATCTTCGGCAATGCCGTCTTTTCCAGCCTGACGCGCCGCATCCTGTTCTTCAATCTGGCGGCACTGCTCGTTCTCGTCGGCGGCATCCTCTACCTCAACCAGTTTCGAGAAGGCCTGATCGACGCCCGCGTCGAGAGCTTGCTGACCCAGGGCGAAATCATTGCCGGCGCCGTCTCGGCATCGGCCTCCGTCGATACCAACTCGATCACCATCGACCCGCAGAAGCTGCTGGAGCTGCAGGCGGGACAGAGCATCACACCGGTTCCAAACGACGAAGATCTCGAATTCCCGATCGATCCGGAAAAGGTGGCGCCGGTTCTGCGCCGGCTGATCTCGCCGACCCGCACGCGCGCCCGCATTTTCGATGCCGACGCCAATCTGCTGCTCGATTCTCGTCATCTCTATTCGCGCGGCCAGGTGCTGCGTTTCGACTTGCCGCCGGTCGAGGAAGAGAAGCAGACCTGGGGCGAATGGTTCACGACACTGTTCAACAAGGCACTGCAGCCCGGCAATCTGCCGGTCTATAAGGAAGCGCCTGGTGGTGACGGCTCGATCTATCCCGAGGTGATGAATGCGCTGACCGGTGTGCGCGGCGCGGTCGTTCGCACCACCGAGAAGGGCGAGCTGATCGTTTCGGTCGCGGTGCCCGTCCAGCGTTTCCGTGCAGTTCTCGGCGTCCTTCTTCTGTCGACGCAGGCCGGCGATATCGACAATATCGTGCACGCCGAGCGCCTGGCGATCATGCGCGTGTTCGGCGTTGCCACGCTCGTCAACGTGCTCTTGTCGCTCGTTCTGTCTTCGACGATCGCCAATCCGCTGCGCCGCCTCTCGGCCGCCGCGATCCGCGTCCGCCGTGGGGCCAAGGAGCGCGAGGAAATTCCGGATTTCTCGGCCCGCCAGGATGAAATCGGTAACCTGTCGATCGCGCTGCGCGAAATGACCACGGCGCTCTACGACCGTATCGATGCGATCGAGAGTTTCGCCGCCGATGTCAGCCACGAGCTCAAGAACCCGCTGACCTCGCTTCGCAGCGCTGTCGAGACCTTGCCTTTGGCCAAGTCCGATGATTCCAAGAAGCGGCTGATGGATGTCATCCAGCACGACGTTCGCCGCCTCGACCGCCTGATCAGTGACATCTCCGACGCCTCGCGGCTCGATGCCGAATTGGCACGCGTCGATGCCCGCTCGGTCGATCTGGAGAAGTTCCTCACCGATCTCGTGGAGGTCTCCCGGCAGATCCGCAGCAAGAACAAGGATGTGCATATCGAGCTGGTGATCGAGCGCAAGCCGGGGGTAAAGACCCGCTTCGTCGTCAATGGCCATGACCTGCGCATCGGCCAGATCGTCACCAACCTGATTGAAAATGCCCGCTCCTTCGTGCCGCAGGAAGGCGGACGGATCATCGTCCGGCTGGTGAGGACGCGCTCGCGCTGCCTCGTCTATATCGAGGACAACGGTCCCGGTATCCAGGCTGAAAATATCGACCGCATCTTCGAGCGCTTCTATACTGATCGCCCGGAATCCGAAGGTTTCGGCCAGAATTCCGGTCTCGGCCTGTCGATCAGCCGTCAGATTGCCGAGGCGCATGGCGGCTCGCTCAGGGCAGAGAACATCATCGATGCCGAAAGCGCCGAGATCCTTGGCGCGCGGTTCATCCTTGCCCTGCCCGCGGATGCGCATAGCTGATGGCGCCGCCGGTCAACGTTCACGCAACGGCGATCCGGATCAACCAAACCGGGCTGATGTTTGCCGGCCCCTCGGGCTGGGGCAAATCGATGCTTGCCTTTACCTGCCTGACGGAAGCCCGGCGTCTCGGATTGCCCGCGATGCTCGTTGCCGACGACCAGGTTTTTGTCGAACATCGTGGCGGCGAGATCATCGCCAAGCGCCCGGATTCGATTGCCGGACTGATCGAATTGCGCGGCACCGGCATCGTTTCGCTCGAGAGCATCCCCGAAGCGGTGATGCACTTTGCGATCCTTCCTGCCAACGTTTCCGGACCCGACCGGCTACCGCCCAACGACGAGCAGATCGAAGTTGCCGAAGGCTTTGCACTGCCGGTGATCCGGCTTCTTGCGAATACATCCGTACCTCTCGCAATTTTGATGGCAAAGGCGCCCGAAATCGGAATGGAATGCCGCTGAAACCGCCGGAATCGCCCCGTATCGCTGCATTTTTGTCTTGCACTTCGGTTTTTGATCGCCAAGATGTGCCCCACCGGTGGACGCGATTGTTGCATTGCGATATTGGGGCCGCCGTTGATATGCCATTGGGAGCAGTTAAATCATGATCGGACTTGTGCTTGTCACTCATGGCAAGCTGGCTGAAGAGTTTCGTCATGCTGTCGAGCACGTCGTAGGTCCTCAGAAATTCATCGAGACGGTCTGCATCGGCCCCGAAGACGATATGGATCAGAGGCGGCAGGACATTCTCCAGGCAGTCGCCGGCGCCGATGACGGTCATGGCGTGGTGATCCTCACCGACATGTTCGGCGGGACCCCTTCCAATCTGGCAATTTCCGTGATGAGCAGCGGCCACACCGAAGTGATCGCCGGCATGAACCTGCCGATGCTTATCAAGCTCGCCGGCGTACGCGGCGAGAACAATATGGAAAAGGCCCTGGCCGAGGCTTCGGAAGCCGGCCGCAAGTATATCAACGTCGCGAGCCGCGTTCTCAGCGGTAAATAACGGGCCTTCATGACCACGACGCAGCTCTCCCGGGAACTCCTCATCATCAACAAGCGCGGCCTGCACGCCCGCGCCTCGGCGAAATTCGTCCAGATGGTCGATACGTTCGATGCGACGATCACCGTGTCGAAAGACGGGATGACGGTGGGCGGGACCTCGATTATGGGACTGATGATGCTGGCCGCGAGCCCCGGCTCGACGGTGCTGGTGACCGCCAGCGGCAACCAGGCCACCGAAGCGCTCGAGGCGCTGGATCAGCTGATCCAGAACAAATTCGGCGAAGAAATCTAAGAAATCGCCGACATATAAACATATAAAGACTTCTTTATATCCTTATTGCCTTCCCACAAGAAGCCTGCTAAACGGCAAACATGGCCGTGCAGACCGCACGCGCTCTGCTGCGCCCATTGCGCACTTTTGATTTATTGACACGCTTTTCAGCCTGGAGACCTCTATGAGCACTGAAAAAGATTATGTCGTCGCCGATATCGCCCTCGCAGATTTCGGCCGTAAGGAAATTACGATCGCCGAAACCGAAATGCCGGGCCTGATGTCCAGCCGCGAAGAATTCGGCAAGTCGCAGCCGCTGAAGGGCGCGCGCATCACCGGCTCGCTGCACATGACGATCCAGACGGCTGTTCTCATCGAGACGCTGGTGGCGCTCGGCGCCGAAGTCCGCTGGGCTTCGTGCAACATCTTCTCGACGCAGGACCATGCCGCTGCCGCGATCGCCGCTGCCGGCATCCCGGTCTTCGCGATCAAGGGCGAGTCCCTCGAAGATTACTGGACCTACACCGACAAGATCTTCCAGTGGGCCGACGGCGGCTTCTCCAACATGATCCTCGACGACGGCGGCGATGCGACCATGTACATCCTGCTCGGTGCCCGCGCCGAAGCCGGTGAAGACGTGCTGTCGAACCCGCATTCGGAAGAAGAAGAGATCCTTTTCGCTCAGATCAAGAAGCGCCTCGCCGCTTCTCCGGGCTGGTTCACCAAGCAGCGCGACGCGATCAAGGGCGTCACCGAAGAAACCACCACGGGCGTCAACCGCCTCTACCAGCTGCATGCCAAGGGCCTGCTGCCGTTCCCGGCAATCAACGTCAACGACTCCGTCACCAAGTCGAAGTTCGACAACAAGTACGGCTGCAAGGAGTCGCTGGTTGACGGTATCCGCCGCGGTACCGACGTCATGATGGCCGGCAAGGTTGCCGTCGTCTGCGGTTACGGCGATGTCGGCAAGGGTTCTGCCGCTTCGCTCTCCGGCGCCGGCGCCCGCGTCAAGGTTACCGAGGCCGACCCGATCTGCGCCCTGCAGGCCGCCATGGACGGTTATGAAGTGGTTCTGCTCGAAGACGTCGTATCTTCGGCCGACATCTTCATCACCACGACCGGCAACAAGGACGTCATCCGCATCGACCACATGCGTGCGATGAAGGACATGGCGATCGTCGGCAATATCGGCCACTTCGACAACGAAATCGAAGTTGCCGCGCTGCGTAACCTCAAGTGGACCAACGTCAAGCCGCAGGTCGACCTGATCGAGTTCCCGAAGGGCAACCGCATCATCCTGCTGTCGGAAGGACGCTTGCTGAACCTCGGCAACGCCACGGGTCACCCGTCGTTCGTCATGTCCGCGTCCTTCACCAACCAGACGCTGGCGCAGATCGAACTCTTCACCAAGCCGGAGCAGTATTCCAACCAGGTCTACATCCTGCCGAAGCACCTCGACGAGAAGGTCGCCCGTCTTCACCTCGGCAAGCTCGGCGTCAAGCTGACCCAGCTTTCTGAAGAACAGGCTGCCTATATCGGCGTGAAGCCGCAGGGTCCGTTCAAGGCTGACCACTACAGATACTAATCGTATCTCGACTATCCACAACATCTTGATGGGCGCCGCATTGACATTTGCGGCGCCCTTATTTTTTGCCTCCTACCTTCCCGCTGAATCCCATCCGAAGTATTGTTTTAGAACTCGATTCGTGGCCCGGACTCGTCCGTTTGCCCGAAAATGGGATGTCTTGTCGTGATGCGGCACATTGAAAGACGGAGACAGACCGGGGATGCCGGAAGAAGAAAAAAGCCTGCCGGGACAGGTGGATGACGGCGTTCGGCCAGAAGCCCACCTGAGAGCGGCAGCACAAAACGATAAACTTGCGGCGGCCGGGCGGGCCGTGAAGCAAGGAAAGGGATCGCTGATGCGACTGGCGCAGATCTGCGCCGGCGGTACTGCGATTTCTGCGCTCGCACGCCCCGTGATGGCTCAGGTCGAGTCCGAAGCGGCGGCATCGGCCCACCTCTTCACCTCGTCTCAGGTCGTCGGCGTTTCCGTCGTCATCGGCGTGATTTCGGCCGCCCTGCTCTCGACATTGTGGTCAGTGCGCCAGCGCGGCAATATCGAGACCGAAAGCCGCGAGATGCGTACGGCTCTGTCCGATGCGCAGCAGCGAATTTCGCAGTACCAGGCGCTGATCGCCGACAAGAACCGCCGCATCGTCATCTGGGACGGCAATGAGCGGCCCGAACTGCTGGGCCAGCTGCCGGCCGAAACCGGCGCGCCGCAGGACAATGAATTCCTGGCATTCGGCCTGTGGCTGAAGCCACGCTCGGCCTCCGAACTCGACCGCGCCATCGACCGGCTGCGCGAAGCGGCGCAGAGCTTCGATATGGTCGTCGAGACCAATCGCGATGAAATCCTCGAAGCGCAGGGCCGGGTTTCCGGCGGCCGCGCCTTCGTTCGCTTCGTTGCGCTCAACAATCTGCGCGCCGAGCTTGCCGAACTGAAGATCGAGCGCGACCGGCTGATGTCGTCGATCTCGGCCTTCCAGAACCTGCTCGACGCGATCGACCTGCCGGCATGGCAGCGCGATACCGATGGCCGCCTGACCTGGGTGAACCAGGCCTATGGCGATGCCGTCGAGGCGACCACGCCGCAGCAGGCGATCAACGAGAGCCGCGAAATCCTGACGACCGTCGCCCGCGAGCGCATCCGCGCCACAGCAACGCCGGAATCGCCGTTCCATGACAAGATTTCCACCGTCGTCCACGGCAACCGGACCTTCTTCGACGTCGTCGACGTCAAGGTGCCGAGCGGCTCTGCCGGTATCGCGATCGACGTTTCGGATGCGGAAGCCGTCCGCGCCGAGCTTGAGCGGACGCTGAAGAGCCATGCCGAAACGCTCGACCATCTGGCGACACCTGTTGCGATCTTCGACGGCGACCAGCGGCTGCAGTTCTATAACCAGGCTTTCGTGACCCTCTGGGAACTCGATATCGCCTTCCTCGAGCGCAAGCCTGACAATGCCGAGCTTCTCGAGCGCCTGCGGGTGGCGAAGAAGCTGCCGGACCAGCTGAACTGGAAGAGCTGGAAGGATACGGCGCTGGCCGTCTATCGCTCGCTCGACACCAAATCCGATGTATGGCACCTGCCCAACGGACAGACGCTGCGCGTCTTCGCGACCGCCCATCCGCAGGGCGGCGCAACCTGGGTATTCGAAAACCTGACCGAACAGGTCGATCTAGAGACCCGCTACAACACGCTGGTGAAGGTTCAGGGCGAGACGATCGACCACCTCTCCGAGGGTGTCGCGGTGTTCGGCGCCGATGGCAGGGTTCGTCTTGCAAATCCGGCCTTCCGTGTGCTTTGGGGCATCACCGAAGCCGAAGCCAAGCCCGGCACGCATATCCGCGCCGTCGGCGAGGCCTGTGTGCAATCCTATGACCGGCCGGATGGCTGGAAGACCTTTGCCGAGCTGATCACCAGCTTCGACGACGAGCGCCGATCGAGCCAGGGCACGCTTGAGCTCTTCTCGGGCCTCGTGCTCGACTATGCCGTCATTCCGCTGCCGAACGCCCAGACCATGCTGACCTTTGTCAACATGACGGATGCGGTGCGCGCCGAGCGGGCGCTGACGGAAAAGAACGAAGCGCTGCGCAAGGCCGACGAGCTGAAGAACGATTTTGTCCAGCACGTTTCCTACGAGCTGCGCTCGCCGCTGACCAACATCATCGGTTTCACCGACCTGCTGCGCACGCCGGGCGTCGGCCCGCTGAACGACCGGCAGGCCGAATATATCGATCATATCGCCACCTCGTCGTCGGTGCTGCTGACGCTGGTGAACGACATTCTCGATCTGGCGACCGTCGATGCCGGGATCATGCGGCTGAACTATTCCGAGATCGATCTCAGCGACCTGCTGGACGACGTTTCGATGCAGATCGCCGACCGGCTGCAGGAAAGCGGCGTGACGCTCGAAATCACCGCTCCGGCGCAGCTCGGCACGATCGTTGCCGATCCGCAGCGCCTGAAGCAGATCCTGCTGAAGCTCCTGTCCAATGCGGCGAACTTCTCGCCGGAGGGCGCGGCGATCGCGCTCGAATGCCATCGCGAAGGCACGGATTTCGTCTTCTCGGTTGCCGACCGCGGCCCCGGCATCTCGCAGGAGATGATTGCAACCGTCTTCGACCGCTTTGCCACGGGCGCGAAAAGCGGCAAGCGCGGCGGAGCAGGCCTCGGCCTCTCGATCGTCGACAGCTTCGTCAGCCTGCATA
This sequence comes from Rhizobium sp. BG4, assembly GCF_016864575.1. NCBI lineage: Bacteria > Pseudomonadati > Pseudomonadota > Alphaproteobacteria > Hyphomicrobiales > Rhizobiaceae > Rhizobium > Rhizobium sp. BG4. Next base: position 1,791,759 of record NZ_CP044125.1, read on the forward strand.
ACGGCAAGGTCACGATCGACAGCAAGCCGGGCCGCGGCACCACGGTTGTTTGCCGGATTCCATCGGTGAACTTGCCGCGCGCCGTCGCAGCTGCCGAATGACCGCCAGCGGCGCGCCAATCTCGCTCTTCCTGGCAGACGAGGCGGCAACGATCCGCCTCGGCGAAGATCTGGCGCTCGCCCTGAAAGCCGGCGATTGCCTGACGCTCTCAGGCGATCTCGGCGCCGGAAAATCCTCGCTGGCGCGGGCGCTGATCCGCGCTACCGCCGATGATCCGGGCCTCGAAGTGCCGAGCCCGACCTTCACGCTTGTTCAGTCCTACGACATCAGAATTCCCGTCTCGCATTTCGATCTCTATCGTCTTGCCGACGGATCGGAGCTGGAAGAACTCGGCTTCGACGAAGCGCTGCAAAACGGTATCTGTCTCGTCGAATGGCCGGAAATGGCGCAGCACGAGATGCCCGAGGATCGCATCGTCCTGGTGCTCGAGCACGAAGGCCAGGGACGCCGCGTGACGATCACGGCACCGGAAAAGAAAGCAGAGCGGATTGAGCGCGTGCTGGCGATCCGCACGTTTCTTGGTGGTCTCGGCTATGAGACGGCCAGCCGCCGGTTCCTGACCGGCGATGCATCGCTGCGCGCCTATGAAGCCGTCTATCCGGCCACCGGCGGCAGGAAGATCCTGATGGACTGGCCACCACTCCCCGAAGGCCCCCCGGTTTTGGACGGCAAGCCCTATCCGAAGGTCGCCCATCTCGCCGAGAATGCCTATCCTTTCGTCGCCATTGCCGATGCGCTGCGCGAGCGCGGCTTTGCGACCCCCGAAATCTACGGCGTCGATTATGCGCAAGGTATTTTGCTGATCGAGGATCTCGGCACCGAAGGCGTTCTCGATGCCGACGGTCTGCCGATCGCCGAGCGCTACCGCGAAAGCGTCGCCTGCCTGGCGCGGCTGCATGGCATGCAGACCCCGCAGGACATTCCAGCCGGCAAGGGCCAGATCCATCACGTTCCGGATTTCGACCGAACGGCCATGAAGATGGAAGCGCGCCTGCTGCTCGACTGGCATCTGCCATGGAAGCGCGGCGGCGCGGCCGCGGCCGAAGCGGAGCGCGACGAGTATCTCTCGATCTGGGACGCGCTGATCGATCAGCTGGCGGAGGCAGAAAAGAACCTCCTGCTTCGCGACTTCCACTCGCCCAACATCATCTGGCGGGGTGAAAAGCAAGGCGTGCAGAAGGTCGGGCTCATCGATTTCCAGGACGCGATGATCGGGCCGACATCCTACGATCTCGCCTCGATCGCCCAAGACGCCCGCGTCACCATCGAACCACCGCTGTTCCGCGAGCTGATGGACGGCTATCTAGACATCCGCCGCAGCCAGGGCGGCTTCGACGAGGCTTCCTTCCTGAAAAGCTGGGCGATCATGTCGGCGCAACGCAATTGCAAGCTTGCGGGATTGTGGGTGCGTCTGCTGCAGCGCGACGGAAAACCGGGCTATCTCAAGCACATGCCGCGCTCGCTCGCCTATCTCCACGTTGCCTTGGAGCACGAGGCGCTTGCCCCCTTGCGCGAATGGTGCGCAAGGGCTGGAATAGTCACCAGCGAATCATAAGTTCCGGACCAGAATGACGATCAAACAAGCCATGGTACTGGCGGCGGGTCTCGGCACCCGCATGCGCCCGATCACCGACACGATGCCCAAGCCGCTGGTGAAGATCGGCGGCAAGCCGATGATCGATTATTCGCTGGATGCGCTGAAGCAGGCCGGCGTAGAAGTTGCCGCAGTCAACGTCCATCATTTCGCCGATCAGATGGAAACCCACCTCAAGACCTATAGCGGTCTCGATGTGCTGATATCGGACGAGCGCGAGGCGCTGCTGAACAATGGCGGCGGCATCGTCAAAGGCCTGACATTGCTGGGCCGCGACACGATCTTCGTGATGAATGCCGACCTTTTCTGGATCGGCGAGAAGCCGGGCGAACCAAGCAACCTGGATCGCTTAGCCGGATTCTTCGATCCTGAGCGTATGGACATGGCCATGCTCTGTGTGCGCATCGAAGACACGACCGGCCATAATGGCGTAAACGATTTCTCTATTGGCCCGGATGGACGGCTGACGCGCTATCGCGACGATCAATCCAATCCCGTGGTCTATGCCGGCGCCTTCGCCATGAAGCCCGAGTTTCTGGACGATGCTCCGCGCGATCCGTTCAACATCAACATCTATTTCGACAAGGCGATCAGCCGCGGGCGCCTCTATGGCATGATGATGGACGGCCATTGGCTGACCGTCGGCACGCCGGAGGCCGTCGGCGAGGCGGAGGAAACGATCCGGCGATTCCGGACGTTTGCCTGAGCGATGAGCGAGCGCCACCAGCCGCGAATCCTGACGATCCCTGCCGGTGTGCCCTTTCTGAAGACACTCGCGGAGACGCTCTGCGATGGCCGGTTAACACCGCATTTCCGGCACGACCCGGCCGATCCGCTATCGCTGTCGAAGGTGACGATCTACCTGCCGACGCGGCGTGCGGCACGCGTCCTGCGATCGGAGTTCGTCGATCTGCTCGGTGGCCTCTCGGCTATTCTCCCAGTCATCCGGCCGCTCGGGGAAACTGACGATGACAGCGGCTATTTCGATGAGGCGCTGCCCGCGACGCTCGATCTGGCGCAGCCGCTGTCCAACACGGCCCGCCTTCTGGAGCTCGCGCGGCTGATCCTTGCCTGGCGCAACAAGCTGCCGGAGATCGTTCGCCACATCCATTCGGATTCGCCGCTGGTGGCCCCAGCAAGCCCGGCCGATGCCATCTGGCTGGCGCGCAATCTGGCAGAGCTGATCGATTCGATCGAGACCGAGGATCGTGACTGGAGCGAGCTTGCCAAGCTCGATGCCGCCGACCATGCGCTCTGGTGGCAGCTGACGACGGAATTTCTGCAGATCGCCAGCGCCTTCTGGCCGGAGCGGCTGGCCGAGCTCGGACGCTCCTCACCGGCGCGCCACCGCAATGCGATCCTGCGCGCCGAGGCCAACCGGCTCGCAACCTCGCATCCGGCCGGGCCGATCATCATCGCCGGTTCAACCGGTTCGGTGCCAGCGACGGCCGAGCTGATTGCCGCTGTCGCCGATCTGCCCGAAGGCGTTATCGTGCTGCCCGGCCTCGATCTTTCCATGCCGGACGAGCATTGGCGGATGGTGGCGCCGGAGCCGATCTCCGGACGGCCCGTCAATCCGGCAAGCCGCAGCCATTCACAATATGGCCTTTCTCATCTCCTGAAGCGGCTCAAGCTGACCCGCAATGATGTCACGCCGATCGTCGAAGCGGAGCCGGCGCTGCGGCAGCGTGCGGAGGTCCTCTCGCGAGCCCTCGCACCGGCGGAAGCGACCAGCGGTTGGGGCGAATGGAAGAGCGAGCTGCCCGGCGATGCCATTGCATCCGGCTTTGCCGACGTGGCGCTGATCGAAGCTGCAAACGAGCGTGAGGAAGCGACCGCGATCGCCATTGCTCTGCGCCTTGCCCTCGAGGAGCCGGGGCGAAACGGCGAAAGCCAGGCGGCGCTGATCACGCCAGACCGCAACCTCGCCCGGCGCGTCATGTCCGAGCTGGCGCGTTTTGGCATCCTCGCCGACGATTCCGCCGGTACACCGCTGGCGGCGATGCCGCAGGGCACGTTCCTGCAGCTCGCCCTTGAGGCGACCTTGCGGCCGGGCGATCCCGTCGCGCTCGTCGCCCTGCTGAAACACCCACTGAGCCATTTCGGCCTCGACAAGGCAGCGCTCACCGGTGCCGTGGAGGCGCTTGAGCTGCTGGCATTGCGCGGCGGCGTGGCGGATGTCGATATCGCGACGCTAAACGCCCTTCTGGAACGGCAGCTCTTCGAACAGCGCGACGACCGGCATGCGCCGCACTGGCGCAAGGCGCTGCCCGCCGATGCCATCGATCAGGCGCGCGATCTCGCCACACGGATCACCGGCGCCACGGAGCCTTTGGTTTCAACGCTGGTCAGACGCGGTGCCGATGGGCGCGGGCTGACTGCCAAGTTCACACTTTCCGAATGGGCGGAACGCACCGGCCGCGTGCTGGAAGCCGTGGCGCGTGATGCACGTGGCGACCTCTCCGGTCTGTGGAGCGGGGAAGCGGGCGACGCGCTGGCCGGGCTGCTTGCCGAGGTGATGGAAACAGAGGGTCAACTGGAAGCCGACGGTCCGCAATGGATCGATATCATGGCAGCGCTATCGGCGGGCCAGGCGGCGAAACCCCGGGCGCTCGCCCATCCGCGCGTCTTCATCTTCGGTACGCTCGAAGCCCGCCTCCAGAATGTCGATACGCTGATCCTCGGCGGCCTGAACGAGGGCTCCTGGCCGGGCCAGACGGCCAATAATCCCTTCATCTCGCGGATGATGAAGACGGAGATCGGCCTGGAGCCGCCGGAGCGGCGCATCGGCCAGCTCGCCCATGACTTCGAGATGGCGAACGGCACCCGGAAGCTGATCTATTCGCGTGCGCTGCGCCAAGGCTCGACGCCGACGGTCGCCTCCCGCTGGCTGCAGCGGTTGCTGGCGCTTGGCGGCACGGACTTCGAGGCAGGCCTGAGGGGGCGCGGCGAAAAATACGTGCATTGGGTCAATCTGCTCGACGAAGGCAAGCCGCAGGCACCGGCCCAGCGCCCCTCCCCGGTTCCGCCGGCCGAGCTGCAGCCGAAATCCTATTCCTTCAGCGAAGTCGGCCGTCTGCGCCGTGATCCCTATGCGATCTATGCCCGGCGCATACTGCGTCTCGATCCTGTCGATCCCTTCAATCGCGATCCGGGCGCGGCCGAGCGCGGGACGCTCTATCACGCGATCATCGACCGCTTCGTCCGTGAAGGGCATATTGCCGGGACGCTGGAGGGTGAATCGGCAATGGAGCGCATCCTGACCGAGCTTTTCGACATGGAGGAGCTGCCGGCCCATATCGATGCCGTCTGGCGCCCACGCTTCCGCGAGGTGGCCCGCGCCTTTCTAGATTGGGAAGCCGAGCGCCGCCCGGCGATCCGCCGGACCTTTACCGAAGTTCGCGGCAGCGTCGAGCTCGATACCGTCAATATCCGGCTGACCGGCGTGGCAGACCGCATCGACATAACCGGGCCGAAGGCCGCCGATATCATCGACTACAAGACGGGTTACAACCCCTCTCCTGCCCAGGCACGTACCCTGCTCGATCCGCAGCTGGCGCTTGAAGCGGCAGCCTTGAGCGCCGGCGCCTTCCGGGATGCCGGAAGTCTGGTGCCGCAGGATCTGCTCTACGTGCGGCTGCGGCCCGGCAACCGTTTCCGCGCCGATACCGTCAACAACGAGAATTCGGCACGCAGCGACAAAGCGAAATCGGCGCTCGACCTTGCAGAAGAGTCGATCGCCCAGCTGATCAAGTTCGTTTCGCTGCTGCAGTCCGGCGAGCGCGGCTTCACCTCACGGCTCATTCCCGCCCAGCAGTTCGATTTCGGTGGGGACTACGACCATCTGGCTCGCGTTTCCGAATGGTCGACAGCGGAAGACGAGGAGGCCGGTGGTGATGAATGACGTGACGGCCCTCCCCGAGAGCGACGATCCCGGCACCTGGATCAGCTGGACGACGATCCAGCAGGCGATCGCCTCCGATCCTCAACGCTCGGCCTGGGTGTCGGCCAATGCCGGATCCGGCAAGACGCATGTTCTGACGCAGCGCGTTATCCGCCTGCTGCTTGCGGGCGCCCGGCCCTCGGCCATCCTCTGCCTCACCTATACCAAGGCTGCGGCCTCCGAGATGTCGAACCGCGTCTTTGCCCGGCTGGCCGACTGGGCTGTCTTGCCGGATGACGAACTCAGCAAGCGGATCGGCCAGATCGAAGGCGAGATGCCTGACAGGGTGAAGCTTGCCGAAGCTCGGCGGCTGTTTGCCAAGGCGCTGGAAACGCCGGGTGGATTGAAGATCCAGACGATCCACGCCTTCTGCGAAGCGCTGCTGCACCAGTTTCCACTGGAAGCCAATGTCGCCGGACATTTCTCGGTGCTCGACGATCGGGCAGCGGCAACGCTGCTCGCGGATGCCCGGCGCTCGCTTCTGACGGCAACGGCGCCGGAAGAGGATGCGGCGCTCGCCGAAGCCTTCGCGTATGTTCTCAATCTTGGCGACGAAAGCGGGCTGGAAGCGCTACTCGCAGAGATCGTTGCCAATCGAAACGCGATCCGCCGCTTCACGGCCGTTGCCCAAGCGCAGGGCGGCATCGCCATGGCCCTGCGCAAAAGCCTAAAGCTTTCGCCGACGGAGACCGAGACCGACATCGCCAGCCAATATTGGCCGCTGCCTGAACTCTCAGGCCTGACGCTCGACCTCTATATGTCGCTTGCGGCGCAGAAGGGCGGCGCCAAGGCACAGGAAGTCGCCTACGGGCTTCGCCAGGCGTCGAACGAACGCAATGCGGCCAAGCGCGCCGAGTTGCTGGAGAAGATCTTCCTCACGGTGAAAGGTGAACCGAAATCGGATTCGCAGTTCACCGTGAAGGCAATGCTCGCCGATGCGCCGGAACTGACGGCAGCGATCGCGGCCGCGCGCGACCATGTCGTTGCCTGCCGCGACCGGCTGAAGATCATGCGGATGTTTACCGCGACGCATGCCGCGCTCATTCTCGCCGAACGGCTGAACCGCGACTACGAAGATCTGAAGAAGCAGCGCAGCCATCTCGACTTCGAGGATCTGATCACCCGCACCGCCGATCTCCTGACGAAAAGCGGCGTCGGCCCCTGGATCCATTACAAGCTCGATCAGGGCATCGATCATATCCTCGTCGACGAGGCGCAGGATACCAGCCCGATCCAATGGAGCGTCATCCAGTCGCTGGCGGAAGACTTCTTCTCCGGCGAAAGCGCCCGGCCGGTGGTGCGCACGCTGTTTGCCGTCGGCGACGAGAAGCAGTCGATCTATTCGTTTCAGGGCGCGCGGCCGGAGCGCTTCTCCGAAGAGAGCAAGCGAACGCAGCGCAAGGTGCAGGCGAGCGGCCAGCAATTCACGCCGGTTCGCCTGCCGCTGTCCTTCCGCTCGACATCGGATGTGCTGGCCGCGGTTGATCACGTCTTCCTGCCGCCGGAGAATGCCAGGGGGCTGAGCGCCGAGGGCGAGCCGGTCATTCACCGCTCGAGCCGCATTGGCCATCCGGGCGCCGTCGATCTCTGGGAGATGGTCGCGCCCGAGGCGGTCATCAAGGACGAAGACTGGACGGCACCCTTCGATGCGACGCCGGAAAGCGCGCCGCCGGCGATCCTTGCCCGGCGCATGGCGCATACGATCGAGAAGCTCGTGGGACGCGAGACGATCGTCGAGAAGGGCAAGGAGCGGCTGATCGAGGCCGGCGACATTCTCGTTCTGGTGCGCAAGCGCGACAGCTTCGTGAATGCGCTGACCCGAGCGCTGAAGCGCCGAAACAATATTCCGGTGGCCGGTGCCGACCGTCTGCGCCTGACGAGCCATATCGCCGTGCAGGATCTTCTAGCGCTTGGCCGTTTCCTGCTTCTGCCGCAGGATGATCTCTCGCTGGCGGCGGTGCTGAAAAGTCCGCTCTTCGATCTCTCTGAGGATCAGGTCTTTGCTCTGGCCGCCCTTCGCGGCGAGCATCAGAGCGTCTGGAGCCATCTGCAAAGCTTCGGTGCCGACGGTCACGAGGCCTATGCGGGAGTGGAAACGCGGCTGAAGCTGTTTCTCGACCAGTCGCGAGCGCTCTCGGTTCACGATTTCTACGCCCGGGTGCTTGGCTTGCATGGCGGACGCCGGCAGTTCCTTGCCCGGCTCGGCACCGAGGTCAGCGACATCCTGGACGAGTTCCTGACCTTTGCGCTCGATCACGAAAGCTCCGGCTTGCCCGGCCTGCAATCCTTCATCTCGACGCTGGAACTCGAGGCACCGGAGGTCAAGCGCGAGCAGGACAAGGGCCGCAACGAAGTCCGGATCATGACCGTGCATGCCTCGAAGGGTCTGGAAGCACCGATCGTCTTCCTGGTCGATAGCGGTGGCAAGGCCTTCACGCACACGCATATGCCGAAGCTCAGGCTGCTGGAAACCAGCAATAGCGAGCCGATGCCGGTCTGGGTGCCGGTCAGCGATCTTGCCAATTCGCGGACGCAGGCCGATGCCGCGCGCATCCAGACGCTGGCGGAAGAGGAATATCGCCGGCTGCTTTACGTGGCGATGACGCGCGCGGCCGACCGGCTGGTCGTCTGCGGCTATCGCGGCGTGCGCGCCAACGCCGAGACTTGGCACGCAATGATCTCCGCCGCCATGAGCGACAGCCATCCGCATGTGACGGCGGTGGAGTTTGACGGGCCGGACGGTAGCTGGCCCGGCGTAACGTGGCGCGTACCGCAGGTCGAGCGCAGCTTCGAACGGGCCGAGCCGCGGGAGGATCTGCAGGACAAGCACGAGCTGCCCGCAGCGATGCTCCGGCCGCTGCCGCCGCAAAGACAGCTGCCGCGGCCGCTCAGCCCATCGGGCGCCGGAACGATCATCGATGAAGAGGCGGACGATCTGCTGGTCGCTTCGCCGCTTTTCAGCGAGCCGCCGCGATCCGACCGGTCGCTGGAGAAAGGCCGCCTGATCCACCGCATGCTGCAGATGCTCCCCGATATTCCGGCAGCGGAACGCGCCTCTGCGGCCGAACGCTATGTCATCAGGACAGCTCGGCACTGGCCTCAAGGCGAACGGGACCGGCTCGTCGATTCGGTTCTGAAACTATTGACGGAGCAGAGCCTGCAGCCGGTCTTTTCGGCGCATGCGCAGCCGGAAGTCTCGATCATGGGAACGCTGACGCTTGAGGACAAGCAGTATGCGGTTTCCGGGCGGATCGACAGATTGGCCGTGCTCGACGACCGCATTGTTATTCTGGATTACAAGACGAACCGGGTGCCGCCACAGACGGAAGAGGCCGTTCCCTATGCGCACAAGGCGCAGCTTGCGATCTATCGCGAGATCCTGGCGCCACTTTATCCCGGCAAGCCGGTCGAATGCGTGCTGGTCTATACCGAGAACGCAGCCGTTCACCGGCTGAGCGAGCGCACCCTAGAATTGGCGCTTGCGGGACTCAAGACAAAGTGAAATACCGGTCATTGAAATTATGACACCGCACCATCACATGTGGGTCAACAGCAAATTCCCCGCAAAGGAGCAGCCTATGGCTACCGTGAAAGTCGATATCAATAACTTCCAGTCGGAAGTTCTGGAATCCGCAGAGCCCGTCGTTGTCGATTTCTGGGCTGAGTGGTGCGGCCCGTGCAAGATGATCGCCCCGAGCCTCGAGGAAATCTCGACCGAGCTCGCCGGCAAGGTGAAGGTCGCCAAGCTCAACATCGACGAAAACCCGGAACTGGCTGCCCAGTTCGGCGTTCGCTCGATCCCGACGCTCGCAATCTTCAAGGCTGGCGAAGTCGCTGACATCAAGGTCGGCGCCGCTCCGAAGACGGCTCTGTCGAACTGGATTTCCAGCGCCGCTTAATGCGCGTTGATATCTCAAAGAAAAAGCCCGGTTTCGACCGGGCTTTTTTCATTTCGGCGGTGTGCCGTTGTCCGAGAGCACGTCGCCTACGAGGTAGAGCGACCCGCCGACCAGAATGCGCGGCGGCGGCTTTGCCGGATCGAGGATTTCCTTGATCGCATCCAGCGCTTCGCCGACCGTCGACATCGGCTCGGCAACCAGCCCCGCATCGTAGGCCGCGTTAGCGAGAATGACCGGGTCGATCATCGCATCGCTACCGCGGATCGGGACGCAGAAGACCTTTTCGGCCAAACCCGCGAATGCCTTGAAATAACCGACCGGATCCTTGGTGTTGATCATGCCGGTGATCAGATAAAGCGGCCGCGGCTGCTTTTCCTCGAAATTCGCCATGGCCTCGGCAATCACTTCGCCGGCGCCGGGATTGTGTCCGCCATCGACCCAGATTTCGGCGCCGGCGGGCGCATTCGCCATCAGGCGGCCATCGGTGAGCCGCTGCAGACGACCGGCCCACTCGACGCTTCCCAGTGCCTTTTCCATCATCGCTTCCGTGACGACGAAGCCCGCGGCCTTGACGGCGCGGATGGCAGCGGCGGCATTGGCATATTGATGGCGGCCGGGAAGCCTCGGCAGCGGCAGATCGGCAAGGCCGAACTCATCCTGATAGACCAGGCGGCCATATTCTTCATGAGCCATGAAGTCCTGGCCGTAGACGGCGGTCGGGCAATGCAGTCGCTCGGCAGTCGACATCAGCACTTCGAGGGCGGCATCATAGGGCTGCTGGCCGATCACGACGGGATGCTTCGGCTTCATGATGCCTGCCTTTTCGGCGGCGATCAGCTCGACGCGATCGCCGAGATAAGGCTGGTGATCGAGCGAGATCGGCATGATGACCGAGACAGCCGGATCGGAGATGACATTTGTCGCATCGAAACGGCCGCCAAGGCCGACTTCGATCACGGCGGCATCGGCCGGATGCTCTGAAAAGAGCAGGAAGGTGACGGCGGTCAGGATTTCGAAGACGGTGATCTTCTGGCCGGCATTGGCTTCGGCGACGCGGCGCACGGCATCGGCAAAGACGGCGTCTTCGACGAGCTCGCCGCGGCCGCCCTTGACGCCCATGCGGTAGCGCTCGTGCCAGTTGACCAGATGCGGAGAGGTGTGGACGTGGACGCTATAGCCGCCCGCTTCAAGCAGGGCACGGCAGAAGGCCGTCACCGATCCCTTGCCGTTGGTTCCGGCAACGTGGATAACCCGCGGAGCTTGTCCTGCGGGTTTCCGAGAATTTCGAGCAGGCGGGTGATCCGCTCCAGCGAAAGATCGAAGCCCTTGGGGTGTAATTCCAAGAGCTTGTCGATTTCCTGTGCTGCCTCGCTCACGACGGTCTGACCCCTAGGTATCATTCGGCCCTCCGCTGAGGCAGGTTCTGGATCGATCAGGCGCTCGCTGCCAGGGCGACCGCGCTGCCATTCGTTGCAACGGTGTTTGCCGGCTTCTTCGTCAGGATCTTCAGGACGCGCGCCAGCGTATCCGGGATATCGTGGCGCTTCACGACCATGTCGACCATGCCGTGTTCCAGCAGGTATTCCGAGGTCTGGAAGCCTTCCGGCAGCTTTTCGCGGATCGTCTGTTCGATGACGCGCTTGCCGGCGAAGCAGATTTCGGCGCCCGGTTCTGCCAGATGCAGATCGCCGAGCATGGCGTAGGACGCCGTGACACCGCCCGTGGTCGGGTTGGTGAGAACGACGATATAGGGCTGGCCTGCTTCCTTCAGCATGTCGACGGCAACGGTCGTGCGCGGCAGCTGCATCAGCGAGAGAATGCCTTCCTGCATGCGGGCGCCGCCCGAAGCCGGGAACATGACGAGCGGGCACTTTTCGGAAATGGCGCGCTCGAATGCCTTGACGATCGCCTCACCGGCAGCAATGCCGAGCGAGCCGCCCATGAAATTGAACTCGTGGACGACGGCAACGAGCTTCAGACCGCGAACCTTGCCGACGCCGGCGACGATAGTGTCTTCCTGTTCGGTCTTCAGGCGGCTGTCGCGCAGACGGTCGGTGTATTTCTTGGAATCGCGGAACTTCAGCGGGTCCTGAGCTACCTTCGGCTGGACCAGCGCTTCATATTCAGCATTGTCGAACAGGTCGGCCAAGCGTGCCTTTGCCGGCATCTTCATGTGATAGCCGGAAGCAGGGATGACCCACTTGTTGTCTTCCAGATCCTTGTGGAAGACCATCTCGCCCGTTTCCGGGCACTTGATCCAGAGATTTTCCGGAACTTCACGGCGGCCCAGCATGGAATTGATCCGCGGGCGGACGTAATTGGTGATCCAGTTCAAATCAAAAACTCCTGATTGACTACAGCCAATGTGGGGACACTATTCGGCAGCAACAAGGCGCGCCGAACGCGTTCCGGATGAAAGACCGCGGACGAGCGTGGCAACGGCCTGAACCGTATCAGCTGTCGCTTTTCCGTCCTTGGTCAAGCTTGTGGCCACCTGATTGACGATGGCGGTGCCGACGACGACGCCATCAGCCGAGCCGCCGATGACTTTTGCATGATCGGCCGTCTTGACGCCGAAGCCGACGCAGACAGGCAGATCGGTGTGCTGCTTGATGCGCTTGACGGCGCCCGAGACCAGCGACGGATCGGGCAGAGCCGAGCCGGTGATGCCGTTCATCGAGACATAGTAGACGAAGCCCGAAGTGTTCTTCAGAACGGCCGGCAGGCGCTTCTCGTCCGTCGTCGGCGTTGCCAGACGGATGAAGTTGATGCCCTTGCGGATCGCGGGTATGCAGAGCTCGTCGTCCATTTCGGGCGGCAGGTCGACGACGATCAGGCCGTCGATGCCGGCAGCGAGAGCATCATCGAGAAACTTTTCGACGCCGTAGATATAGATCGGGTTGTAGTAACCCATCATGACGATCGGCGTTGCATCATCGGACTTGCGGAAATCGGCAGCGAGCTGCAGCGTCTTCTTGAGCGTCTGACCACCCTTCAGCGCGCGCTGGCCTGCAAGCTGGATCGCCGGGCCATCGGCCATCGGATCCGAGAAGGGCATGCCGAGCTCGATGATATCCGAACCGGCTTCCGGCAGCGCCTTCATGATGCCGAGGGAGGTTTCGTAATCCGGATCGCCGCCCATGAAATAGGTGACGAGCGCCGGGCGGCCCTCGGCCTTCAGATCGGCAAAACGTTTGTCCATACGAGCAGTCATGACTTAAGCACCCATTCCGAGAATCTTGCCGACAGTGAAGATGTCCTTGTCGCCGCGGCCGGAGAGGTTCATAAGGATGATCTCGTCCTTGCCCATCTTCGGCGCGCGCTTGATGACTTCAGCCAGCGCATGCGACGGCTCGAGGGCCGGAATGATGCCTTCGAGGCGCGTCAGCGTCTGGAAGGCTTCGAGCGCTTCGTGGTCCATGATCGGCACGTATTCGACGCGGCCGATATCGTTCAGGTAGGAATGCTCCGGGCCGATGCCGGGATAGTCGAGGCCGGCCGAAATCGAATGGCCTTCCTTGATCTGGCCATCGCCGTCCTGCAGCAGATAGGTGCGGTTTCCATGCAGAACACCGGGCGAACCGGCGGTGATCGAAGCGCAATGCTCGTCGCCCTGCAAGCCCTTACCGCCGGCTTCGACGCCAACGATCTTGACGCCTTCGTCATCAAGGAACGGATGGAAGATGCCGATGGCATTCGAACCGCCACCGACGGCAGCAACGACGAGATCCGGCAGACGCCCTTCGGCCTCCAGCATCTGCTGCTTGGCTTCGGTGCCGATGACAGCCTGAAAATCGCGAACCATCTCCGGATAGGGATGCGGGCCGGCAGCGGTGCCGATCAGGTAGTAGGTGTCTTCGACATTGGTGACCCAGTCACGCAGCGCCTCGTTCATGGCGTCCTTCAGCGTGCCGTGGCCAGCCGTCACCGGCTTCACTTCGGCGCCGAGGAGCTTCATGCGGAACACGTTCGGCGCCTGGCGCTCGACGTCGGTGGCACCCATGTAAACGACGCAGGGAAGGCCGAAGCGCGCGGCAACCGTTGCCGAGGCAACGCCGTGCTGACCGGCGCCGGTTTCGGCGATGATGCGGGTCTTGCCCATGCGCTTGGCCAGCAGAATCTGGCCGATGCAGTTGTTGATCTTGTGCGAGCCGGTATGGTTCAGCTCTTCGCGCTTGAAGTAGATCTTCGCGCCGCCGAGTTCAGCCGTCAGGCGTTCGGCGAAATAGAGCGGGCTCGGGCGGCCGATATAGTGCGTGCCGAGATGCTTCAGTTCCGCCTGAAATTCCGGATCGTTCTTCGCCTTGTCCCACTCAGCCTGCAGGTCGAGGATCAGGGGCATCAGCGTCTCGGCGACGAAACGGCCGCCATAGATGCCGAAACGGCCGTCTTCATCGGGGCCGAAACGGAAAGAATTCGGTTTAGGCGTATCGTTCACTCTCAACTCCCTGAAACGGTTTCGGGCTCACACGCCTTCTCGACCGCATCGAAAAATCTGTCGATCATCGCGACGTCCTTGGTACCCGGGGCACTCTCGACACCGGAGGAAACGTCAATACCCGGCGCCTTGGTTATCGCCATGGCTTCGGCAATGTTATCCTTGTTCAGCCCTCCGGAAAGCATGTAATCCACGCTGTCGTCAAGCCAGCTGAGCAGGCTCCAGTCGAAGGAAACGCCGTTACCGCCGGGCAATTCAGAACCCTTCGGGGGCTTGGCATCGAACAGGAACCGGTCGGCAATGCCGATATAGGCCTCGACGCGCTGCAGATCCTCGGAGGTGCGGACCGAGAAGGCCTTCATGACCGGAAGACCGTAAACGGCCTTTATGGTCAAAACGCGTTCCGGGCTTTCATCGCCGTGCAACTGGATCATATCCGGGCGCAAAAGCGAAACGATTTCATCGAGATCGTCATTCGTTGGGTTAACGGTGACGGCAACGATCTTGGCCTTGCCACGGGCTGCCTCGGCAAGCCTTCCGGCGACGTCCGGCTCGATGTAGCGAGGGCTCTTTTCGAAGAAGATGAAGCCGATATGGGTCGCGCCGCGCGCCAACGCGCGGTCAATCGCCTCGGCAGTCTTGAGGCCGCAGATTTTGATGTCCGGTTTCATGGCAGCGGAGTGACACGAAAAGGCTGCTGAGTCGAGCCAATTTGCGACGAAGGCTTAATTTCCCGCGGTTTCCGCTCAGTCGAAATCGATGGCGTGAAGCAGGCTGCCGTGGCGCTTCAGCCAGCCCTTGGCCTCGTCCATATCCGGACAGAGCTTTTCGCACAGCGCCCAGAAGCGCGGCCCGTGGTTCATCTCCTTGAGATGTGCTACTTCATGGGCGGCGAGATAGTCGATGACAGATGGCGGCGCCATGACGATGCGCCAGGAAAAGCTCAGGTTGCCTTCAAAAGAGCAGGATCCCCAGCGGCTGCGGGTATCCTTCATCGAGATGGACTTGATCGGCGCCTTGATCGAGCGGGCGTGGAAATGCGCCAGTCTTTCGAGATCGGCGCGGGCTTCCTTTTTCAGGAAGGTGGCGATCCGTCGGCCGAGATGCTCCGGCATGCCGCTGACCTTGAGGACATGGTAGCCATCGATGATCGCGGTTTCCGTTAGGCCGCGCAGGCTGCCTGTATGCTGGATCCGGTGGCGAATGCCGCGGAGAAGAATCTCGCCGCCGTCGCGAAGGCCGGCCTCCGGGGAAAACTTTGCGAGTTTGGTGAGAAGCCAGCCCTGATGCCGGTCCAGGAAAGCGTTGACTTCGCGCTGCGCCAGGCCGCGGGGAACGGTCATCTTCAGCGCCCGGCCGCCGGGCTCGATGCGCAGCGTGATGCGCGTGGCGCGATCATGCTGCTTGATCGTCAGCGGCATCAGCCGGCCCGCCACGTCAAGCGTCCGCGTTTCAGGCGGCGCAGGCTTTCGGGCGGCAGGCCGCCGCGGCTTTGAAAGAAGCGGAAACATAGGGCTTTTCTATACGATTCGCGGCAAATCCGGGCAAAGAAAAACCGGCATCGGGGATGCCGGTTCGATCCTCATTTCCGGGCACCGGTTACGGCGTCTGGAACTCGGCGACCGGGCCGTTGTCGTCGCGCTTGGCGTTCTTGCGATCGCGCATGAAGCGGTCGAACTCTTCCTGGTCCTTGGCGCGGCGAAGTTCGCGCATGTAGTTGTCGAACTCCTCGCGCATTTCGTCGAGCTTGCGGCGCTCTTCCTCGATGCGGTCGAGCTCAGCCTTCCGCCAATCGTCAAAAGCGACGTTGCCGGTGGTGAAATGCGGGCGGTAACGGTCACGCGAGCGGCGGCAGCCTGCAAAGAAGCTATCTGCCGTGCTGTTGGCATCGCGCTTGAAGCCGCGAAGGCGTTCGCCGAAGATGATATAGGCAAGCATGGCCAGGCCCAGGGGCCAGAAGACCACGAAGCCGAGCACCATCAAGGCAATGGTAGCCGGAGTCCAATCCGGGCGGAGCAATGCTGACTGGTTCATCGTGCGGTATCCTCGCTTTCTGCATCCGGCAGAATACCGAATGCTGAAAATCGATGTGGTTACCGCTACCCGCGCCTTCAAGGCGATTTCCGGCAAAATCGGACAAGGCCTTGAGCAGGCTTGATTAATTCAGCATCCTCTAACTCAGGCGGATTTGCCACCCTTGATGACGCGTTTGACCGAAGGCTTCGACGAGCGGGAGTGCTCGTTGACAAAGCTGACGATGCGGGGCGCGATCTCGCGGCGGAAGCGCGAACCGTTGAAGACACCGTAATGGCCGACATCGGGCTGCAGGTAGTGCATGCGCATGTTGTCGGGGATGTTGGTGCAGATCGCCTGGGCGGCCTTGGTCTGGCCGACGCCGGAGATGTCGTCATTCTCGCCTTCGACAGTGAGTAGCGCGACATTGCGGATTGCCGAGGGATCGACGAGCTTGCCGCGATGGACAAGTTCGCCCTTCGGCAGCGCGTGCTTGATGAACACCTGATCGACGGTCTGCAGGTAGAATTCCGCCGTCAGGTCCATAACCGCCAGATATTCGTCGTAGAAATCGCGATGCTTCTCCGGCTCACCGTCGTTCTTCACGAGGTGCATGAAGAATTCCTTGTGCGCAATCACATGGCGGTCGAGGTTCATCGACATGAAGCCCGACAGCTGCAGGAAGCCCGGATAAACGGGACGCATGAAGCCCGGCTGCGGCCAGGGAACATTCATGATGACGTTATCGGCAAACCATTCCAACGGCTTATCTTTTGCGAGCTTGTTGACGGCCGTCGGGTTGATACGGGTATCGATCGGACCACCCATCAGCGTCATCGACGCGGGCGACAGCGGATCGTTCGCCTCTTCCATCACCGCAGCGGCCGCGAGGACCGGCACGGAGGGCTGACAGACGGCGATGACATGCGTGTCCGGGCCGAGGAAATGCAGCATCTCGATGACGTAGTCGACGTAATCGTCGAAATCGAAAGTGCCCTCGGTCATCGGCACCATGCGGGCGTCGATCCAGTCGGTGATGTAGATATCGGCGCTCGGCAGCAACGCTTCGACCGTGCCGCGCAGCAGCGTTGCATAGTGGCCGGACATCGGTGCGACGATCAGGATGCGCGGATCGCGATGGGCGGCGGGAAGATTGCGGGAGAAATGCAGGAGATTGCAGAAGGCGCGGGACCAGACGATCTCCTCGCGAACCTTGACCGTCTTGTCGCCGACCACGGTCTCATTCAGGCCAAATTCCGGCTTGCCGTAGCGGCGGGTGGTGCGCTCGAACATTTCGAGGCTGGCGGCGATCATCCGGCCGAAGGGGGTCTGGGACCAGGGATTGAGCGGATTGGCATAAGCAAGCCGCATCACATCGGCGGCGGCCCGGAAGGGCGCCATTGCGGCATGGTTCAGTTCATAGAGCTGGTAAAACATCGGATGCGCCACCTTTCTTTACCGGAAAAGACGGCGCCATTGGGGGCAGGCACACACTTCTTTCCATCGTCTCTGCTGGCACTTCAACGCAGATTAACAGGCTTTTGTTGCATAGCAACATAGGTATCCGCACTGCAAAAGAAAATGCCGGGGCATCACATCCCCGGCATCATGATGCTCTTCAATCGTTAAGAGACCGCTGTTCAGCGATCGGCGACGAATGTCTGCTTCTGGCTGCCGAGGCCCTCGATGCCGAGTTCGACGACATCGCCCGCTTTCAGATAGCACGGCGGCTTCTGGCCCATGCCGACACCAGGGGGCGTGCCGGTCGAGATCACGTCGCCCGGATGCAGCGACATGAACTGGCTGAGATAGGAAACCAGGAAAGCCACGCCATAGACCATGGTCTCCGAGGAGCCGTCCTGCATCTTCTGGCCATTGACGGTCAGCCACATGCCGAGGTTCTGCGGGTCGGGGATTTCATCCTTGGTGACGAGCCAGGGGCCGATCGGGCCGAAGGTGTCGCAGGACTTGCCCTTGGTCCACTGGCCGGAGCGCTCGGTCTGGAAAGCTCGCTCGGAGACGTCGTCGCAGACGCAGTAACCCGCAACATAATCAAGGGCTTCGGTTTCCGACACGTATTTTGCCGTCTTGCCGATGACAACAGCGAGCTCGACTTCCCAATCGGTCTTTTCAGAACCGCGTGGGATGATGACGTTGTCGTTCGGGCCGACGATCGCCGAGGTGGCTTTCATGAAGATGATCGGCTCCGGAGGAACCGTTGCGCCGGTTTCGGCAGCGTGGTCCGAATAGTTCAGGCCGATGCAGATGAACTTGCCGGTGCCGGCAACGCAGGCGCCGATGCGGCCCGGCGCGAGTTCGGGCAGGCTCTTGGGGTCGAGTGCCGCGATCTTCTTCAGGCCATCCGGCGAAATCGCAGCGCCGCCGATATCCGCAACATGCGCCGAGAGGTCGCGGATCTTGCCATCGGCATCGAGAATTGCAGGCTTTTCGCTGCCGGCTTCGCCAACACGCATCAGTTTCATGGGGGTGTCCTCCTCATCGAAAAGCAGTGGGAAGGCACCTATGACCCAGTTAACCCGCACTGTCATTACGGGTTTTCAGTGAAGCGGTACGGCGCGCTTAAAAAATCTCCGTGAGATCGGGACCAACAGGAACGATCCGCGTCGGATTGAGCTTCTCGATCGAGTAATAGCCGCGCTTGATATGGTCGATGTTCACGGTCGCCGCCACGCCCGGCCAATCCAGCATGCGACGGCAGAACGCCTTCAAAGCGGGATAATCCGAGACACGGCGCAGATTGCATTTGAAGAGACCATGATAGGCGGCATCGAAGCGCACCAGGGTCACGAACAGGCGGATGTCGGCTTCGGTCGGGTGATCGGCGAAGAGGAATGATCGTCCTTCGAGCTGTGGGGCGACCCAATCGAGGCAATTGAAGACGTCGGCGAAGGCTTCTTCATAGGCGATCTGCGTCGTCGCGAAGCCGGCGCGATAAACGCCGTTGTTGAGATTTGGGTAAATCCGCTCATTGAACGCATCGATTTCCGCGCGTTTGGCAGCCGGGTAAAGATCGACCTCATTCCTGGCGAGATTGCCGAAACCGCTATTGAGCATGCGCAGGATATCTGCGGATTCATTGTTGACGATCGTCTGCTTCTGCTTGTCCCAGAGAACGGGAACGGTCGCGCGGCCGGTGAAATCAGGTGCAACTTTCGTATAGATTTCATGCATGTAGGTCGCGCCGTTGACGCTGTCGGCGGTCGCGCCCGGATAGTCACCGAATTGCCAGCCCTGTCGCGACAGAGCCGGTTCGACGACGGAAACGGTGATGACATCCTCAAGCCCCTTGAGAGCCCGGCCCATCAGCGTGCGCGATGCCCAGGGGCAGATATAGGCGACGTAAAGATGGTAGCGCCCGGCCTCGGCCTTGAAGCCCGCCTCGCCGGTCGGCCCGGCCGAGCCATCCGGCGTGATCCAGTTGCGGAAACTCGAGGTCTGGCGGACAAAGCCGCCCTTCGCATCGGTCGCCTGCACCGGCTGCCAATCTTCGGTCCATTTTCCATTTACCAGCACGGCCATGCCTCCTGATCGTCACGTTGCCGCTTACCTACCGCTTATTCGCGCGCGTGGGAGGCCCAGAATTTTGAAACAGACTGTGCACGCTTCGCTCGGTCTCGCGCTTGCCAAAGGGTGGAGGCCGGAAATATGACGGTAGGCGACAATGGACAGGAGCCCCACCCATGACCACAAGCAACAGCCGCGAATCCCAATTTCCGATCGATGCCATGTTTCTCGACCGCTGGTCGCCGCGCGCCTTCACCGGCGAAGTCATCAGCGAAGAGCAGCTTCTGACCATCCTCGACGCCGCCCATTGGGCGCCCTCCTCCGCCAACCAGCAGCCCTGGCGCTTCATCTACGCGCTGAAGGGCTCCGAGCATTTCGAGACACTGCTTGGTTTGCTGGTCGAGGCCAATCAGGAATGGGCGAAGAATGCTTCAGCGTTGCTCTTCGTCGTTTCCCGCGGCTTCAGCGGCGAGTTCTCCGAAGGCAAGAAGAGCTACACGCATTCCTTCGATGCCGGTACGGCCTGGGGCTATTTCGCCCTGCAGGCGCGGCTTTCCGGCTTCTATGCGCATGGCATGGGCGGCATCAAACACGACGAGATCATGAAGACTTTCGAGATCCCGGAAGGCTACCGCGTCGAAGCCGGCATCGCATTCGGCCGTCTGGCGGACAAGAGCGTGCTTTCCGAACGCAACCAGGCGCGGGAATTTCCGAGCCAGCGCAAGCCGCTCTCGGAAGTCGCCTTCAACGGCAAGTTCATCGCCGACTAAATCATTGGCGTAGAAACAAAAAAGGCCGCGCAGCTATCGTTGCGCGGCCTTTTCCCTGTTCAAATTCGCTCAGATATCGAGGTTTGCGACGCTCAGCGCGTTGTCCTGGATGAACTCGCGGCGCGGCTCGACCTCATCGCCCATCAGACGGGCGAACAGGCCATCGGCATCGGTCGCATCGGCGACCTTGACCTGCAGCAGCGAGCGGACGTTCGGATCGAGCGTCGTTTCCCAGAGCTGTTCGGCATTCATTTCGCCAAGGCCCTTGTAACGCTGCATCGTCAGGCCCTTGCGGCCGCTGGCGAAGATTGCGTCCAGAAGAGCGCGCGGGCCGGCAATCTCGGTATCGCCATCCCGGCGCGAGAGCTTCGGCGGGACGTCGTAGATTTCCTTGAGGCGCGACGAGATCTGATCGATGTGGCGCGCGTCCTGCGAGCCGATCAGAGCCATGTCGAGGATAACGACTTCCTTAACGCCGCGGACCATGCGCTCGAGGCGAAGACCGCCTTCGCTCGTCAGGCCGCCTTCCCAACCGCGCTCGGTTTCTTCTGCGATAATATCGAGACGCTTGGCCACGTCGGACGCCAGCTGCTCGGCGCGGGCGCGATCGCTGACGGCCTCGGCATTCAGCGCACCCGCAATTGCCGCCTGTTCGACGACGGCGCGGTTATAGCGGGAATGCAAACCATCGATCAGCGTGCGAAGGCGCAGCGCGTCCGAGATGACTTCGCGCATATCCTGGCCGACGCGAACTTCACCGCTGGCAAGCCTCAAGGCCGCATCTTCGAGGCCCTGGCCAATCAGGTATTCTTCGAGAGCGCCTTCGTTCTTGACATACTGCACCGACTTGCCGCGTGCCACCTTATAGAGCGGCGGCTGGGCGATGTAGAGATGACCGCGCTCGATCAGTTCCGGCATCTGGCGGAAGAAGAAGGTCAGCAGCAGCGTACGGATATGGGCGCCGTCGACGTCAGCGTCCGTCATGATGATGATCTTGTGGTAGCGCAGCTTTTCGGCGTTGAACTCGTCCTTGCCGATGCCGGTGCCGAGCGCGGTGATCAGCGTGCCGATTTCGGCAGAAGACAGCATCTTGTCGAAGCGGGCACGCTCGACGTTCAGGATCTTGCCTCGCAGCGGCAGGATCGCCTGGTTTTCACGCGAACGGCCCTGTTTTGCCGAACCGCCTGCCGAGTCACCCTCGACGAGGAAGACTTCGGACTTGGACGGATCGCGCTCGGAACAGTCGGCGAGCTTGCCGGGCAGCGAAGCGATATCAAGAGCGCCTTTGCGGCGGGTCAGTTCGCGTGCCTTGCGGGCAGCTTCGCGAGCGGCAGCGGCTTCGACCACCTTGCCGACGAGAACCTTGGATTCAGCCGGATGCTCTTCGAGCCAGATGCTGAGCGCCTCGTTCGAGAGGTTTTCGACAACGGGACGGACTTCCGACGAAACCAGCTTGTCCTTCGTCTGCGACGAGAACTTCGGATCCGGCACCTTCACCGAGAGAACGGCGGTCAGGCCTTCGCGGCAGTCGTCGCCGGTCAGCGCAACCTTTTCCTTCTTCAGGATGCCGGAGCTATCGGCATAGCCGGTGACCTGGCGCGTCAGCGCTGCGCGGAAGCCGGCAAGATGGGTGCCGCCATCGCGCTGCGGGATGTTGTTGGTGAAGCAGAGGACATTCTCGTGGTAGCTGTCGTTCCACCACATCGCCACTTCGACGGTGATGCCGTCCTTCTCGTTGCGGAAGAAGATCGGCTTGTCGATCAGCGGCTTCTTGGCGCGGTCGAGATAGTGCACGAAAGCTTCGAGACCGCCGTCATAGAGCAGCTCTTCCTGCTTGACGTCGGAATGGCGCTTGTCGGTGAGAATGATGCGCACACCCGAGTTGAGGAAGGCCAGCTCGCGCAGGCGATGTTCCAGCGTCGGGTAATCGTATTCGGTCTTGGTGAAGGTCTCGGGGCTTGCGAGGAAGGTCACCTCGGTGCCCGTCTCGTCCCCCGCATCACCGGTCACGGCAAGCGGCGCGTCGGCCACGCCATGGGTGAAGCTCATCTCGTGGATCTTGCCCTTCTGGCGGATCTTGAGCTTGAGCTTGACCGACAGCGCGTTGACGACCGAAACGCCGACGCCGTGCAGACCGCCGGAGACCTTGTAGGAATTCTGGTCGAACTTACCGCCGGCATGGAGCTGGGTCATGATGACTTCGGCCGCCGAAACGCCTTCGTCATGCATGCCGGTCGGGATGCCGCGGCCGTTGTCGGTGACCGTGACCGATCCGTCGGGATTGAGCGTGACGGTCACGAGGTCGGCATGACCGGCCAGCGCCTCGTCGATCGCGTTGTCGACGACTTCGTAGACCATGTGATGCAGGCCGGAGCCGTCGTCGGTATCGCCGATATACATGCCGGGGCGCTTGCGAACGGCATCGAGGCCCTTCAGGACCTTGATGGAGTCTGCGCCATACTCGGCGGTAACGCCGTTTTCCGTCGCGGGTGTATCGGTCATACTGTCTTTGAATTTCCCTGTTGTAACAGCTGCAATGACCCTTGCGAATCACTGGTGTTTTTCATTCCGGAATATAGGGTTTTTGCACGCCATTCCCAATGCCGGAGCCCTGAAATCAGGCATAAAGCAGGGGATTATGACGCTTTTCCGTCCGCTTTTTTGCCTTTTTCAAGCAGGGCTGTGAGCTCTGCCAAAACAGTCGCGTCAAGGCTGCGGATTTGACCTGCCAGGCGGTTGGCAAAAGCCGTGTATTCGGGTGGCAAACCCGAGGTATCGATGACCACGCGCGGGTCTGACGAGCGGGCAAGCAGGAAGAGCTCCTCGGCTTCATCCCAGATGATGTTAAAATATCCGGCGATCCGCTGCAGCAGATCGAATGTCGGCAGGCCGCGCTTGCCGTGCTCGAGCGCCGATAGATAGGCCGGCGAAACATTGAGCGCCGCTGCCATCTGCTTCTGCGAGACACCCTTGCGCACCCGCAATTTGCGCACCGCTTCTCCGAACGGCGTGGTCATGAGCGCTCTCCGCGCCGGGCCAGGCGGATGTAAAGCGCACCCTCGCCGCCATGATGCTGCGCGGCGGTCTCATAGGATGAGATCAGATAGCGGAATTCCGGCTTGGAGAACCAGAACGGCACCGCCCTCTTCAGGGCGCCTTCGCTGCCGAGCGAACTGCCCTTGCCGGTGATGACGAGCACATGGCGCATGCCGCGTTCGTGCGCACGGATCAGGAAGTCGAGAAGGATGACATGCGCCTCGCTCTGGACGAGGCCGTGGAGATCGATGCGCGCTTCGAGCGCGAGGCGTCCCTTGGCGATCTTGCGCTTGACCGGGCGCTCCAGCGGATGATGGACGCCAGAGGTTTTCTTTGCGGCCGGTGCCTGCGGCGCGTGTTCGGCGGTTGGCGCAGCTTTTCGCTGCTGCTCGGCCTTTTCAATCTCTGCTTCGGCGGCGGCGAGGAAGGCGTCGAGCTCCGTCAGTTCCTCAGCCTTGCCTGACATCGGCCGGGTGCTCTTGGCCACCCTGCCCCAAAGAATGCGTTCGTCGGTGCTGAGCTTGCGATCTTTGGCCATCAGAGAAATCTCTCCGCGGCGCCGTTGGGGATCAAGATGACGAAATCCGCGTCGTTGCGCACCGTTCCAGCCTGCTCGCCGGCTTCATCGCCCGAACCGGTGAAGATGTCGCCGCGAGCCGGGCCGACGATTGCCGAGCCGGTATCGAGCGCCAGCATCAGCCGAGCGAAGGGCTTTCCGTCATCGAGATGGGTGAGGCTTTCCGAGCGGATGAAGAAGGGAAAGCCGAACGTATGGATCAGCCGGTCGACGGCCAATGAGCGGCCGGCAAGCAGCGGCACCTTTGCAGCGGCGATCGGTCCGGCTTCGATCCCCTCCACCTCGGCTGCCCGGAAGAAAATGTAGGAGCGATTATGCCAGAGGACTTCATCCACCTGCTCCGGATGGGCATTGAGCCAGGCGCGGATCGACTGCATGGAAATCCGGCTGCGATCGATTTCGCCGCGCTCAATCAAAAGCTTGCCGACAGCGGAGAATGGATGGCCGGCCTTGGCGGCATAGGTGATGCGGCCGATAGTGCCATCGGGATAGCGCAGGCGCGCGGCACCCTGGACGTGGACGAAGAAGACATCGACCTTGGATTTGGCCCAGGCGATCTCAAGGCCGCGTCCATCGAGAAAACCTTCGTCGATCATCTGCCGGTCGGGATAGGCGCTGATTCTGCCATCCGCCAATCGGCCGAAGGCATAATAGGGATCGATATCAGCGGGACGATTGCTGTCGTCGAGATCGATCAAATCCTCCGGGCGGCGATAGAAGGGAAAGCGGTAGACTTCATCCGGCACCGCTGAAACCGCGATCTCTGGCTCATAGAAGGCGGTGACGAAGCCGGGCTTGCCATCGCTTTTGCGGATCAGAAACGGCCGACAGTTTTCTTCGAAGAAACGGCGCGTCGAAGCGGCGTCCGAGATATCGGCCGTTCGTGCCTTATCGAGAAGCGCGGAGAGATCCGCCGCCGTCAGCCCAAGCGATCCCGTGCGGTATGGCTTCACCGCGATATGTTTGCGGCAGGCGTCCATGACTTCAAAAAGGCTGGAAGGATCATCATCCTTCCAGCCCTTCAATTCATCGAAGCTGATGGGGTGCAGCGTAAAATCTGCCTGACCGTCACTCATGTTCCGATTCGGTTGCCACAAGTTTCCAGTTCGGATCGCGCGAACGCGTGTCGCGGGCGAAGGTCCAGAGGTCGTTGACCTCGGCAACGTTCTCGGCGTCGCCTTCGATCAGCTTGTCGTCCTTGTCGTAGGTCGCCGAAATCAGCTGGCTGATGATGCGGATCGTGATCTGCGCCTCGCTGCCCTTCACTTCCGCATGGGTGATTTCCGCCTTGTCGATGCCGACGAAGGTGGATTTCACCTTTTCGGCCTTCGTCTCGCGATCGGCGATCGCCGCATCGAAGCCATCATAGACTTCGCGCGAAAGCAGGTTCTTCAGCGATTTCCGGTCCCCATCGGCATAGGCCATGACGATCATCTCGTAGGCCATCTTGGCGCCGTTCAGGAATTCCTTCGGCGTGAAGGACGGATCCGCCTTGTTGAGCTCGCGAAGCGATTCGTTGAGCGCAGTTCCGGCTGGAGCGAAGGCGTCGATGGCAGCAAAGCGATCTTCCTCCTCGCCATTGCTGTCGCGGCGCGGCAGCGTCACCACCTTGCCGGCATCTGCCGGTTCGGGGCCGGCCGCATCGCGCGGCGTATAGAGATCACGTGGCGGCTTCTCGTTTCCGGTGCGGCGGCCAAGGACGCTGCGCAGCTGGAAAAAGATCAGAACTGCCGCTACCAGGAAAAATAACGTGATGAAGTCGTTTGAACTCATATTGTCCCGCGATTGCCGTTAACATCCCAAATTTGTACTCCCATATAGTCCGCATAGACAGATGATTCAAATAGGAGCCCGTCAGGTTGCGGGTGGAGAGACGATGCGATTGACAATGCTTCCCGGTTTCATGCTGCTTTTGCCGCTGGCAGAGATCGCAGGCTTCGTGATCGTCGGCCGCGTGATCGGCGTTCTGGCGACGCTGGGACTGGTGGTTCTGGGCGTCGTCATCGGCATGGCGATCCTGCGCCGGCAGGGCTTGGGCATCCTGCAGAAGATGTCGGCAGAGGGACAGTCCGGCGTGGTTCCCGGCCGCGAACTGCTGAAACCGGCAATGTTTGTGATCGCCGGCCTGCTGTTCATGATCCCCGGTTTCATCTCGGATATCCTGGCGATCCTGATCTGCATTCCCGCCGTTCGCGATCTCGCATGGAAATATGTGAGCCGCAGGTTCGTGGTCGTCGGCGGCCGCAACGGCTTTACCGCATCCGCGGGTCCTGACTTCCGCAATCGCAATCCATCCGCTGGCGGCAAGGTCGTCGACCTCGACGAAGACGATTTCAAGCGCGAGCCGAACCAGAACTCGCCGTGGTCCGGCAAGCGGCTCGGCGACTGAAAGCGACCTTCGCCCAGGGTTGTAAGCGTTTCCTCGAAATGGTAGATGGCGGCACGATCAAAATGCCCTTTCGAGGAAAACCCAATGGCTGATGAAAACAACGGCGCCGGCGCAGTAAGCCCGAGCCTCACCATTCTCGCTCAGTACACGAAGGATCTTTCCTTCGAAAACCCGGGCGCGCCGCGTTCGCTGCAGGCCCGGGAGACGGCGCCGGCGATCAATATCAGCGTCAACGTCAATGCCAACCCGCTCTCCGACACCGACTTCGACGTCGTTCTCTCGCTGAACGCCGAAGCCAAGGATGGCGACAAGACGGTATTCCACACCGAGCTCGTCTATGGCGGCGTTTTCCGCATCGCCGGCTTCCCGCAGGAACACATGCTGCCGGTTCTCTTCATCGAGTGCCCGCGCATGCTCTTCCCGTTCGCCCGCCAGATCATCGCTGACGTGACGCGCAACGGCGGCTTCCCGCCGCTGATGATCGACCCGATCGATTTCGCGCAGATGTTTGCTCAGCGCGTTGCCGAAGAGCAGACCCGCGCCAAGGTTCAGACGAACTGATCACATTTTGCTGATTGAATGAAAATGCCCGGTCAAAAGCCGGGCATTTTTAGTTTGGCCGATCGTATTTCGACCAGATGCCCTTGGTGCCGAGCTTGGCAATCAGCGCATCATGCGCTTCGGCTTCCGCAGTGTTGAGGCGCGGCGCCAGCGGGCGCGGCCTTTCGAGAACGGCCAGGATTACGTCATCTGCTTCGTCTGCATCATTTGCCGAACCGGCCGATGCGGCGACGCCGAGACCGAGCGCCGTCTGGCGCCCACCGATCATCTCGATATAGACCTCGGCCAGCAGTTCGGAGTCGAGAAGCGCGCCGTGCTTGGTGCGGTGCGAGTTGTCGATGCCGTAGCGGCGGCAGAGCGCGTCGAGCGAGTTCGGCCCCATCGGATGCTTTCGCCGTGCAAGCGACAATGTATCGACGACACGCTCCGGCAGGATCGGCGGCATGCTGAGGCGGGCGAGCTCGGCATTGATGAAGCCCATGTCGAAGGTGGCGTTATGGGCGATCCACTTGGCATCACCGAAAAACTCGATGATCTCCTCGACAACGTCGGCGAAGGGTTTTTTGTCCCTCAGGAACTCGTCGGTAATGCCGTGGACAGCGAGTGCATCCGGGTGAACCTTCTGGTCGCCGGGATTGATATAGATATGGAGCGTCCGGCCGGTCGGGAAATGATTGTTGAGCTCGATGCCGCCGATTTCGATGATGCGGTCCAGACGGTTGTCGAGGCCGGTGGTTTCCGTATCGAAGATGATCTCACGCATTCCGGAAGTCTCCCTTGCCGATCCTGTCTTTGATATCGGCAATGATCTCGTTCACTCTCGCCTTTGCCGCTTCGATGCCGTGGCCGGTATCGATGATGTAATCGGCGCGCGCGCGCTTTTCGGCGTCTGGCATTTGCCGCGAGAGAATCATATTGAATTTTTCGTCTGTCATGCCGGGGCGCGCAAGCACCCTCGCCTTCTGAATCTGTGGATCGCAGCTGACGACGACGGTTAAATCGACGCGCGTGTTGCCACCAGTCTCGAAGAGTAGAGGGATATCGAGGAGCACCATGCTGACGCCGGCCGCCCGATGTTTTTCCAGGAACATCGTTTCCCGCTGGCCCACGAGCGGATGGACGATGGCCTCAAGCGCCTTGAAGCCATCCGGCCGCACTGACAGAAGCCGAGCAAGTTCTGCCCGATCGACCGCGCCGTTCTTGGTGCTTCCCGGAAACTCCGCTTCGACAGCAGGTACGGCTTCGCCTGCATAGAGATCATGCACGACGGCATCCGCATCGTTGACCGGAATGCCGGCTTCAGCAAAGAGCTTTGCCGTCGTCGACTTTCCCATGCCGATGGAACCCGTCAGCCCGATCTTCAGCATCAATGCTTTTCCATGTCAGCGATAATCAGGGCGCGGAGCGCTTCATCGACAACCGGCGTCTTGCCGAACCACTTGGCAAAACCGGGCACAGCCTGATGCAAAAGCATGCCCAGACCATCCACCGTCGCAAAGCCCTGCTCTTCTGCCTGGATCAGCATCGGGGTGCGCAGCGGCACATAGACGATGTCGGTGACGACGGCGCTTGATGCCAGCGGCGAGAAATCCATCTGCGGTGCCGCCTCGCCGTCCATGCCAAGCGACGTCGTATTGATGAAGAGGCCGGCGCCCTTCATGACTTCGCCGAGTGCATCGGTCGGGTGCGCATGGACCGCCGGGCCGAAGCGATCAGCCAGTTCCTGCGCCCGGCTGATGGTGCGGTTGACGACATGGATGTTTTTCAGACCGCGGTCGCGGATCGCCTGGATGACCGCGCGGCTGGCGCCGCCGGCGCCGAAGATCACCGCCGTGTCCGTCTGATCCCAACCGGGATGACGCTCGTCGAGATTGGCTGTGAAGCCGCGGCCATCGGTATTGGTGGCGTGCAGCTTGCCCTCCTCCAGCCAGAGCGTGTTCGAAGCGCCAAGTTCTTCCGACAGCGCATCCGGCCGGTCCGCCAGCTGAAAGGCGAGTTCCTTGTGCGGGATTGTGACATTGCCGCCGATGAAACCGGAGCTGCCATCCTTGATGCCGGCGATGAAGGCGCCGAACTGTTCCGGCGCGACCTCATGGCCGCGGTAGCTACCAGCCAACCCGAGGCTTTTCAGCCAGTGGCCATGGATCAGCGGCGAGCGCGAATGCTTGACCGGAAAGCCCGTGACAAACGCGTTCTGACCGAATGTTTCACGTGAATCATCCATTAATGGCACCCAATTCCCTCAATTTGGCGAGCAGCGGAAGCAGCGGAAGGCCGATGATCGTGAAGTAATCACCGTCGATCTTCTCGAAAAGCTGGATGCCCTCGCCTTCCAGCTGATAGGCGCCGACGCTCGACATGGCCTTGTTTCCGACCCGCTGCAGATGCTGATCGATAAAATCCGCGCCCAACGATCGCATCGTCAGCGACGCATGGGCAACATGATCCCACAGCAACTCGCCATCGCGGCATAAGGCGATCGCGCTGTTCAGCCGATGCGTTTTGCCGCTGAGTTCCGTCAGGTGATTGGCGGCATCCGCCATATCCTTCGGCTTGTGAAACACTTTCTCGCCCAGCGACATGGTCTGATCCGAACCGATGACTAGGGCGCCGGGAAAGCGGCCGCTGACTTCATCCGCCTTGGCGCGGGCGAGAACGAGCGCCACTTCATCCGGCGAAGCAACGTTTTTCTCCAGCGGCGCTTCGATCGCCCGTTCGTCGATCTCGGCGGCATGCGCCTCGAAGGTCAGGCCAGCATTCTGCATCAGCATGCGGCGGAACGGGCTGGATGAAGCGAGGATCAGCATCGGTGTCATCGGGTTCCCTGAGAATTCACAGATCGGATGCGCTTAGCGCAGCTTCGGACGAAGGGCAACGATCGCCGCCGCCGTCTCTTCGATCGAACGGCGCGTGACATCGATGATCGGCCAGTTGTGCTTGGCACAAAGCGAGCGGGCATATTTCAGCTCCTCTGAGATGGCGGCCCTGTCTATATACTCGCCCCGATCGAAACCGGGTGTGGCGCCGAGCACTCTATTCTCGCGAACCTGGGAGATGCGATCGGTCGTGGCGATCAAACAGACGATCAGCGGCTTGGTCGCCGAGAAGACGGCTTCCGGCAATGGCACGCCATAGACGATCGGAATGTTTGCGGTCTTGATGCCACGATTGGCGAGATAGATGCTGGTGGGGGTTTTCGACGTGCGGCTGATGCCGACGATAACGACATCGGCGTCATTATAATCGTCCGGCATCTGCCCGTCGTCATGATCCATGGTGAAGTTCAGCGCTTCGATACGCGCGAAATATCCGGCATTCATCACATGCTGCGCGCCGACACGGCGGCGCGACGGGGCGCCAAGATAGATCTGGAACGCGGCCATCACGGGCTCGAGAACATTGACCGATGCAACACCCATTTCGGCGCAACGCTCGTCGATCAGCGTCGCGAGCTCACGGTCGACAATCGTATAGAGGACGATGCCGGGCTCGTGGTCGATGGCATCGAGAACTGGCAGCAGCTGCTTGCGATTTCGGATGAGCGGATAGACGTGTTCGATCGGTTGGGCTGATTTGAACTGCGCAGAAGCCGCGCGTCCAGCCGAGATGAGAGTCTCTCCTGTTGAGTCAGATATGAGATGCAGATGGAAGAAGTTAGTCCGGTTCTCCACGTTATTTTCCGCCACCTGTTGATAAGACTGGATGACCAAGAGCTAAGGGAGCCGCGGGGTTCGAGGCAAGGGAAAACGTGCCTGCTTATCCACATTCGGAATTTTCCGGACAGCGAAAAGGCCGGCTTGTGGAGGATGTGGATGATGAAGAGAAGCCAGACTCTCGTCCACTGGTTGTCCACACACGGACGATAAAGCGGAAGCATCAAAGCGATTGGATTCGTTTCGAGATTCCGTTTGGTCCACAGGTTATAGCCCAAATGGCTGATTTCTTTCCGCGCCGTCCGAGCAAACGCGACAAATCGCATCGTTCGTGGATGGATTTTAATCCTTGATAGACACCGACTCTAAGAAATAGAAACATTTTAAAATATCTTTGATTTTAGATAGGGAAGAAGCGCTTGAGCGAAACGCGCCGGAAAATTATGAGAGTTCTCGACGGTGAAACTCTCTCCCCTCCTCCGATCTGGCTTATGAGACAGGCGGGACGATATCTGCCGGAATACAGACAAACGCGCCAGAAGGCCGGAAGTTTCCTCGACCTCTGTTATTCTCCTGACCATGCCGTGGAAGTGACGCTGCAACCGATCCGCCGTTATGGCTTCGACGCAGCGATCCTGTTCTCGGATATCCTGGTCATTCCCGACGCGATGAAGCGCAATGTGCGTTTCACAGAAGGCCATGGTCCTGAGATGGATCCCATCGATGAAGCCGGGATTGCCAATCTCAATGACGAGGAGATTGTGTCCTATCTCAAGCCGGTGCTGGAGACGGTTTCGAGGCTGCGGGCTGAGCTACCCTCGGAAACGACGCTGCTCGGCTTCTGTGGCGCTCCCTGGACCGTTGCGACCTATATGATCGCTGGGAAGGGTACGCCGGATCAGGCACCCGCCCGCCTGTTCGCCTACAAGCATCCGAAAGCCTTCGAGCGGCTGTTGATGCTGCTCGCCGATGTTTCGGCCGACTATCTCGTGGCGCAGATCGATGCCGGCGCCGATGCAGTGCAGATTTTCGATTCCTGGGCCGGTGTTCTCGGCGAGAAGGAATTTGCGGCCTATGCCGTGAAGCCCGTCGCGCGCATGATCGCTTCGATCCGGGCACAGCGTCCGCAGGCCAAGATCATCGCTTTCGCCAAGGGTGCCGGCTATCTCCTGAAGGACTACCGACAGAAGACCGGGGCGGACGCGATCGGCCTCGATTGGTCGGTGCCGCTGGAATTTGCGCGTGAGCTGCAGAAGGATGGCGCGGTTCAGGGCAATCTCGATCCGATGCGGGTCGTTGCCGGTGGCCGGGCGCTGGAGGAAGGCATCGACGAAATCCTCGAAAAGCTCGGGGATGGGCCGCTGATCTTCAATCTCGGTCACGGCATCACACCGCAGGCGGATCCTGAGAATGTGCGGCTGCTGGTCGAGCGGGTGCGCGGATCGCGAGGTTGAGCATGGAAAAGCAGACTGGAGCCCGGCCCGGAGCCTATGCACGTCGGCGCGCGCATTTCGCCCTCGCCTTCTTTGCCGTTCTGGCTGTCGGGCTCTTTGCCTGGAACCCGGAGAACCTCTATCTCTGGATCAAGGCGCTGCACATCATTGCGGTTATCTCCTGGATGGCCGGCCTGTTCTACATGCCGCGGCTTTTCATCTATCACACGGATGCAGAGCCGGGTTCCGAGCAGTCGGAAACCTTCAAGGTTATGGAGAGCAGGCTTCTGAAGATCATCATGAACCCGGCGATGATGCTGACCTGGATCTTCGGGCTTTATCTCGCTTGGTCGGTCTATGGCTTCCAGGGCGGCTGGCTGCATGCCAAGATAGGGCTCGTCGTGCTGCTGACGGCTGTTCACATGTTCTTCAGCCGGGCCGTTCGCGACTTTGCGGCGGATCGCAACCGGCGCTCGGCGCGCTACTGGCGGTTCATGAATGAAGCCCCGACGCTGCTGATGATCCTGATCGTCATTCTGGTTGTCGTGAAGCCTTTTTGAGGTCTGGCGGAAGCCGAGGTTAAATTTGCTTCATTTTAAGCAGCCCCCTTGCGGCGCCTTATCTTAGTCGCTATTTTCCGCGCATCTCATCTTCGTGGCATGTGTTTTGAGTTCAGTCGTCTGCGAGCCCTTTCGCAACACCGAATACGACCCGACATAGCCTTCCCCCTTTTGAAATACAGAGTAATGGTCACTTCATGGCTGAAATGAAGCTTCAGGAACTTAAGAGTAAATCCCCGACCGATCTTCTGGCGTTTGCCGAATCGCTCGAGGTCGAAAATGCAAGCACAATGCGCAAACAGGAATTGATGTTTGCGATCCTGAAGGTTCTCGCCAGCCAGGACGTCGAGATCATCGGCGAAGGCGTCGTCGAAGTGCTGCAGGACGGGTTTGGCTTCCTGCGCTCCGCTAACGCAAACTATCTGCCGGGTCCTGACGATATCTATATCTCCCCGTCGCAGATCCGCCGCTTCTCGCTGAAGACAGGTGACACCGTGGAGGGCCCGATCCGCGGACCGAAGGAAGGCGAGCGCTACTTCGCGCTGCTCAAAGTCAACACGATCAATTTCGACGATCCGGAGAAGATCCGTCACAAGGTTCACTTCGACAACCTGACGCCGCTTTATCCGAACGAGCGCTTCCGTATGGAGCTCGATATTCCGACCTCGAAGGATCTGTCTTCGCGCGTCATCGATCTCGTCGCCCCGCTCGGCAAGGGCCAGCGCGGTCTGATCGTTGCTCCGCCGCGTACCGGTAAGACGGTTCTCTTGCAGAACATCGCGCATTCGATCACGGCAAACCATCCGGAATGCTACCTGATCGTTCTCTTGATCGACGAGCGTCCGGAAGAAGTGACGGACATGCAGCGCTCGGTGCGCGGCGAAGTCATCTCGTCCACCTTCGATGAGCCGGCCGTTCGCCACGTTCAGGTCGCTGAAATGGTCATCGAGAAGGCCAAGCGCCTCGTTGAACATGGCCGCGACGTCGTCATTCTGCTCGACTCCATCACCCGCCTCGGCCGCGCGTACAACACGGTTGTTCCGTCTTCCGGTAAGGTTCTGACCGGTGGTGTAGACGCTAACGCCCTGCAGCGCCCGAAGCGCTTCTTCGGTGCCGCCCGTAACATCGAAGAGGGCGGCTCGCTGACGATTATCGCAACGGCGCTGATCGATACCGGCAGCCGTATGGACGAAGTCATTTTCGAAGAGTTCAAGGGTACCGGCAACTCGGAAATCGTCCTCGACCGCAAGGTTGCCGACAAGCGTATCTTCCCGGCGATGGATATCCTCAAGTCCGGTACGCGTAAGGAAGATCTGCTGGTGCCGCGCCAGGATCTCCAGAAGATCTTCGTGCTCCGCCGTATCCTGGCTCCGATGGGCACGACCGATGCAATCGAATTCCTCATCGATAAGTTGAAGCAGACGAAGAACAACCCTGACTTCTTCGACTCGATGAACACCTGATCCGTTAGCCGGATTCATCCATACAGGCCGGTCGCATCTAGCGGCCGGCTTTGTTATTTTGGGAGCCGGAGAGAGCAAGCGATGACGCGACAAACGATCTATGCCCTGTCGAGCGGCGGCCTTCCCTCGGGCGTCGCTGTCGTTCGCATCAGCGGTCCGGCGACGGCGGCAGCACTTCAGCATCTGATCGGCACCCTCCCCTCTCCGAGGCAGGCCAGCCTGCGAACGATTCGAAACCGGAACGGTGACCCGATCGATTCGGGTCTGATCCTATTCTTCCCGAGCCCCGCATCGTTCACCGGTGAAGACTGCGCCGAACTGCAGATTCATGGCGGCCGCGCCGTTGTTCAAAGCCTGCTTCAGTGCCTGAGCGAAATTCCCGGGCTGCGTCTTGCCGTAGAAGGTGAGTTCTCGCGCCGGGCATTTGAGAACGGCAAGCTTGATCTCGTTGAGATCGAAGGCTTGGCCGATCTGATTGCTGCCGAGACCGAGATGCAGCGGCGCCTGGCCGTAGAGCACAGCTCAGGACACCTTTCCAAGCTATACGATTCGTGGGCGGAACGATTGACGCGTTGCCGCGCGCTGATTGAGGCGGAACTGGACTTTGCTGACGAGGACGATGTTCCCGGCTCGGTTTCGGATCAGGTATGGGCAGAGGTCAACCGCCTAAAGTCCGAGATATCTGCGCATCTTGCAAATGCAGATGCCGGCGAGATCATCCGGGATGGTTTTAAGGTCGTCATCGCCGGCGCGCCGAATGCCGGCAAGTCGTCGCTGATGAATGCCCTCGCCCAGCGCGATGTGGCGATTGTTACCGACATAGCCGGCACCACTCGTGATGTGCTCCAGGTCGATCTCGATATCGGTGGCTTTCTGGTGAAGCTTTACGATACGGCTGGACTTCGCGAGACAGAGGAACGCGTCGAGCGTGAGGGTATCCGCCGCGCCGAAAACCTTGTTGCCCAGGCGGACTTGGTGCTGTATTTGCATGACCAATCGTCTGGCCTGAGTGCGGAGCATGCTGTTAGCGGCGATGCGCGTGTCAATATCGGGACAAAGGCGGATCTTGCTGTTGCCTCGGATGCGTTTGATCTGTCGATATCGGTGCAGACGGGCGAAGGTCTGGACGAGCTCAGGCTGCTGATCGGCGATCGGATCGCCCGCACGGTGCGGCCCGAGAGCTTGGCTTTGCCGAGCCGGCTGAGACATAAAGATTCGCTTGCGGAATGTTTGCGAGCCATCGGGATTGCCCTGTCCACGGGCGAGCTTGACCTCAGAGCCGAAGAGCTGCGGGTCGCGGCGAATGCACTTGGCAGGATTACCGGCCGGGTCGATGTAGAGAATCTCCTTGACGTGATCTTCTCCGAGTTCTGCATCGGTAAATGATTCACGTGAAACACTGGATGGCCGCAAGCGCGTGAATTTCACGTGAAACGCGGCGAGTATCGGATGCTCAGAGCATGAAGTACGATGTCATCATCATTGGCGGTGGCCATGCAGGCACGGAAGCGGCAAGTGCTGCTGCCCGTCTCGGCGCCAAGACCGCGCTTGTAACCCATCGCCGGGATACGATCGGCGTGATGTCTTGCAATCCCGCGATCGGCGGGCTTGGGAAGGGACATCTGGTTCGCGAGGTTGATGCGCTCGATGGCCTTATGGGCCGTGTTGCAGACGCCGGCGGCATTCAGTTCCGCATGCTCAATCGCAAGAAGGGCCCGGCGGTCCGCGGCCCACGGACGCAGGCGGACCGCAAACTCTATCGCGAGGCTATGCTGCGCGAGATCGAAGCAATCGAGAACCTCGATATCATTGAAGGCGATGCCTTTGATCTCAGGGTTGAGGATGGCGTTGTTACCGGCGTCATCATGAAAGATAGCCGGATTCTGGAATGCCGCGCTGTTGTCCTGACGGCGGGCACATTTCTTCGCGGCCTTATCCATATCGGCGATAAGAAGATCCCAGCCGGACGCGTCGGTGAGGAACCTTCCGTCGGCTTGTCGGGTACGCTGCTGCGGCTCGGCATCAAGCTTGGCCGCCTGAAGACCGGCACGCCGGCTCGGCTTGATGGCCGCACGATTGACTGGGCGTCCGTCGGCCGGCAGGCCGCCGATGATGAGTTGATCCCCTTCTCGTTCATGACAGATCGCATTACCAATGCGCAGGTCGAATGCGGCGTGACGCGGACCACCTCTGCGACGCACAAGATCATCGCCGATAATCTCAACCGCTCCGCAATGTACTCCGGCCAGATCGAAGGTGTAGGGCCGCGCTATTGCCCGTCGATCGAGGACAAGATCGTCAAGTTCGGCGAGCGCGACGGCCACCAGATCTTCCTTGAACCTGAAGGCTTGGATGATCATACGATCTATCCGAACGGCATTTCTACGTCCCTCCCTGCTGAGGTGCAGGAAGAGTTCATCCGTACAATCCCCGGTCTTGAAGCGGTGTCGATCCTGCAGCCGGGCTATGCGATTGAATACGATCACGTCGATCCGCGCGAGCTCACACCATCGTTGGAGCTCAAGCGTCTATCGGGGCTGTTTCTTGCCGGTCAGATCAATGGCACGACCGGTTATGAGGAAGCGGCGGCACAGGGTCTGGTCGCCGGCCTCAATGCGGCGCGTCTTGCAGGAGGTTCGGATCCTTTCGTCCTCAGCCGGACGAACTCCTATATTGGCGTGATGATCGACGATCTGACATCGCGGGGCGTTGCCGAGCCCTATCGGATGTTCACCTCTCGAGCGGAGTACCGCCTGTCGCTTCGTGCCGACAATGCCGATGTGCGGCTGACGCCGATCGGGTTGGAGATTGGCTGCGTGAGCAGCGCACGCGCGCAGCGGTTCGCGGCTTATGATGAGCAACTCGATGCGGCGCGCGCGATGCTTCAATCTCTGGAGACCACGCCGAACGAAGCGCGACGTGCCGGCCTGATGATCAATCTCGATGGGCAGCGCCGAACGGCGTACGAGCTTCTTTCTTACCCGGACTTCAGCCTGACGGATATCGCGAAGATTTGGCCAGACATTGCCACGCTTGATGCCAGGATCGGTGAGGCGATGGATATCGAGGCATCGTATGCAGTGTATATGAAGCGGCAAGCTGTTGATATTGCTGATATAAAGCGCGATGAAGACCGTCTGATCCCCGCGAATTTCGACTATTCGCAGCTTTCGGGTCTTTCGAATGAGTTGAAACAGAAGCTGCAGCGCGCGGAGCCATACAGCATTGCGCAAGCGGCGAAGATTGACGGTATGACGCCGGCGGCCATATCGCTATTGCTCGTCCATCTGCGGCGCGCTGATATGGCACGCGCCATCTAATACACGCGAAAAGAGTTCTTGAATGAAGCTGAACGGTCAAAGTGTTTCACGTGAAACACAGGCGCGACTCGAGCATTTTCTGCAACTTTTCCAGAAGTGGGCCAAGACCATAAATCTGGTGGCGCCCTCCACACTCTCCGATGCATGGGACCGCCACATCGTCGATAGCGCTCAGATCTACCAGCTGAGCCCCGGCGCGAAGACCTGGGTGGATTTGGGTAGCGGTGGCGGCTTTCCGGGTGTGATTACCGCTATCCTGATGGCTGAACAGGCCAATGGGTGGGTACATCTTGTCGAAAGCAACAACAAGAAGGCCTCGTTTCTGCGGCTTGCACTACGCGAGACCAATGCGCGCGGTTCTGTCCATGCTGTCAGAATCGAGGATGTCTACAAGGAAGTGCCTGACAGTGATGCCATTTCAGGCCGTGCGCTAGCCGATCTGGACAAACTGTTAGAATTCTCAAAGCCGTGGATGGATCGAAATGAAGAATGCCAGGCTTTCTTCCATAAAGGCCGGGATTACCGATCCGAGATTAAGAAAGCGCATGGCCGCTGGCAATTCGATCTGGTAGAACATACGAGTGTCGTCGAGAGAGATTCCGTTATTCTCGAAATCTCCAAACTCCGGCACTTGGTTTAACGATTTTGGATCATCGATGATGGCTGGCGAGCGAAACCGGATTATCACCATAGCAAATCAGAAGGGCGGCGTCGGCAAAACGACGACGGCCATCAATCTGGCGACTGCGCTTGCCGCGATCGGTGAGCGTGTTCTGATCGTCGATCTTGATCCGCAGGGTAACGCCAGCACAGGACTTGGTATCGATCGCAAGGATCGCCGGGTCTCGTCCTACGACCTGCTGGTCGGCGAAGCGGGTGTTCGGGAAACCGCACAGCAGACTGCCGTGCCTAATCTTTTCATCGTGCCGTCGACCATGGATCTGCTCGGGATCGAGATGGAGATCGCGCAACAGTCCGACCGCGTCTTCAAGCTGAAGAAGGCTCTCGCGAGCGAGGAAGCCTTTGAGTTCTCGTACATCATCCTGGACTGCCCGCCGTCGTTCAACCTGCTGACGATGAACGCGATGGCCGCTGCTCACTCGGTTCTTGTGCCGCTGCAGTGCGAATTCTTCGCGCTTGAAGGTCTCAGCCAGTTGCTCGAAACCGTCGATCAGGTTCGCCGGACGGTCAATCCGAGGTTGGATATCCAGGGTATCGTGCTGACAATGTTTGATGCCCGAAACAATCTGGCGCAGCAGGTGGTCAACGACGTCAGGACGCATCTCGGCGAGAAGGTCTACCATACGTTGATTCCGAGGAATGTTCGCGTTTCTGAAGCGCCCTCCTACGGCAAGCCCGCCATTCTCTACGATCTGAAGTGCGCCGGCAGTCAAGCCTATCTGCAGCTGGCGTCGGAAGTGATCCAGCGCGAACGCCAGCGCCTCGCAGCTTGAATTGTAAAGTGAGTTGAGACCATGAACGACGATGTTTCGAAGAGGCGCCTTGGGCGCGGACTTGCTGCGCTGATCGGCGAGATGGATCAGCCGGTTCCAGTCGAGGGCGAGAAGCCCAGCGTGAGCGCCGATCGCCAGGTACCGATCGAGTTCGTGAGCCGCAACCCGCGCAACCCGCGCCGCTTCTTCGATGACACCGAGCTGCATGACCTCGCGAGCTCGATCCGCCAGCATGGCATCGTTCAGCCGATCGTCGTTCGGACGATCGGCGAAAGCCGCTTTGAGATCATCGCTGGTGAAAGGCGCTGGCGTGCCGCTCAGCTTGCCGGCCTGATCGAGATCCCGGTTCTGGTTCGTGATGTCGACGACAAGACGGCGCTGGAGATCGCCATTGTCGAGAACGTCCAGCGTTCCGATCTCAATCCGCTTGAAGAGGCGCTGGGCTACGAGCAGCTGATCGCCGAGTATGGCTATACGCAGAACGATCTCGGCGAAATCATTGGTAAGAGCCGCAGCCATGTTGCGAATTCGCTTCGCCTGTTGAAGCTTCCCGATCAGGTTCGCGATCTCCTCGCTGCTGGCAGCCTTTCGGCAGGCCATGCGCGCGCCCTGGTGTCGACTTCGGATCCGGCGATGCTGGCGAAGACGATTGTCGCCAAGGGCATGTCGGTGCGCGATGCCGAGCGCCTGGCGCAGAACGATATCAAGGCGCAGTCGGAGCCCAAAAGTTCCGGCCCACGACTGGATCAGAAAGATTCGGATACGCTGGCGCTGGAACGCACGCTGTCCGACGCGCTTGGCCTTGACGTGACGATCAATCACAAGGCCAGTGGCGGGCAGATCAAGATCGCCTATAAGTCATTGGAACAATTGGAAGAAATCTGCCGGCTTCTGGAACGCCGCTGATCAGCCCTTGCGGCCGGATTGCAGCGTTGTCGATAGCAGGGTCTGGAGGGCGATGCTGTCTTCCAGGCTCTGACGCTTGCGCGTCTGCAGGATCGCTGCGTGCAGGCGGTTTGTTTCGCGGGCGATTGCTTCCGCTGACCAGATTCTCAATGCCTGCTCGATGATCGGCTTGCGCCTGAAATGCAGGTGGCGGCCGAGGGTCTGCATTACTTGCCCGGCCTGCAGCCGCTTCTCATCCATTTCGGCCCGCATCGTATCCAGAAGCTGGAACTGCTTCAGACATGCCTGGATGACGAGGAAGATTGCCGTTTTCGATGCGGTGATCTTCTGCATGGCATGCAGAAATGTCGTCGTGTTGCCGCTCAGGATCGCGTCAACGGCATCATCGACCGAGATGGCGCTAGCGTCGCCGATGATCTCATCGACGTGGTGCTCTTCTATCGTATCCATTCCGCGGCAATAAAGGGCGAGCTTGCGCACCTCGTTGCGTGAGGCGATACGGTCACCGCCGATCAATTCCACCAGTGTCTGGCGTGCTGCGGGGGTGATGCGCAATCCTTCCGCAGCCAGTTCGTTGTCAATCAGCGCGTTCAGGGCGCGCGCGTCGTCAGCATAGCATGGGATAACCGCGACCGTACGGGCGCCTTCCACCACCTTGCGCAGAAGCGAACCCTTCTTGAGGTCGCCGGCTTCAACGATAACCGATGTTCCCTCTGGGGGCTTGGCAGCGAGCAATTGCAGGGCATCGACCAGATATTTCTCGTTGGCGGCGCCTCTGATCCAGATCAGTTTCTCGCCGCCAAACAGGCCGATCGAACCTGCCTCGTCCATCAGCCGGCCAGGATCTTTCTGGAGGTCGCCGATATCGAGCTTGATCAGCGAAAAGGGATCGTCGAGCGCGACGCCGCTTTTGGCGGCGATCTGTGAGGCGCGCTCGGAAACCAGGCCCCGGTCGGGACCATATATCACAAAGAGGCTGTAGGCGGCGGCGGAGCGCTGAAGGAAGCCTTCGAACTCATGCGACTTGATTTCCGCCACAGCCCTGCCCTCAGCGGCCGAGGGCGGCGGCGATATCGAGGCCTACGAATTCTGCAGCTTCGCGTGCGGCGCGGTTTTCCGCGTCGCGAACAGCACGCTGCTTAGCGAATTCCTGGCCGGGATAATCCAGCAGGGCAGTCGCATAGCGATTTCCCGCCTTGATGACCTGGCTGTCCTTGGTCGAGCGCAGCGTATAGTCGACGCTGACCGTGACGCGGCCGGCGCGGGCAGTGTCCGATGACTGCACGAGCAGTGTGTCGGTAACGCTCGAGCGGACGTGGATTTCGGCTTCATATTCCGGGTTTTCCGCCTCGCCGGCTCCGCGGCCGGCGATGAAGATCAGCCGGTTGCGGACTTCCTGCTCGACGCGCGAGGTCGCCTCGGAGAAGCCGACCGACGAGAGCTTCGCGGTGACCCCGGAGGATTCCGAGTAGAGCGGACGGACCTGGCAGGAGCTCAGCAGTGCCGCGGAAGCGATGATGATGCCGAGAGCGGCGCGGCGGCCGAGCTTCGAAGCGAAATCAGACGACAATGTTCACAATCCTTTGCGGAACCACGATAATCTTCTTCGGCGCCTGGCCGTTCAGGGCGGCGGTGACCGCCTCCAGGGCTAGCACTGCTTCGGTCACGGCATTCTGATCCGCGTCGCGAGAAATTGTCAATTCAGCGCGCTTCTTGCCGTTGATCTGGACCGGCATAACGACATCATTCTCGGTTGTCAGCGCCTCGTCATAGGCCGGCCATGCAGCTTGCGCCAGCAGGCCGGTATTGCCGAGTGCTGCCCAGCATTCTTCAGCCAGGTGCGGGGTCATCGGGGCCACTAGCTGGACGAGGATCTGCGATGCTTCGCGAACGGCAGAACGGTAGGCCGCGTCGCCTTCGCCGGCCGCAACCTTTGTCAGCGGCGACGCGAGCGCATTGACGAGCTCATAGATGCGCGCCACGGCCTTATTGAACCAGAGCTTGTCATAATCGTTCTGGACGGCCTTCAGCGTCTTGTGAGCGGCTTGGGAGATTGCCAACGCCTCGCCATCCTTAGCCGGATTCGCAGGCACCGCTGCCAGCGCTTCCGATGCTTCGGAAATCAGGCGGTACAGACGCTGGGTGAAGCGGTGGGCGCCTTCGACGCCTGCTTCGGACCAGATGACGTCGCGCTCCGGCGGAGAATCCGAAAGCACGAAGAAGCGAGCCGTGTCGGCGCCGTAGGATGCGATGATATCGTCGGGATCGACGACGTTCTTCTTCGACTTCGACATCTTTTCGATTGAGCCGATCGATACTTCATCGCCACCGTCCAGCAGGAAGGCACGGCGCTTGCCGTCGACTTCCTCGATCCGGATATCGGCAGGTGCGACCCAATCGCCGTGCGAACCGGTGCCGCGGCGGTAGGTTTCGTGCACCACCATGCCCTGGGTGAAAAGGCCCTTGAAGGGTTCCTTCACGTCGACATGACCGGTCTCGCGCATGGCGCGGGTGAAGAAGCGCGAGTAGAGCAGGTGCAGGATCGCGTGCTCGATGCCGCCGATATACTGATCGACGGGGAGCCAGCGATTGGCGGCCTTCGGATCGGTCGGCTGCTTTTCCCACGGGGCGGTGAAGCGGGTGAAATACCAGCTCGAATCGACGAAGGTGTCCATCGTGTCCGTCTCGCGGCGCGCGTCCTTGCCGCAGTGCGGGCAGGCAACGTGGCGCCAGGTCGGATGACGGTCGAGCGGATTGCCCGGCTGGTCGAAGGTGACGTCGGATGGCAGCTGAACCGGCAGGTCCTTCTTCGGAACCGGCACGACGCCGCAATCATCGCAATGGATGACCGGGATGGGGCAGCCCCAGTAACGCTGGCGCGAAATGCCCCAGTCGCGCAGGCGGAAGTTCACCTTGCGCTCGCCCTGGGCCGCGCCGCCGATCTCGGTCGAAGACAGCTTGTCGGCAACGATCTCGAATGCCTCGGTCGTCGTCTTGCCGTCGAGGAAACGCGAGTTGATCATGACGCCATCGCCGTCATAGGCGGTATCGCCGACAGCGAAGCTTGCTGCGTCGCCATCCTTCGGCATGACGACGGGCACGACAGGAAGATCGTACTTGCGGGCGAAATCGAGGTCGCGCTGGTCGCCGGATGGGCAGCCGAAGATGGCGCCCGTGCCGTAGTCCATCAGCACGAAATTCGCGACGTAGACAGGCAGCTCCCAGGACGGATCGAGCGGATGCTTGACCCGGATGCCGGTATCGATGCCCTTTTTCTCGGCCGTTTCGAGGGCTGCCAGCGAGGTGCCGGCGCGGCGGCATTCTTCACAGAAGGCGTCGATCGCGGCGTTCTTGGCGGCGGCTTCCTTGGCCAGCGGATGGTCGGCGGCGATCGCCAGGAAGGATGCGCCGAACAGCGTGTCGGGACGCGTCGTGTAGACGGTCACCTCGGTCTCGCCGGCGGGCGCAGTCTCAGCAACGATTTCCCAACGGATCGTCAGGCCTTCCGACCGGCCGATCCAGTTCTTCTGCATCAGGCGGACCTTTTCCGGCCACTGGTCGAGCGTATCCAGCGCATCGAGCAGATCCTGGCTGAAATCGGTGATCTTGAAGAACCACTGCGTCAGTTCGCGCTGCTCGACCAGAGCGCCCGAGCGCCAGCCGCGGCCGTCGATGACCTGTTCATTGGCCAGAACGGTATTGTCGACCGGGTCCCAGTTGACCTTCGACTGCTTGCGATAGACCAGGCCCTTCTCCAGGAAATCCAGGAACAGGTGCTGCTGGTGCTGATAATATTCGACGTCGCAGGTCGCGAACTCGCGGCTCCAGTCGAGCGACAGACCCATGGCCTTGAGCTGGGACTTCATCGAGCCGATATTCTGATAGGTCCAGGAGGCCGGGTGAACACCACGTTCCATCGCTGCGTTTTCCGCCGGCATGCCGAATGCGTCCCAGCCCATCGGGTGGAGAACGTTGTAGCCGCGGGCGCGCTTGTAGCGGGCGACGACGTCGCCCATCGCATAGTTGCGGACATGGCCCATGTGAATGCGGCCCGACGGATACGGGAACATTTCAAGGACGTAGTATTTCTCGCGCGGATCGGCATTGTCGGTCTCGAAGACCTTTGCCTCGTTCCATTTCTGCTGCCAGCGGGGCTCGGCGTCGCGCGGATTATAACGTTCGGTAGCCATGGTATTCGAATTTCCGGAAAATCAGGGGAAGTTGGTGGTGACCTTCACCACGAAACCACCGTAGCGTCAAGTTTTGCGGGTGCTGCAAATGCCCGATCGGGCGCAGGAAAGGCCGTTTTCGGGCCGGTGGGTCTTGGCAAGCACGTATGCCGCGTTTAGTGCTCTGCCGTCATCACCTAGCATCATGTCGGGGGTAAGCGATGGAACTTCAAGAGCGGCTGAACGAGGTGCGTTCGCGCATTGCCGAAGCAGAGGCCGGGATCAAGCGTCCGGCGGGCTCGGTGCAGCTTGTCGCGGTGTCCAAGACCTTCGATGCCGATGCCATCCGCCCGGCGATTGCCGTCGGTCAGCGGGTCTTCGGCGAGAATCGCGTGCAGGAAAGCCAGGGCAAATGGCCCGAGCTGAAAAGCGAGACGGCGGGCATTGAGCTGCATCTTATTGGTCCCCTGCAGTCGAACAAGGCGGAAGATGCGGTCGCTCTCTTCGATGTTATCGAGACCGTCGACCGGGAGAAGATTGCCCGGGCGCT
The DNA here is from genome assembly GCF_016864575.1 of Rhizobium sp. BG4. Classification (NCBI taxonomy): domain Bacteria; kingdom Pseudomonadati; phylum Pseudomonadota; class Alphaproteobacteria; order Hyphomicrobiales; family Rhizobiaceae; genus Rhizobium; species Rhizobium sp. BG4. The sequence goes on from NZ_CP044125.1 coordinate 1,836,072, forward strand.
TGCAGATGAGATGAAGCGGCAGGGCAAATCCGTTCGCCTCTATGTTCAGGTCAATACAGGACTGGAGCCGCAGAAGGCGGGTATTGCGCCAGACGATACCGCCGCTTTCGTCGATCTCTGCCGCAACGAGCTTGGGCTGGCGATCGAAGGGCTGATGTGCATTCCGCCGGCGGAGGAGAATCCTGGGCCGCATTTTGCCTTGCTTGCCAAGCTTGCAAAGGCTTGCGGGCTGACGAAACTGTCGATGGGCATGTCGGGAGATTATGAAACGGCCATTGCTTTCGGCGCCACAAGCGTGCGCGTCGGTTCGGCAATCTTCGGCGCGCGCTAAGCTCGTCTTTCGTCGGGCTTCCTGTCCGCACGTCCCTCCCCTAGATTGGCTCTATAGCTTGCATGTCCTGGGGAGGAGCAGATGCGGAGCCACTATCACAGCGTCTATGACGGCTGGAAAGCCGACCCCGAGGGTTTCTGGAAGAAAGCCGCGGAGGCGATCGACTGGTTCAGGGAGCCGGAGCAGATATTTTCCGCCGGTGACGGCGTCTATGGCCGCTGGTTCAAGGGCGGCGAGACCAATACATGCTTCAATTGCCTCGATCGCCATGTTGCCGCCGGACGGGGTGGCGAGAGCGCTATCATCTTCGACAGCGCCATGAATGGCGCCAAGCGGCGCTTCACCTATGGAGAGGTGCTCGATGAGGTGAAGGCGATTGCGGCGGCGCTGAGCGCACTCGGCATCGGCAAAGGCGACCGGGTGATCCTCTATATGCCGATGGTGCCGGAGGCGATCTTCTCGATGCTGGCCTGCGCCCGGCTTGGGGCCGTGCATTCCGTCGTCTTCGGCGGCTTTGCCGCCAGCGAGCTCGCATCGCGTATCGATGATTCGGGTGCCAAGCTGGTCATCACGGCGAGCTGCGGTCTGGAGCCCGGCCGTGTCGTTGCCTATAAGCCGCTTGTCGATCAGGCCATTGCGACTGCAAAGATCAAACCTGCCCATTGCCTCGTGCTGCAGCGGCAGGAGCTTGCAGCCGATCTGACAGAGGGGCGCGACCTTGATTTCGCCGAGACGGTGGATCGCTATCGCGGTGCGGATATCGGCTGTACGCCAGTGCTTGCGACCGATCCGCTCTACATCCTCTACACATCGGGAACGACCGGCCAGCCGAAAGGCGTGGTGCGCGACAATGGTGGCCATATGGTTGCGTTGCATTGGTCGATGGCGAATATCTATGGGCTGAAGCCCGGCGAGGTCTTCTGGACGGCATCCGATATCGGCTGGGTGGTCGGCCATTCCTATATCGTCTATGCGCCGCTGCTGGCTGGGGTCACGACGTTGATCTATGAGGGCAAGCCGGTGGGCACGCCGGATGCCGGGGCATTCTGGCGGGTCGTGTCGGACTACGATGTGCGGGTGCTTTTCACGGCGCCGACGGCATTCCGGGCCATCCGCCGAGAGGATCCCGATGGCGAGCTTGCGGCGCGCTACAAGAAAGCAAAGTTTCGGGGCTTGTTTCTGGCCGGTGAGCGCGCCGATCCGGAAACACTGAAATGGGCGGAGCAGACGCTTGGCGTGCCCGTCATCGATCACTGGTGGCAGACAGAGACCGGCTGGCCGATCGCTGCCAATCCGATCGGGCTCGGCGAGTTGCCGGTCAAGCACGGATCGCCCTCCGTGCCGATGCCCGGATACGATATCCAGGTGCTCGACGATGCCGGTCATCCGGTTGCCGCGGGCACGCTCGGCAATATCGTTGCCAAGCTGCCGCTGCCGCCCGGATGCCTGCCGACGCTGTGGAATGCCGATGCCCGGTTTCGTTCGGCCTATCTCGAGGAGTTTCCGGGTTACTATAAGACGGCCGACGCCGGCTATATCGATGAGGATGGCTATCTCTTCATCATGTCGCGCACCGACGACATCATCAATTGTGCCGGGCACCGTCTTTCGACGGGTGCGATGGAAGAAATCTGCGCCAGGCACCCGGATGTTGCCGAATGCGCCGTGGTTGGAATCGCTGATTCGCTGAAGGGTCAGGTTCCCTGCGGATTGCTCGTGCTGAAGAAGGGCGTAAGGCGCGAATCACCGGAGATCGAATCAGAAGTCGTTAAAATGATTCGTGAAGAAATTGGGCCGGTTGCCGCCTTCAAAACTGCCATCACCGTCGAAAGGTTACCAAAAACGCGCTCCGGCAAGATTCTGAGGGGCACGATTCAGAAGATTGCGGATGGTCTTCCCTGGAAAATGCCTGCGACAATTGATGACCCGGTAACACTTGAAGAAGTCGCAGAAGCCTTGCGCCACAGGGGTTTTGGCTCTCGACCCATATAGGATATTTGCTATTTGGTAAGAATCGTTGACGAGATGTGACCATCGTTGACGACTTGTTAACCATGTTCTCATTAGCTTTCCCTCAACGGACACCTGAGCTCAGGTGAAGCATGAAGCACCGCCACCGCCGGCCTCTGCCGGTATGCTCCTTCATCCTCACGAGAAGTGGAAAAAGCGATGTCAAGCATCCTGACTAACACGGCTGCGATGTCAGCTCTTCAGACCCTGCGCAGCGTCAACCAGAGCCTGCAGACGACGCAGGCACACGTTTCTTCCGGCCTCCGCGTTGCCAAGGCCGCCGACAATGCCGCCTACTGGTCGATCGCGACGACGATGAAATCCGACAACAAGGCGCTGTCGGCCGTCTCCGACGCGCTGGGTCTCGGCGCCGCCAAGGTCGATACCGCCTATTCGGCCATGGACAACGCCATCGACGTCGTTACCGAAATCAAGGCGAAGATCGTTGCCGCAACTGAAAAGGGCGTCGACAAGTCGAAGATCCAGGAAGAAATCACCCAGCTGCAGGCGCAGCTGAAAAGCATTTCGGAATCGGCCTCCTTCTCCGGTGAAAACTGGGTTGCGGGCAACGGCACGAAGAGCGTCGTCTCGACCTTCGTTCGCGATGGCTCGAACGGCATCTCGGTCAAGATGACCGACTACATTCTCGACAGCGGCTCGACGGGCAACGTCCTGTTCGGCACGACGACCGGCGGTGTTATCGACACCTCGACGGGCATTCTCGGCACGTCCAACGGCTCGGTCGGTTCGGTCTACTCGATGAACATCAGCAACCTGTCGTCCGACGATATCGCCTCGGCGTTGAACAATGTCGAGAACGCACTGAAGGCGATGACGAGCGCCGGTTCGCAGCTCGGCTCGATCTCGACGCGCATTCAGCTGCAGGAGAATTTCGTCTCTACACTCAGCGACTCGATCGACTCCGGTGTCGGGCGATTGGTGGACGCGGATATGGAAGAGGAATCGTCGAAACTGACGGCACTGCAGACGCAGCAGCAGCTTGCGATCCAGTCGCTGTCGATCGCCAACTCCGCTTCGCAGAACATCCTGTCGCTGTTCCGCAGCTAAGCGGCAGCAAGCGGCCAATAAAAAACCCGCCGGAGCGATCCGGCGGGTTTTTCGTTTGGAGAGAAAGACGATCAGAACTGATCGTCTTCGTCCTCATCCTTGGAAGACGACTTCAGCGACTTCAGCTTTGCGAAGACCGCATCGGCGTCGATTTCGCGCTCTTCTTCACGCTCGTAGCTCGGCGTCAGGCGCTCGGTCTCCTGAGCGGATTCGAGCGTTGCGCCCAGTTCGGCTGCGGTCGGCAGCGGACGGCCCTTGGCTGCCTTTTCGACTTCCATGTCGAGGTCGATCTGGCTGCAGAGGCCGAGCGTTACCGGGTCCATCGGCGTCAGGTTTGCGGAGTTCCAGTGGGTGCGCTCGCGGATCTGTTCGATCGTCGACTTGGTGGTGCCAACGAGACGCGAGATCTGGGCGTCCTTCAGTTCCGGATGGTTGCGAACCAGCCAGAGAATGGCGTTCGGACGATCCTGGCGCTTGGAAACCGGCGTGTAGCGCGGGCCGCGGCGCTTCGATTCCGGAACGCGAACCTTCGGCTCGGAAAGCTTCAGCTTGTGGTTCGGGTTGCCCTCGGCGCGCGCTATTTCGTCGCGGGACAGCTGGCCGGTTGCGATCGGATCCAGGCCCTTGATGCCCTGCGCAGCTTCACCATCGGCGATCGCTTTGACTTCCAGAGGATGCAGCTTGCAGAACTGTGCGATCTGGTCGAAAGACAGCGCCGTGTTGTCGACGAGCCAGATGGCAGTCGCTTTCGGCATGAGCAGTTGTTGAGCCATGGATATAGTCCTTCTGTCGTCCGCGCCGGTGTCGCGGTCCGTGGATTGTCACCACAATGTCCGGGAAATATTGGCGCTATATAACCGGAGTGACGCAGAATTGCAATTGATCCGGAATGAAATGACCTTTGTCTAATTGCCGGGCCGTTTTGACCTGCTATGAATGCCCTGAATTGAGTCCCGGGCGCTGCTTCGTGCGGCGAAACCGGTGCCCGCGTGAGGAGGAGTTTCCATGTCGGAGAAGATCTATCCGGTTACCAAACCGGTGAAGAGCCATGCCCTGATCGACAAGGCGAAATACGAGAAGTGGTACGAGGAGAGCGTCGAGAATCCGGACAAGTTCTGGGGCAAGCACGGCAAGCGCATCGACTGGTTCAAGCCCTATACCAAGGTCAAGAACACTTCCTTCACCGGCAAGGTTTCGATTAAGTGGTTCGAAGACGGCCAGACCAACGTCTCCTATAACTGCATCGACCGTCACCTGAAGACGCATGGCAACCAGACCGCCATCATCTTCGAAGGCGACAACCCCTACGTCGACAAGAAGATCACCTATAACGAGCTCTACGAGCACGTCTGCCGGATGGCGAACGTGCTGAAGAAGCACGGCGTCAAGAAGGGCGACCGCGTCACCGTCTACATGCCGATGATCCCCGAAGCGGCTTATGCGATGCTCGCCTGTTCGCGCATCGGCGCCGTACATTCGGTGGTCTTCGGCGGCTTCTCGCCGGAAGCGCTGGCCGGCCGTATTGTCGACTGTGAATCGACCTTCGTCATCACCTGCGACGAGGGCGTGCGCGGTGGCAAGCCGGTACCGCTCAAGGAAAATACCGACACCGCGATCCATATCGCCGCCAAGCAGCATGTCATCGTCGACAAGGTGCTGGTCGTGCGCCGCACCGGCGGCAAGACCGGCTGGGCGCCGGGCCGCGATCTCTGGTACCACCAGGAAGTCGCCACCGTGAAGGCCGAATGCCCGCCGGTGAAGATGAAGGCGGAAGATCCGTTGTTCATCCTCTACACCTCGGGCTCGACCGGCAAGCCGAAGGGCGTGCTGCACACTACCGGTGGCTATCTCGTCTACGCGTCTATGACGCATGAATATGTCTTCGATTATCACCCCGGCGATATCTACTGGTGCACGGCCGATGTCGGCTGGGTCACCGGTCACTCCTATATCGTCTACGGACCGCTTTCGAACTGCGCGACGACGCTGATGTTCGAGGGCGTGCCGAACTTCCCGGATCAGGGCCGTTTCTGGGAAATCATCGACAAGCACAAGGTCAACATCTTCTACACCGCACCGACGGCGATCCGCTCGCTGATGGGCGCCGGCGATCATTTCGTCACCCGCTCGTCGCGCTCCTCGCTGCGGCTGCTCGGAACGGTCGGCGAGCCGATCAATCCGGAAGCCTGGGAATGGTATTACAACGTCGTCGGCGACAAGCGCTGCCCGGTCATCGATACCTGGTGGCAGACGGAAACCGGTGGTCACATGATCACGCCGCTGCCGGGTGCGACCGATCTGAAGCCCGGTTCGGCCACCGTGCCGTTCTTCGGCGTCAAGCCGCAGCTGGTCGACAATGAGGGCAAGGTGCTCGAAGGTGCGGCCGACGGCAATCTCTGCATCACCGACAGCTGGCCGGGCCAGATGCGCACCGTCTATGGCGACCACGAGCGCTTCATCCAGACCTACTTCTCGACGTACAAGGGCAAGTATTTCACCGGCGACGGCTGCCGCCGCGACGAGGATGGCTATTACTGGATCACCGGCCGCGTCGACGACGTGCTGAACGTTTCCGGCCATCGTCTCGGCACGGCCGAAGTGGAATCGGCGCTCGTCTCGCACAATCTCGTCTCGGAAGCCGCCGTCGTCGGCTATCCGCATGCGATCAAGGGTCAGGGCATTTATTGCTACGTGACGCTGATGGCCGGCAACGAGGGCTCTGACGAGCTGCGCCAGCAGCTGATCAAGCATGTCCGCACCGAAATCGGCCCGATCGCCTCGCCCGACAAGATCCAGTTCGCGCCGGGTCTGCCGAAGACCCGCTCCGGCAAGATCATGCGCCGCATCCTGCGCAAGATTGCCGAGGACGATTTCGGATCGCTCGGCGATACCTCGACGCTCGCCGATCCCGCCGTCGTCGACGATCTCATCGCCAATCGCCAGAACAAGGCGAGCGCCTGATCTCAAAAGCCGCTCCCATCCGGAGCGGCTTTTTCAATTGGTGCTGGCGCAGGCTATACGGGGCTTGCGCCCGCCATCATATCCGGCGGCAAGGCCAGCACTCAGCATCTCCTGAGCCGGATTCCTCCCGTCTTGCATGGCGACATCGGCGACGATGCGGCCAAAATATTTGTCGCCGCTGATATTGGTCAGCCTGATGTGCGGCGAACTGGCCGCCATTTCATCCAGCACGGAACGTGCCTGTTCGGCTGCTTGCCTGATAGCGGGGCATTTCGATTTCATTTCCGGTGCGTCGATGCCGCGGATGCGGACATAGACTTCAATGCGCTGCTGCGGCCAGGGGGCCGCTTCCACCAGAAGCGTGTCACCGTCTATGACGCGAATGATCTCCGCAGCGACCGGACCGGTAATCTGCTCGGCGCTCTCCACTGTAAGCGGAAAGACAGACATGGCGACAAGAATCGAAATTATCGTCCTCATGTAGAGGAATAAATTCCGATAATTTGCCGCTGTCAATAGGAATATTTACTTAGAAATCGATGGCGCGGCCGTTGATCTCGTAGTCGCCGAAGCGGGCGGGTTCGGCGCCGCCGCGGCCGCCGATTTCCGCGGGCAGGTTCATGGGTGTCGCGTTGCGCCGGCGCTCTTCAGCTTCGGCAAGCGCACGTTTGGCGGCAGGCGAAAGGGGTTTGCGCGCTTCGGCGCCTTCCACGGCTGGGCCTTCGGTGTTGTCGTTGTCAGCTGATTGCATGGGGCTATCCTGCCGGAAAATATTGAAAGTGGCGGGCGAATAACCAAATCATAGTGCCTGGAAGGGCCGATTGAAACCCTTGAGCCGCCACATAGGAGATGGAGACCCTCGATGAACCTCGTTCGTACTGCCATGTTGCTTGCCTTCATGACGGCCCTGTTCATGTTCGTCGGATTCCTGATCGGTGGCCGCGGCGGCATGATGATCGCCTTCCTGATCGCCGCCGGCATGAACTTCTTCTCCTACTGGAATTCGGGAAACATGGTGCTGTCGGCCTATCGCGCCCAGGAGGTCGATGAGCGCAATGCGCCTGAATTCTACGGCATTGTTCGCGATCTGGCACGAAATGCCGGCCTGCCGATGCCCATGGTCTATCTCTACGACAATCCGCAGCCGAATGCCTTTGCGACCGGCCGCAATCCCGAGAACGCCGCCGTTGCCGCCTCGACTGGCCTTCTTCAGGTTCTGTCGCCGCAGGAAGTGGCCGGCGTCATGGCGCATGAGCTCGCCCATGTTCAAAACCGCGATACACTGACCATGACGATCACCGCGACACTCGCCGGTGCGATCTCGATGCTCGGCAATTTCGCCTTCTTCTTTGGTGGCAATCGCGGCAACAACAATAATCCGCTCGGCTTCATCGGCGTTCTCGTGGCGATGATCGTGGCGCCTTTGGCCGCCATGCTGGTGCAGATGGCGATCAGCCGCACGCGCGAATATTCGGCCGATCGGCGCGGTGCCGAGATTTGCGGCAATCCGCTGTGGCTTGCCTCGGCGCTTGGCAAGATCGCCCGCGGCGCGGCGCAGGTGCCGAATTATGACGCGGAGCGCAATCCGGCGACGGCGCATATGTTCATCATCAATCCGTTGTCCGGCGAGCGCATGGACAACCTGTTTTCGACCCATCCGAATACCGAAAACCGCATCGCCGCACTGCAGGAAATGGCCCGCGGCGGCATGAATGTCTCGACGGCACCGGCTCGGACTGCTAATCCGTCGCGGAAATCGCGCTCTGTTCCGGATACCGGCCTTGGCCGCGGTGATTCCCAACCGCCCAAAGGTCCGTGGTCTTGAATTCGAACGGCAAGAAGCCAGCCAACAAGAACAGCAACAAACCGGGTGAGCGCCCGCCGGCAAAGCCCGGTCTGCAGGCGCGCTCCACTGCCGCCAAGATCCTTGCTGCGGTGGTCGACAAGAAGCTGCCGCTCGATGGCGCTCTCGATCACGAGCATGGCAATCCGGCCTACAAGGCGCTCGGCGAAAGCGACCGCGCGCTTGTCCGCGCGATCCTGAATTCGGCGCTCCGGCATCTGCCGCGCATCGATGCGGCGATTGCCTCGCTTCTTGATTCCCCGCTGCCGGATGGCGCCCGCGCTCTGCATCACGTTCTCGTCGTCGGTGCCGCGCAGATCCTTTATCTCGACGTGCCCGATCATTCGGCCGTCGACCTCGCCGTCGAGCAGGCGAACAACGATCCCCGCAACCGCCGCTTTGCCAAGCTCGTCAACGCCATCCTGCGGCGTCTCGGCCGCGAGAAGGAAGCGATCCTGGCCTCCGTTGCCGATGTTCCGGCCATGCCGGACTGGTTCCTGGCGCGTCTGACCAAGGCTTACGGCAGGCAAGCGGCGCTCGCCATTTCGGATTCCCAGCTGGAACCCGCGGCAATCGACCTGACCGTGAAAGCCGATGCTGCCGCCTGGGCTGAGCGTCTGAATGGCGCCGTGCTGCCGACAGGCGGCGTGCGGCTGGCCGCCTTCGATGGCAGCATTCCCTCGCTTGAAGGCTTCGAGGACGGCGCCTGGTGGGTACAGGATGCTGCAGCCAGCATCCCCGCGAAACTGTTCGGCGATCTCACCGGCAAGCGCGTTGCCGATCTCTGCGCTGCGCCGGGCGGCAAGACGGCCCAGCTCATCCTCGCCGGCGGCAAGGTCACGGCGATCGATCAGTCTGAAAACCGCCTGAAGCGGTTGCGTTCCAATCTCGCAAGGCTCGGGCTGGAAGCGGAAACGCTTGTCACGGATCTCACCAAGTTCCAGCCTGAAGAGGGTTTCGATGCGATCCTGCTCGACGCCCCCTGTTCCTCGACCGGCACGACCCGGCGCCATCCGGATGTTCTCTGGACCAAGGGGCCGGAGGAGATCGAGAAGCTGGCCGGCGTCCAAGAACGGCTGCTGCGTCACGCGCTGGCGTTTCTGAAGCCCGATGGCGTCATCGTCTTCTCGAACTGCTCGCTCGATCCCGCCGAAGGCGAGGACGTGATCGCGCGTGTTCTTGCCGATGTTCCCGGCATTGCCCGGATACCGATCGATGCGGCATCCTGGCCGGGCCTTGAGCAGGCCATCAGCCCGCTTGGCGATTTCCGCACGACCCCCGTTATGCTGCCGATGCCTGATGGGATCGCTTCGGGGCTGGATGGTTTCTACGCCGCGGTGTTGCGACGTGTTGCCTGATTGCAAGGCAGCTTCTTATATTTCATCTTTGTCACGAATTAATGCAGCCCACCCGGTGAAAGCGGCTCTCGTTCACCTATTCTTAATCACGAGGGTCAATAGAAAATAAATTATGCAATCCGGCGGGCGTTTTTGGACTTTGTATGTTCGGGAGGCTTGGCGGCGCGTGTCGCGCCGTGCTGCTCTGCTGCGCCTGCGCGCCTTCCGTCATACCATTCAGGCGCCGGAGCGCCTGATCGTTGCGCCGACCGATCTGCGCGCCATCGATTCTCACGTCGCCGACGAGATCATGAACGGGCGCTTTCCGCTGGCGGGTCGGATGCTCGAGACCAACGGCAAGTCGCCCTTCGCTTTCACTTTGCCCTCGCGCGCGTTCGCCAATCGCCTGCATGGTTTCGGCTGGCTGCGGCATATGCGGGCCTACAAGAGCGATCGTGCGTCGCTGATCGCCCGGTCGATCGTCGATAGCTGGCTGTCCCTGCATTCCGGCCGCATCGAAGGCGTGGCCTGGGAAATCGATGTCACGGCGCAGCGGGTCATCGCCTGGCTGTCGCATTCGCCTGTCGTGCTGCACAATGCCGACCGCGGTTTCTATCGCCGCTTCATGCGCTCGCTTGCCTTTCAGGTGCGGTATCTGCGGCGGATGGCGCCTTATGCGCCTGCGGGCGAAGTGCTCTTCCGCCTGCGGATTGCGCTCGCCATGGCGTCGATCTCCATGCCGATGCGCGCTGGTGCGCTGCGCAAGGCCGCTTTGGCGCTCGACAATGAGTTCGATCTGCAGATCCTTCCCGATGGGGGGCACATCTCGCGAAATCCCCGCGCCGGGCTTGAACTCCTGCTCGATCTGCTGCCGCTGCGCCAAACCTATGTGAATCTCGGCCATGATCTGCCGCAGAAGCTGATCTCCGGCATCGATCGCATGTATCCGGCGCTGCGCTTCTTCCGGCATCAGGATGGTGATCTTGCGCTCTTCAACGGCGCCACCTCGACGCTCGCCAATGAGCTGATGTCGGTGCTGCGCTATGACGAGACCGCTGGCCAGCCATTCAAAGCGATGCCGCATTCGCGCTATCAGCGGCTGGCGGCAGGAAAGACTGTCGTCATTGCCGATACCGGCACGCCCCCGGTGGGTTTGTTGTCACGCACCGCGCATGCCGGTTGCCTGTCTTTCGAGATGTCGTCCGGGCGCCATCGCTTCATCGTCAACTCCGGTTCACCGAAATTTGCCGGCAAGCGCTATGTGCAGATGGCACGCACCACGGCGACGCATTCGACGGTGACGCTGAACGATACGTCCTCCAGCCACTTCTCGCCTTCGGAATTCCTTGGTCACGTGATGACCGATATGGTGGATACCGTGACGGTAGAGCGTGCCGAGACGGAAGACGGACGTGATGGGCTGAAGATGGTTCACGACGGCTATCTGCGCGACTTCGGCGTGCTGCACGAGCGCGAGTTGTCGATGAACTCTGCGGGCGCTATCATCGCCGGCCGCGACCGGCTGATCCTGCCGGGCGAGAAAGTCAGCGACGAGCCGCTGAAGGCGGCGGTGCGCTTTCACATCCACCCGTCGATCAATCTGAAACAGAACGACCGGGAATCCATTCTGCTGACCGCGCCGGATGGCGAGAGCTGGCTATTTTCCTCTCCCGGCAACGAAGTGCTGATTTCGGAAGACATCTTCTTTGCCGATGCCTCCGGCATCTGCGGTTCTGATCAGATCGAAATCGACTTCGATTTCGCTGAAAAGCCGGAAATTCGCTGGTTTCTGTCCCGCAAGAGCTAGTCGGCATTTACGCGGCGGCAGCGCTCGTGCTAACGCGGCGCCATAATCCTATACGTCCCTCGCCGGATGTCTCCCGAAGCCCGAACGGAGAAGGTTCATGGCCGTCATTTCCAAGAAGATCCCCGCCCCCGACAAGGTCAAAGCAAAGACCGCGCTGCTGTCCGTCTCCGACAAGACCGGTATCGTCGAGCTTGCCAAGGCGCTGTCGGAAAAGGGCGTTCGCCTGCTCTCGACCGGCGGCACGCACAAGGCGATTGCCGCTGCCGGTCTCGATGTCACCGACGTTTCCGAAGTCACCGGCTTTCCTGAGATCATGGATGGCCGCGTCAAGACGCTGCATCCGACGGTTCACGGCGGCCTGCTCGCTATCCGCGACGATGCCGAGCATCAGGACGCGATGAAGAAGCACGGCATCGAAGGCATCGATATCGCCGTCATCAACCTCTATCCGTTCGAGGAGGTTCGCGCTGCCGGCGGCGATTATCCGACGACCGTCGAGAATATCGACATCGGTGGCCCGGCGATGATCCGCGCTTCGGCAAAGAACCATGCCTACGTCACCATCCTCACGGATCCGGCCGATTATGCCGAGCTGCTGCAGCAGCTTTCCGATGATGCCGGCCAGACGAGCTACAGCTTCCGCCAGCGCATGGCCGCCAAGGCCTATGCCCGCACGGCGGCTTACGACGCGATGATCTCGAACTGGTTTGCCGAAGCGCTGGCAATCGATACGCCGCGCCACCGGGTGATCGGCGGCGTTCTCAAGGAAGAGATGCGCTACGGCGAAAACCCGCACCAGAAGGCTGCCTTCTACGTGACCGGCGAGCAGCGCCCGGGCGTTTCGACTGCCGCTCTCCTGCAGGGCAAGCAGCTCTCCTATAACAATATCAACGATACCGATGCGGCCTACGAGCTCGTTTCCGAGTTCCTGCCGGAGAAGTCTCCGGCCTGCGCCATCATCAAGCATGCCAATCCCTGCGGCGTGGCAACAGGCCCGACGCTGCTCGAAGCCTACAAGCGGGCGCTCGCCTGCGATTCCGTTTCGGCTTTCGGCGGCATTATCGCGCTGAACCAGACGCTGGATGCGGAAACGGCCGAAGAGATCATCAAGCTTTTCACCGAAGTGATCATCGCACCTGATGTGACCGAGGAAGCCAAGGCGATCGTCGCCAAGAAGCCGAACCTGCGCCTGCTGTCGGCCGGTGGTCTTCCCGATCCGCGCGTTGCCGGTATCACTGCCAAGACGGTTTCCGGCGGCCTGCTGGTTCAGACCCGCGATAACGGCATGGTCGAGGATCTCGAGCTGAAGGTCGTCACCAAGCGTGCGCCGACGGCCCAGGAACTCGAAGACATGAAGTTCGCCTTCAAGGTCGGCAAGCATGTGAAGTCGAACGCCGTCGTTTACGCCAAGGACGGCCAGACCGCCGGGATCGGCGCCGGCCAGATGAGCCGCGTCGACTCTGCCCGTATCGCCGCCCTGAAGGCCGAGGAAGCGGCAAAGGCGCTTGGCCTGCCCGTTCCGATGACCAAGGGTGCGGCCGTCGCCTCCGAGGCCTTCCTGCCCTTTGCCGATGGTCTGCTGTCGATGATTGCAGCGGGCGCTACCGCGGTGATCCAGCCGGGTGGCTCGATGCGTGACCAGGAGGTCATTGACGCGGCCAACGAGCACAATATCGCGATGGTCTTTACCGGAATGCGGCACTTCCGCCATTGATCAAGAAAGCCCCGGCCTCGAGCCGGGGTTTTTCGTTCAGGCCTTCTTCCTGTCAGCCGGATAGGGTGTGAAGAATAGCAACGCTAGGCCACCGATCAGGAAGATAACCAGCGTTGCCATGCCGAGCCGGGCGGAGCCGCTGGAATAGGTAACGATCGAGAACATCAGCGTCGCCATGAAGCTGGTGGCGCGGCCGGAGAGCGCATAGATGCCGAAATAGCGTCCGGCCTCCTCCAGGCTGACGCTGCGGGCCAGATACGAGCGCGATGAAGCCTGCACCGGGCCGAAGGCAAGGCCGATCAGCAATCCGTAGAGAATGTAAGCCTTTTCGGCGGCGGTGCCGAAGAAGCCCCCGGAATCGGCAACGGGCAGCTCGATCAAGCCGAAAAGCGTATAGCCCGGTCCCGTCGAGATGATCCCGACAGTGGCGATGAGCAGCATGATCAGGCTGATGACGATCGTCACCTTTGAGCCGATGCGGTGATCGATGCGGCCGGCAATGATGCAGCCGAAGATCGCGACGACATTGAGGATGATGCCATAAAGGCCGATCTCGATGGTCGCCCAGCCGAACATGCCAGCGGCGAAGGTACCGCCGAGGATCAGCAGGCCGTTGACGCCGTCCTGGTAGATCATGCGGGCGAGTAGGAACTTCAGGATACCCTTGCGGTGCTTCAGTTCGCCGATCGTGTTGCGAACCTCTGCGAGCCCCACCTTTACGGCGCGGCCGAACGGTATGCCTTTCGGCGCATCAGGCGTGAAGAGGAACATCGGGATGATGAAGATCAGGTACCAGACCGCGGAAATCGGCCCGGTGACGCGGGCGTCCTCGCCGGTATGCGGGTCGAGGCCGAAGAGCGGGTCGAAGCCGAGCAGCGTCTTGCCGGTTTCGAGGCTTCCGGCGAGCAAGGTGACAACGGCGATCAGCACGATCATGCCGCCGAGATAACCGAGGCCCCAGGCGGTGTTGGAGAGGCGTCCGACCTCGTCCTTGCCAACCAGCCGCGGCATCATCGAATCGTTGAAGACGATCGAGAATTCGGCGGCGATCGAGGCCAGGATCATGAAGATCATTGGGTAGATGACCGGAGAGCCCGGTGCCGCAAACCAGAGGCCGAACAGGCTGGCGATCTTGATGACCGCGAAGAAGCCGATCCAGGGCTTTCTGGCGCCCGATTGGTCGGCGATCGATCCCAGGATCGGTGAAAGCACGGCGATGATCACCGAGGAGATCGTTGCCATGTTGCTCCACATGGCCTGGGCATGGACGGGATCGGTGGTCAGCCGGGAGACGAAATAGGGACCGAAGATGAAGGTGGTGACGACGGTGAAGAACGGCTGCGCCGCCCAATCGAAAAACATCCAGCCCCAGATACCCGCCTCCGGCGCTTTCTGCGGCGCCGGAGTTCCCTCTCCCGTCCAGTCGATTCTGCTCACACGTCCGCTCCCATTGTCGCGGCGGACTGTGTCACCTCGTCCGGTCGCGCGCAAGATCGGTCAGGAGACCTGCGGCAACGGTGATCCGGGCGAGATTCGGCTCGCCGCTGTCGCCGAGGCTGGATAGCTCCTCGGTGATGCGGTTGATGCGGATACGATCGACCGCATGCCAGGCCTGAACCGGCAGCTTTTCCTTGCCGTGCTCCGAGAGCGCCGAAATGACGATATCGCGGCGCGCGCTGGCGATCTGGTCGATACTGCGGGCCAGAGCCAGGTTCTCGTAGTGATCGGAAGTGACGATCCGGTTGCCGGCGGCAAGCAGGCGGCCGATGCGGAAGGTCTGCGATACCGCGAAATAGCTCTCGGCTGCGCGTGCCAGCGCTTCGCCCGTCCGCTCGGCGATCTGCATGATCTCCGGCACCAGTGCAAAGCCCGGAAGGCCGGCGATATCGGCTGCCAGCTTGTCGGGAAGACCGGCTTCCTGAAACTCCGTCTGCCGTGTTTCGAACTCGGCGGGCGCCTGCGCCGCGAAAGACGGCTTCAGCTTCTTCAGAGCTGCCTGCAGCCGGCTAACGGTTTCGGCGATATCGCCCTTGGCCATGCCGGTTTTCAGCATCAGACGGGTCAAGACCGTGAAGCTATGGCCGATCTCTTCGTAGATGCGGTTCTGCATCTGGCCGGAAATCTTGCCATCCAGCGCATCGGTTTCGCTCCAGAGGCGCGTCAGATCGAAGCCATCGCGGGCGATGATTGCGGCACGGACGACTTCGGCTGCGGAGGCTGCCGTCGCATCGACCATGCTGACGGCAAAGGCCGGGCCGCCGCGGTTGATCGCTTCGTTGGCCAGAACCGTTGCGACGATTTCGCGCTTCAGGCGATGGCTGTCGATATCGGCGGCGTTGGTCTTTTGCATCTTCGCCGGGAAATAACCCGACAGCGTCGAGGCGAAATAGGGATCGTCAGGCAGGTCGCTGGCGATCAGCGCGTCGAAGAGCACGATCTTGGCGTAGGAAAGCAAGACGCCAATTTCCGGGCGGGTCAGCGGCTTTCCGGCGGCATAGCGCTCGGCGAGCGTTGCATCGTCAGGGAGCGTCTCGACCTTGCGGTTCAGCTGCTTTGCGCCTTCGAGAACGGTCATGAAGCGGGCAAGTTCCAGGCCGTTGGCGGTGCCCTTGCGCTCGGTCAGCGAGATCGCGAGTGACTGCAGATAGTTGTTGCGCAGCACGAGGCTCGCGACTTCGTTGGTCATGGAGGACAGCAGCTGGTCGCGCTTGGAACGCGTCAGGCGGCTGTCATGCATGGCGTTGGCGAGTGCGATCTTGATGTTGACCTCGACGTCCGAGGTGTTGACGCCGGCGGAGTTGTCGATGGCGTCGGAATTGCTGCGGCCGCCCTTCAGACCGTAGGCGATACGGCCCTTCTGGGTGACGCCGAGATTGGCGCCCTCGCCGATCACCTTGGCGCGGACATCGTCGGCGCTGATGCGGATCGGGTCGTTGGCGCGGTCACCGACTTCGGTGTCGGTTTCGGCCGCGGCCTTTACATAGGTACCGATGCCGCCGAACCAGAGCAGGTCGACCGGGCTCTTGAGGATCGCGGTCATGATCTCGAACGGTGTCGCCACGGACTTGTCGATGCCGATCGCAGCGACAGCTTCAGGCGTCAGCGTTACCGACTTTGCGGCACGGGAGATGATCATCGCGCCCTTCGACAGAACCGACTTGTCGAAATCCTGCCAGCTGGAGCGGGCGAGATTGAACAGGCGCTGACGCTCGCCGAGCGTCTTCTCCATATCCGGATCGGGATCGATGAAGATGTCGCGGTGGTCGAAGGCGGCGAGCAGCCGGATCTTCGGGGAGAGCAGCATGCCGTTGCCGAAGACGTCGCCCGACATGTCGCCGACGCCGGCGACGGTGAAGGGCGTCGTCTGGATGTCGATATCCATTTCGCGGAAGTGGCGCTTCACGGTCTCCCAGGCGCCACGCGCGGTGATGCCCATCTTCTTGTGGTCGTAACCGGCCGATCCACCCGATGCGAAGGCGTCGTCCAGCCAGAAGCCGGCTTCCTGCGCCAGCGCGTTGGCCGTGTCGGAGAAAGTCGCGGTGCCCTTGTCGGCGGCGACGACGAAATAGGGGTCGTCGCCATCGATGCGAACCGTGTTGGCGGGCGGCACGATATCGGCGCCGGAGATGTTGTCGGTGATCGACAGCAGCGTGCGGATATAGGTCTTGTAGGCTTCGCGGCCGGCGTTGAAGATCTCGTCGCGGCTGCCGCCGACCGGGAGCTTCTTCGGATAGAAGCCGCCCTTGGCGCCAACGGGAACGATGACGGCGTTCTTGACCTGCTGTGCCTTCACGAGACCCAGCACTTCCGTGCGATAATCCTCGGCGCGGTCGGACCAGCGCAGGCCGCCACGGGCGACCTTGCCGAAGCGCAGGTGAACACCCTCGACCTCAACGCCATAGACGAAGATTTCGCGGAAGGGCAGCGGCTGCGGCAGGCCATCGACCAGATGCGGGTCGAGCTTGAAGGCGAGCATCGCCTTGGTCGAGCCATCCTCGTTGCGCTGGAAATAGTTGGTGCGCAGCGTGGCGTCGACGACGTTGATATAGCGGCGCAGGATGCGGTCGTCGTCGAGGCTCGGAACATTGGCGAGCGCCGTTTCGATCGACTGGTGCAGATCGGCAAGCTTCTTCAGCCGCGGCTTCTCGGCGACCGCCGGATCCATGGTTTCATGGAAGAGGCGGAAGATCGCTGCTGCGATATCAGGGTATTTGTCGAGCGTAGCGGCGATATAATCCTGCGAATAGGCAATACCTGCCTGGCGCAGATAGCGCGCATAGGCACGCAGCACGTTGGTTTCGCGGGCGGAGAGGGCCGCCGAGAGAATCAGGCGGTTGAAGCTGTCATTGTCGATCGTGCCGTTGAAGGCGGCAACGAAAGCTTCCTCCAGCGGCGCGCCGAAGCGGCCGAGATCGATGTCGGTGCCGCTGCGGGCTTCGAGCTCCATATCGTGGAGCACCACGATGCTGGTGGCGCCATCGGCAGCGGGGACTTCGATATCGAAGGTCCTTTCGCTGAGGACGTTGAAGCCGAGATTCTCGAGCAGCGGAACACGGCGCGAGAGTGGCAGCTGTTCGCCGCTGTGGAAGATCTTCAGGGACAGGATGCGCCCGCGCTCGTTGTCGTCGCGGTAATAGAACTCGATGCGGATCGGTTCGCCGGCTGCGCATGCGCTGATATCGAGAAGATCGCCGACGGCTTCATCCGGCGAGAAGGCTTCCTGGAAGGCGTTGCTGACGCCGATCCGGGGCGCCTTCGGGCCTGCCAGCATTTCGAAGCGGCTGTCCCAGCGGGCGGTGATTGCCCGGATCGCTTCCTCGAGCTTGGCCTGGGGAATGCGCGGCGTCTTGCCGCCGGAGCGGCCGATGATGAAGTGGACGCGGGCGACGCCGCCTTCCGGGAAGGCCGGGTAATAGGCGGAAACGCGGCCGTCATAGACGGTCTTCAAGTAGGTGCCGATCTTCTCGCGGACGATCGAGTCATATTCTTCGCGCGGCACATAGATGATGACGGAAACGAAGCGGTCGAAATGGTCGATGCGCGGCAGGACGCGCACGCGCGGCCGGTCGGCGAGGTCGTTGATCTGCTCGGCAAAGCTCGACAGCAGCGTCGTGTCGATCTGGAAGAGATCGTCGCGCGGATAGGATTCCAGCGTGTTGTCGAGCATGCGGCCGGAGTGGCTCATCGGGTCGAAGCCGAAATGCTCCTTCACCTTGGCGATCTTCGAGCGGATCAGCGGGATCTCGGACGCCCAGGACGTATAGGCCGTCGATGTGAAGAGGCCGACGATGCGGAGTTCGCCGGTGACGTTGCCATCCTTGTCGAAACGCTTGACGCCGACATAGTCCATATAGGCGCGGCGGTGGACCACAGATTTGACGTTGGCCTTGGTGACGATCAGGAAATCCGGGCCGTCGAGGAAGGCGAGGATCTCGGGCGTCGTCGTCACCGCATCCTTGCCCGTGCGCAGGACGAGAACGTCGGGATTGGAGAGAATACCGAGGCCGGTGCCCTTGTCGCGCTCCACCTTGGCGCCGGCGCCCTTGCCGGAATAGACGTATTCGCGCATGCCGAGGAAGGTGAAGTTCTCATCGCGCAGCCAGGTCAGGAAGGCGAGTGCTTCGTCGCGGTCTGCCTTCTTGCGGCTGGAGCCATATTCACGCAGCTCGTCGATCGCCGTATCGAGCTTGGAGAGCATCGGCTTCCAGTCGGAGACCGCCTGGTCGACCTGCTCCAGCACCGTCTTGATGCGCTTCTGCAGATCGGCGGCCTGGGCCGATGTCAGCGGCGAAATATGGATCTGGATATGGCTGACGCGCTTCGCCGGATCGCTCGGCTCGTCGGCAGAGTAGAGCTCGGGAGCCTTGCCGTCTTCGAGGACCAGAATGGGGTGAACCGCCATGAAGAGATCGCGGTAGGTGCTGGTCACCTCGCCCATCACGGACTCGTAGAGGAAGGGCATGTTGTGGTCGGTGATCGTCAGAACCGATACGGCAATGCCCGCGGGCTCGACATCCGCGATGGTGTCGATGCTGACGCGCGGCGTCTTGCCGTTCCAGGCCTGTAATTCGCGGGCGGAATGGACCGCCGACAGCGCGAGCATCTCCGGGGTGTAGCGGTCGAGATCGTCGCCGCTGGCGCGGCCGAAGAGAATTTCGGGCTCAAGAAATTTGTCGCCGGTCGCGGCCGCGATCTTCTTGGCGCTCTCGATCTGCTTTTCACGTTTCGGATTTTGTCTTACGGCCATTTCAGATGCTCCCCCCGAGTCGTTCGGTTTTGGGCAAAATATCAGAAGAGTTATCGAAAAAATCTCTAAAAGAGGCGGTTTGACGGCAGCTTTCGTTCATTTTCGCCCCTGTTTGGATCACTTTCCGGAAGAATTGACGCTTATCTCGCAGAGCTAAAATAAGTCGTCTCCGGTTTTCGCCGTCCGCTTCGCGACCTTTCCACGCAGAGATGAAGAACGGTTGACAGCTGTGGCGCAAAAAGGGGATCAACGGCGCATCGGGTTCAGGACCATCATCATGCCAGAAAATACCGCTGCCGGAACGGTTATCGTCATCTCCAGTCACGTCGTTCGCGGTTCGGTCGGCAATCGCGCCGCCGTCTTCGCGCTGGAAACGCTCGGACATCAGGTCTGGGCGCTTCCGACGGTGGTTTTGCCCTGGCATCCCGGGCATGGCCGCTCGACACGGCTGACCTTTGCCGAAGCCGACTTCGATGCGGCGATCGATGACCTGATCCGCGCGCCCTGGGTGGGCGAGGTGAAGGCGGTGCTGTCAGGCTATTTCGGCAATGCGGCGCAGGCCAAGTCGGTGGCCCGGCTGGTGAGCTCGTTGCGGCAGGACAATCCGGATCTTCTTTATGTCTGCGACCCCGTCATGGGCGATCTCGGCGGGCTCTATGTGCCGCAGGCGACGGCCGAGGCGATCCGCGATCACCTGATCCCGCTTGCCTCGCTCGCCACACCCAACCGCTACGAGCTCGCCTGGATGGCCGGCGCGCCGCTCGATGACAACAATGCCGTCATGGAGGCGGCCCTGTCGCTTGGCCCGTCGCGCATGCTGGTCACCTCGGCTGTTCCGATGATGAGCGGCGGGATCGGCAATCTCTATCTTTCCGGACGCCACGCGCTGCTTGCCGAGCATAGGGCGATCGACAATCCGCCGAATGGGCTCGGAGATCTCCTGGCCGCTCTCTTCATGTCACGGTTGCTCTCGGGCATGGATGACGAGAAAGCGCTGCAGCTGGCGACGGCCAGCGTCTATGAAGTGCTTGCCCGTGCCGTCAAACGCGGAAGCGACGAATTGACGCTTGCGAGCGATGCTTCGAGCCTCGCCACGCCGATGGCCATGGTACAGATGCGCCGCCTCATGCATCCGGCGCAGCGGCGCAAGCAATAGCAACGACTCATTTTGCACTGCAGCAGTTGATCTTGCCCGCGCCAAGCGTTAATCGAAATGTCATGCAGCGTTTTCCTGGATCACTTCTCGACGGTTATCGCAACTTCATGAGCGGGCGCTATGCCGATGCGCGCGACCGCTACAAGACGCTTGCGGAAAACGGGCAGAGCCCGACCACGCTTGTCATCGCCTGCTGCGACTCCCGCGCGGCTCCGGAGTTGATCTTCGATGCCGGCCCGGGCGAGCTCTTCGTCATCCGGAACGTCGCCAATCTCGTGCCGCCCTATGAGCCGGACGGGCATTTCCATGCGACTTCGGCTGCTCTCGAATTTGCCGTACAGGCGCTCAAGGTCACCGATATCGTCGTCATGGGCCATGGCCGTTGCGGCGGTATCCGCGCTGCACTCGATCCGAGCTCAGAACCGCTTTCGCCGGGCGATTTCATCGGCCGCTGGATGTCGCTCGTCAAGGATGCCGCCGAGCAGATCGGCAGCAACGACGTCATGACCCAGACCGAGCGCCAGACGGCGCTCGAGCGTGTCTCGATCCGCAACTCGATCAACAATCTCAGGACCTTCCCCGAGGTCAAGGCGCTGGAAAAAGAGGGCAAGATCGCCCTTCACGGCGCCTGGTTCGACATCTCGACCGGCGAATTGTGGGTCATGGACGCCGAAACGCGCGATTTCATCCGCCCCGACGTATAGGCCTTCGCATATAGGTTTATGGGTTCTTTAGGGAATCCCGCTAGAATTTCATCGAAACACGTCTTCAACCTGCGGATTGCGGCGGCTTTCGATGAAGTTCGAAACGACCAACAAGATCATTCTCGCGGCTATCCTGCTGCCTTTCATCTTCATGATCGCCGAAGGCGTTCTGGTCGTACGCACGTCGTTCCGCCAGTATGTTTCGCTGGAAAAAGACTATCGTTTCGCTGATGTTCTGGCGCGCGGTGGCTCGATCGCGGCGAACGAGATCCTCGGCGAGACCGTTGCGACCAGGCAGTATCTCACCCATCCCGGTACCGACAATGCGGTCAGCATGCAGCAGAGCCGCGCGCGGCTCGATGAGGAGCGCCGGAAATTCCAGATGAGCCTGCCCTCGGCAGGCATGCTGGATGGCAATCTCCAGAACGAACTCTCCGATCTCGCACTTGCCTATAGCCGTATCATTTCGATCCGCGCCGCTGTCGACCGCGGATACTATGCCGGGGGCGATCCGGGCTATGTCTATTGGCAGGCAGCGCTGAAGCAGCTTGATGTCGTCGATGCGCTATCGCCGCTGATCCAGGATCCCGTCCTGCTGGAAAAATCGAACGAGCTGATGGGTATCCTGCTGAGCTATTACGGTGAGCGGCTGCTGACATTCATCGGCACGCGTCACCTGAGCGAGCACGGCTATTCGCTGCGCTCCAGCGACCTCTATGTGCAGGGCAAGATGATGCAGGCCGAGGGTATGGACCATATGGTCTTCCACTCGACGTCCCCGCTCGTCACGTCGATCACCGATTACATGAAACTGCCGCAGCAGGTTCGTGCCGACGCGGTGACCGATGCGATCCTGACCCGCGAAGCGCGGCCTCCGCTGGAGGTCCGCAACGATTGGGCGGCGGCGCAGGCTGACCGCATTGCTTTCCTCAAGGAGAAGATCACCGAGGCGACTGCGGACATCCATCGCACCGGCGAAACGCTGGCGCAGCGCTCGCATCTGCATGTGATGCTGGTTTTTGTGCTCTGCGGCGGCTTGCTGCTGCTTGCTGGCGTTGTCGCGACATTGGCGACCAAGGGTCTCGGGATGATCTCGCGGCTGACACGGGAGCGTGAGGTTTTGGTCGGTGAGCTTCGCAGTGCGGCGCAGACGGATCTTCTGACCGGGCTTTATAACCGCCGCGGCTTCGAGGCGGCTGCAGCCGCCCTCTTCGAGCAGGCCAAAAGCGGGTCACGATGGATCTCGGTGGTGCTCTTCGATCTCGATCATTTCAAGAAGATCAACGATATCCATGGTCATGACGTCGGCGATATCGTGCTGCGCCACGTTGCGGCTGTCGCCAAGCATAATTTCCGCCAGTTCGATCTGCTGGTGCGCCATGGCGGGGAAGAGTTTCTTGCGCTGCTGCCCGATGTGACGCCGGATGAGGCGGCGGCCGTTGCCGAAGCCGTGCGTGAGGCGATAGAGCGTGCAGTCATCATATTGCCGGGCGGAGAAAGCCTGGTGGTAACCGCGAGCTTCGGCTGCGCCGGTCGCACGCAAGCCGGCGGTGGTCATCATTTCGAAGATCTGGTCAAGCGGGCGGATATGGCGCTCTATGCCGCCAAGGCTTCCGGACGCAATTGCGTCGTGGCGGGCTCACTGGTGCCGCAACCGATGGCACGAGCCGAAGCCAAATGAGAAAGGCGCCCATGAGGCGCCTTTCGATTTCGTCTGCAATCAATCTGTCGCCGCGGCTTATTGGCCGTCGATCTGCTGACCGATATAGGCGATTGCCTGCTGGTAGACCGTTGCTGCATTCCAACCCTGGATGGCGACGAAGTTCGGCTCGCCCGGCTGGTAGCCTGCGCCGGCGCGCCAGCCGTGACCCTTTAGGAAGTTTGCGGTCGATGCGAGAGCGTCGGCGCGCGAGCCGACCATGTCGACGCGGCCATCGCCATCGCCATCGGCGCCGAAGCGGACGACATTGCGCGGCAGGAACTGCGTCTGGCCGATTTCGCCGTGCGCCGCGCCACGCGCCTGCGGGCTCAGATAGCCTTCGGAGACGAGCTGAAGGGCAGCGTAGAGCTGGTCGGTGAAATAGTCGGAGCGGCGGCAGTCATAGGCCAGCGTCGAGACCGCAGACATGGTGTGCTGCGTGCCCATATAGCTGCCGAAGCCGGTTTCCATGCCCCAGATTGCGATCAGCGGGCCGGCGGGGACGCCGTAACGGCGCTCGATCGAGGTGAAGAGCGCCTGGTTGGAGCGCTTCATGCCCTTGCCGCGGGAGATGATTGCTGCGCCGCCGCGCTTCTGCATGAAGGCGTCGAAGGAGAGCTTGAAGCTCTTCTGGCCGCGGTCGGCGGCAATTGTCGGGCGATTGTAGGCGACGTTGGCGAAGGCGCGGTTGAGAACCGACTGGCTGACGCCCTGCGCTGCAGCTTCCTGCTTGAACTGCTGCACCCAGGCATCGAAGCCGGCGCCGTTGTTGCCGCATTGCGCAGCATTGGCCGCTGCCGGAACTACATGGAAAGCGCCCACCGCCGCGATGGCCGCCACCAAGAACTTTGTCATGCGCATGAGAAACCCCGATCTCGATCTGCAGTCGCTGGAATGCCGGGCAGAATGCCAGCCGGGGGTGATTTTGTCACGATCACCTTTTAGCGAGATTGGCGGTCTGCCGCGCGATTGCCGTCTGCCTGCTTAAGGAAAGCCCCGCAAGTCTGACGACATGCGGGGCTGATAGCAAGCTATGGTTAATATTCGGTATCAGGCAGCCTGCTTGCGCGGCTTGACGAGGCCGCGGTTGACCAGCAGTTCGGCGATCTGAATGGCGTTCAGAGCGGCGCCCTTGCGCAGGTTGTCGGAAACGACCCACATGTTGAGACCGTTCTCGACAGTCGCATCTTCGCGGATGCGCGAGATGTAGGTCGCGTCTTCGCCGGCGGATTCGTAAGGCGTGATGTAGCCGCCGTTTTCATGCTTGTCGATGACCTGGCAGCCTGGGGCGTCGCGCAGGATATCGCGGGCCTGGTCGGCAGTAATCTCGTTTTCGAACTCGATGTTGACCGATTCCGAATGACCGATGAAGACGGGGACGCGAACCGCGGTGCAGGTCACCTTGATCTTCGGGTCGAGCATCTTCTTGGTCTCGGCCAGAACCTTCCACTCTTCCTTCGTGTAGCCGTCTTCCATGAACACGTCGATGTGCGGGATGACGTTGAAGGCGATGCGCTTGGTGAACTTCTTGTTCTCGATCGGATCGGCAACGAAGACGGCACGCGTCTGGTTGAAGAGCTCGTCCATGCCGTCCTTGCCGGCGCCGGAAACCGACTGGTAGGTCGAGACGACCACGCGCTTGATCTTGGCAGCGTCATGCAGCGGCTTCAGGGCCACGACGAGCTGGGCGGTCGAGCAATTCGGGTTGGCAATGATGTTCTTCTTGGTGAAGAGCGAGATGGCGTCGGGGTTCACTTCCGGCACGATCAGCGGCACTTCGGCGTCGTAGCGCCAGGCCGAGGAGTTGTCGATGACGACGCAGCCCTGCTGGCCAATCTTCGGCGACCACTTCTTCGAGACGTCGCCGCCGGCGGACATCAGGCAGATGTCGGTGTCGGAGAAATCGTAGTTTTCGAGGTTGGAAACCTTGAGCGTGCGGTCGCCGTAGGAAACTTCCGTGCCCTGGGAGCGGGCGGAAGCGAGCGCCACGACTTCATCGGCGGGGAAGCCGCGTTCGGAAAGAATGTTGAGCATTTCCCGGCCGACGTTTCCGGTTGCTCCCGCGATTGCTACTTTGAAACCCATTTTAAGCTCTCTTTCTCTTCTCTCCTCTTGTCCGGTGAGGGGGAAGGCGCGAAATCCTCGCGGCTTCCTGTCCCCAGCCGGGCCGGGGAGAGAGCGGCAGGCCAGAGACGTCAGACGGTTTTCGTCGTCGTTTTGGCCTTGGTTTTGGAAGAAACCGGAACGGCAATATCCATCCCGGCACTCAGTGCCCGGTCATTGCATGCAGCAACGGCGTGTTCGCGGCGAACCATGGATAATTCCTTTTCCGCCGTTGCTCTTAAAAGGTTTTCCACAGGAGTCAAGGTTTTTGCGCTGGCCCAACGGCCTCCCGGCGGCTGCGGCAGATTGTCATAGCGATGTCATCGACATGTCATCCCCGGCGGCTATCCCCGGCCCGTTGTTTATTGACTGCAACGAAAACGGGGGTTTTCCATGCGTATGATTTTTGCCGCTCTGGCGGCCACGACGATTCTTGCCGGTGCCGCACAGGCGGCCACCGTCTATCCGCTTGACCGTGCGACGATTCTCGCCGGCTCGCCGTTCGATTTCAAGGTCGAGCTCGGCACGCAGGTCAAGGCGGAAGACATCAAGATCACGGTCAATGGTCAGGACTACAAGACGGTTCTCGGGGCGAGGCCAAGTTTGTAGAACTGGAAAAGGGTAAGGAAGACAAGGCACTCGGTTCTGCCATCATCCTGCGCGGCCTGACGATCGCCGCGCCCGGCGAGTACAAGGTCGAGGTTTCGGCCGGTGAGGAGAAGAAGTCGGTCACCTGGAACGTCTACGGCACCGGCAGTGCGCCGAAGGCCAAGAACGTCATCTTCCTGATCGGCGATGGTCTTTCCGTTGCGCATCGCACTGCTGCCCGCATCATGTCCAAGGGCATGACCGAAGGTAAAGCCAATGGCCGCCTGAACATGGACGATCTCGACCGTATGGCCTTCATCGGCACCTCGGCGACGGATTCGATCACGACGGACAGCGCCAACACGATGTCGGCCTACATGAGCGGCCATAAGGGCGCCATCAACTCGCTCGGCGTTTATGCCGATCGTACGCCCGATACGCTCGACGACCCGCGCGTCGAAACGCTCGGCGAAGCCCTGCGCCGCCAGACCGCCAAGTCGATCGGCATCGTCACCACTTCGGAGCTCCAGGACGCCACGCCGGCTGCCGTCGTCTCCCATACCCGCCGCCGCGACGACAAGGCTGAAATCACCGGCATGCTGTTCGACGTGAAGCCGGATGTCGTTCTCGGTGGTGGCTCGGCCTACTTCCTGCCGCAGGCAACCGCGGGCTCGAAGCGCAAGGACGACAAGGACTACGTCAAGATGTTCCAGGACGCCGGCTACAAGCTTGCGACCGACAAGACGGAACTGTCGGCAGCTGCCGGCGCCAGCGACGGCAAGATCCTCGGCCTGTTCCACACCGGCAACATGGATACGACGCTGGACCGTGAATTCCTGAAGAAGGGCACTGTCGGCAAGTTCCCGGCACAGCCGGGTCTCGTCGAGATGACCAAGGTTGCTCTCGATACGCTGTCGAAGAACCAAGAAGGTTTCTTTCTGGTCGTCGAAGCCGCGAACATCGACAAGATGACCCATCCGCTCGACAACGAGCGCGCTGTCGTCGACACGATCGAGTTCGACAAGGCAATCGGCGTTGCCAAGGAGTTTGCTGCCAGCAACCCGGATACGATGATCGTCGTCACCGGCGACCATACGCACGGCATCACCATCGTCGGCACGGTTGACGACACCGTTGAAGGCACCGACATGCGCGAGAAGGTCGCTGGTCGCGGCTTTACCAACTATGTCGACGCAAACAACGACGGCTATCCTGACAATATCGACGTTTCCAAGCGTCTCGCGATGTTCGTATCGAACTATCCGGATCACTACGAAACCTTCCGTCCGAAGCTCGACAATCCGTTCACTCCGGCGGTTCAGAACGAGAAGAAGGATTTCGTCGCGAACGAAGCCTACAAGGATGTCCCCGGTGCCGTCTTCGTTCAGGGCAACCTGCCGAAGAGCCAGGCTTCCGGCGCTCACACCGTCGACGACGTGGTGCTGCAGGCAACCGGTCCCGGCGCCGAAGGCTTCAAGGGCTATATGGAACAGAGCGACGTCTACCGCGTGCTGGCAGATGCCTTCGCGCTCGGCGCGAAGCAAACCAACTGATTCCATCGGGGATAGTGTCCCCTCTCTTCGCCAAGCACGTTCCCGGCTGTCACGGCCGGGAACCCATTTGATGGAGATCGGCATGAACATGAAAAAGCCTGTGGTTCCGCTTCTCAACCGGCGCGCATTCATGGCCGCTGCCGGACTGCTGCCCTTTGCGGCGTCGATGTCGCGCGCGGCGGATACAGCGCTCAGCTTCGATGAGCTTTATGGCAAATTCGGTGTGCTCGGCCTGGAATTCTCGAACAAGGTCAAGACACTGGCAGGCCAGGAGATTTCGATGCGCGGCTTCATGGCGCCGCCGCTGAAGGCCGAGGCTGCGTTCTTCGTGCTGACCGAAATTCCGATGTCGCTCTGCCCGTTCTGCTCATCCGACGCGGACTGGCCCGACAATATCGTTGTCGTCTATCTCGACGAGAAGCAGACATTTGTGCAGCCGAGCCAGACGATCGAAGTCCGCGGCGTGCTGGAATACGGTTCCTGGAAAGATCCGGAAACCGGGTTTGTGAGCCTCCTGCGCCTGCGGCAGGCCGAGTATTCGATCGCCTGATGCTGGCTCTCGAGATCAACGATCTGTCCGTGGTCTTTCCGGGCTTGAGCGCGCCTGCGCTTGAGATCGGACGGTTGTCTCTTGCGGCCGGAAGCCGGGTAGCGATTACCGGTGCCTCGGGCTCCGGCAAAAGCACCTTCGTCAATATCGTCACCGGGCTTGAGCGCGCCGGAAGCGGATCCGTCCGCTGGAATGGCGAGGATATCTGCCGCCTCTCCGAGGGCCGCCGCGACCGTTTCAGGGCAACGAATATTGGCCTCGTGATGCAGGACTTTCATCTTTTCCCGGGCATTTCGGCAGTCGAGAATGTTCTCCTGCCGGCGCGCCTGTCGGGCGTTGCCGATGCAGCGCTTATTGCCCGGGCTCACGAATTGCTGGCGCGCACCGGCCTGTCGCGCCTAGGTCAGAAAATCGAGACGATGTCGCGCGGCGAGATGCAGCGTGTGGCGATTGCGCGTGCCCTGCTGCGCAAGCCCGGCGTCATTGTGGCCGACGAGCCGACGGCGAGCCTCGATGCCGAAACCGGGCACATTATCGGCGATCTGCTGCTCGATCTTGCGATCGCCGAAGGCGGCACGCTGATCGTCATCTCGCATGATACGCGCCTTTCAGACCGGATGGATCGCCGCCTCCTGCTGCGCTCCGGACGGATCGCCGACGACACCCTGATGGACGAGGCTGCGGCATGATCCGTTTCATTCTGGCCGACCTCCGGCGCCTGTGGGCCGGTTCGCTCGTCGTCGTGCTGCTCGTGGCGCTGGCAACGGCGCTCGGCGTCAGCGTCATCCTGCAGGAGCGCGCGCTACGTCTCGGCAGTGCCCGGGCGGCCGATAAGTTCGATCTCGTTATCGGCGCCGGCGGCAGCGAGACGCAGCTGGTGCTGTCGTCCATCTTCTTGCAACCGTCACCCCTGCCGCTGATGCCGGGTGAGGTGCTTGCCAAGCTTGCCGCAGACCCGCGCGTCGCCTGGCTGTCGCCCGTTGGTTTTGGCGATTCCTTTTCCGGCTATCCCGTCGTTGGCACGAGCACCGCGCTGCCTGCGGATCTCTCGGGCGGGTTCAGCGAAGGTCAGGGTTTTGCTGCCGAAGCCGAGGCGGTGGTCGGCGCGGCTGTCACGCTGCCGCTTGGGTCCGAGATAAAGCCGATGCATGGCACCGCCGAAACCGGCGGCCACACGCATACCGAAATCGTCTATCGCGTTACCGGCCGGATGAAACCGACAGGAACGGCCTGGGATCGTGTCATTCTCGTTCCGATCCAGGCTGTATGGCATATCCATGGGCTGGAGGCGCATGGCGAAACGGAGCATGACGAGGCTGGTCATGATGGACATGATCACGATCATGAGCCGGAGTCCGGCCACGAGCTCGATGCTGACTGGTCTGCGGAGACACCTGGCGTTCCTGCGATCCTGGTGAAGCCGAAGACGATCGCCGATGCCTACAAGCTGCGGCAGGATTACCGCAACGGCAGCACCGTCGCGGTTTTTCCAGGCGAAGTCCTGACGAACCTTTATGCCACGCTCGGCGATGCGAAACGCATTCTCGTTGCCGTCGCTTCTGGCGCCCAGGGGCTGGTTGCGGCTTCGCTCATTCTGGTGACGGTCATCCATATCGGCCAGCGGCGGCGCCAGATCGGGGCTCTCCGGGCCTTCGGCGCGCCGCGGCATGCCATCTTCGGGATCGTCTGGGGCGAGTTCTTCGCGCTGATCGCGATCGGCATCGCTGGCGGGTTTGGCTTGGGTTATGGCGCCGCGCTGATGCTGTCCGGCCTTTTCAGTGCAAGCAGCGGTATCACGGTGCCGGTCGGCTTTGCGCGTCAGGATGTGTTTCTTGCGCTTCTGTTGCTCGGCTTCGGAGCGCTGCTTGCGGCTCTACCCGCCGTTCTTGCCTACCGGCAGTCTCCGGCGCAGGCCTTGCGCGCCTGAGGCGTTCGCGGGCTGCGACAATCTGTACAAACGCATTAGACTAAAGTCATAATCCCAAAGCCGCTCTCTTTATCCGAATCCTTTTCTGCCACACTCTTCACAGGCGAGCCGCGTCCAGGGGCATACTTTGAGGAGAGTTTGGGACGCGCCTTGCTGCTCATCACTCTGTGGAGGACAGACAATGGCAAATGTCGCAAGCGCCGAAGGCGCGAAGGCCGGTCCGATGACCGGCGAGGAGAAGAAGGTCATCTTCGCCTCGTCGCTCGGTACCGTTTTCGAATGGTACGATTTCTATCTTTACGGTTCGCTCGCCACCTATATCGGCGCGACCTATTTCACCCAATATCCGGAAGCGACGCGTAACATCTTCACGCTTCTCGCCTTTGCGGCGGGCTTCCTTGTCCGTCCGTTCGGTGCGCTGGTGTTCGGCCGTCTCGGCGATCTCGTCGGCCGCAAGTACACCTTCCTGGTCACGATCCTGATCATGGGCTTCTCGACCTTCCTCGTCGGCATCCTTCCGGGTGCGGCGACAATCGGCATTGCGGCTCCGATCATTCTGATCGTGCTGCGCCTTCTGCAGGGCCTGGCGCTTGGCGGTGAATATGGCGGTGCGGCGACCTATGTTGCCGAACATGCGCCGAATGGCCGGCGCGGCTATTTCACCTCATGGATCCAGACGACGGCAACGCTTGGTCTCTTCCTGTCGCTGATCGTCATCATCTCCGTCCAGCAGATGCTCGGCTCGACCGCATTCGCTGCCTGGGGCTGGCGCATTCCGTTCCTGGTTTCGGTTCTGCTTCTCGGCGTTTCGGTCTGGATTCGTCTCAAGATGAATGAATCTCCGGCCTTCCAGAAGATGAAGGCCGAGGGCAAGGGCTCCAAGGCGCCGCTGACGGAAGCCTTCGGTACCTGGAAGAATGCCAAGATCGCCATCATCGCGCTGCTCGGCGCCACGATGGGTCAGGCAGTCGTCTGGTACGGCGGCCAGTTTTACGCGCTGTTCTTCCTGCAGAACGTTCTCAAGGTGGATCTGCAGTCGGCCAATATCATGGTCGCGATCGCGCTTATTCTTGCAACGCCGTTCTTCGTGATCTTCGGTTCGCTCTCCGACAAGATCGGCCGCAAGCCGATCATCATGGCGGGCCTGCTGATTGCCGCCATCACCTATCAGCCGCTTTTCAAGGCAATGACCTATATGGCCAATCCGGCCCTCTATGAGGCACAGGCTGCGATCCGCGCAACGGTGACCGCTGACCCGGCAGACTGCAAGTTCCAGTTCAACCCGACCGGTACATCGAAGTTCACCAGCTCCTGCGACGTGGCTACGGCGTTCCTGACGAAGAACTCGGTACCTTATGACGTCGTGCCCGGCCCGGCCGGACAACCGGCAACCGTCAAGATCGGCGAAGCGACCATTCCGAGCTTCGACGTCATCGCTGCCGGCGACAAGGCCAAGGGCATGACGGCCGCCTTCGAGAAGAGCACCAACATGGCGCTTCACGATGCCGGTTATCCGCTGAACCGTGGCGCCGCCAAGGTTCCGGATTCCAAGCTCGATGCTTTCATCGCTGCCAATCCTGAACTCAATCTCAATGCCGAGACGATCCGCGGCGGCGAGAAGGAAACCATGCCGGCCGACAAGCTGATTGCCGGCAAGTTGCTGACGGCGGAAGAAGCCAACGGTGTGACCGACATGGCGGTCTATACGGTCGCCGGTGGCGGCAGCTTCGCCATGGTTGCCGATCCGGCGCGCGTGAACTGGGTCGGCACGATCGCCGTCCTCTTCGTTCTCGTGCTCTACGTGACGATGGTTTACGGCCCGATCGCAGCACTTCTGGTCGAGCTCTTCCCGACCCGCATCCGCTATACCGGCATGTCGCTGCCTTACCATATCGGCAACGGATGGTTCGGTGGCCTGCTTCCGGCAACGGCCTTCGCGATGAGTGCCGCCGCCGGCGATATCTACTACGGCCTCTGGTATCCGATCGTCTTCGCAGGCATCACGCTGGTCATCGGCCTGCTGTTCCTGCCGGAAACCAAGAACCGCGATATCCACGCTGACTAAAGATTTGGCGTACTGACGAAAACAGACCCGGCGTTCTCAAGGCGCCGGGTTTTTCTATGCCCGCAGCATGCGTTTTGGCACCGGCCAGCCATCCGCCACCCTGAAAAGGATGCCGTAGCGCGAAAAGACGATGGCGATCATCAGCGAGAACCAGCCGCCGAGCGCCAGGCCGGCAATCACATCGCTCGGGTAGTGGGCGCTGACCATCACGCGGGTCATCCCGAGCCAGAGGGCGCAGGCAAGAAAGACGACGCGGTAGCGCGGGAAGAGAAGCGACAGCGCCGCGAAGAAAGCGCCGATGGTCGTCGCATGTCCCGACGGGAAGCTTTCGAAGGCGGCGTGACCCGAAAAGGGCGAGAATGAGAAGATCCCGTAGTCATCGAAATGCTGCGGCCTGGCGCGGCCGATGGCGCGCTTCAAGATATTGGCAAGGATGCCCGACAGGGCGATCGAGATCAGCAGATAGGCACCGATCCAGCACATCTGCAGCGCCTGGATGCGAGTACGCAGTGATCTGACGATACGAAGCGCCGCTAGGCCTTCGAAGAACAGGAAGGCGCTGACGATGATGATCCATCCGGACGTGCCGAAATCGGTGAGGATGCGGCCGAGGCGTCGGATGACCGGTGGCACCTGTCCGGCGCCGACAGGACCGTCGAGAAGCAGCATCGACAACAGAACTGCGTTACAGGTGATGAAAAGGCAGGTCTGCCACCGCAATTGCGGCATGCGACAGGTGCTCCGGCGCCAGCGCCTGTCGAGCGAGGAAAGTATCGCCTGCATCAAATCCGATCCGTTCGAAAATCAATCTCAAGAACGGACCGACGCTAGCATCCGGCGGCGACAGTTTTTTTACGAAGCCCTCAAAGGAGGCGGCTCAGCCGCGGTATCGGCCAGCCCTCGCGCCCGACCGAGAAGACGAAGCCGAAACGGGCGAAGGCGATGGAGAGCGCAAAGGCGAGCCAGGCTCCGAGCGCCAGTCCAGCGGCGACATCGCTCGGGTAGTGGACGCCGATGATGACCCGGGTGGCGCCGAGCCAGAGACCAATGCCGATGAAGACAAGCCGGAAGCGCGGGAAGAGCAAGGCCAGTGACATGAAGAGCGCGCCGATATTGGCGGAATGTCCCGAAGGAAAGCTCTGGTGCAGGAAATCCCAGCTGAACGGCGTGAAGCTGAATATGCCCTCCTGCTCGTAGAGCAGCGGCCGGGCGCGGCCGATCAGGAACTTCAGCGGATTGGCGATGGCACTGGCAAGGATGACGGAGAAGCCGACATAGGCGGCCATCTGGCCTAAATAGGTCATCCGGAATCTGCGCCTCACTTTCCAGAGGCGGCGGCGGACGACATAGCCGGTGAGCAGAATGGTGGCGAGGCCGGCAAGGATCCAGGCGAGCCTGCCGATGTCGGTCACGTCACCGGCAATCGAGACCAGCGGTGGTGAAAGGCTTTTGACCGCCTGCCCCAGCGGCCGGTCGAAGACGAAGAAGGCAATTGCGACGGCGTTGATGGCGAAGAGCGCGAAAGCTTTCCAGGGAACCCGACGATGGATCGTGCGACGCGCCTCATAGCGCTTCTTCAGATAGGCTTTGCAGCCTGGCTTCGCTCCGGCGGTGTCGCTCATTCTGTCCCTTCGTGGTTGGCACGGGGGACATAGGGAGACGAGGCGTCGGCTTCAATGAAAAAGCCCTCCGCGCCGATGCGCGAAGGGCCTGAAAAGCGTTTCACGTGAAATATCAGGCAGAGAGCGCCTTGAATTCCGCGAGGATGGCATCGCCCATTTCGACAGTGCCGACCTGCTTGCAGCCTTCGCCCATGATGTCGCCGGTGCGGATGCCCTTGTCGAGGACGTTGGCAATCGCCTTCTCGAGGTTGTCGGCTTCGGTGACCATGTTGAAGGAGTAGCGCAGGCACATGGCGAAGGAGGCGATCATGGCGATCGGGTTGGCAATGCCCTTGCCGGCGATGTCAGGAGCCGAACCGTGAACGGGCTCGTAGAGCGCCTTGCGCTTGCCGGTCTTGCCATCGGGGGCGCCGAGCGAAGCAGACGGCAGCATGCCGAGCGAACCGGTCAGCATGGCGGCGACGTCGGAGAGCATGTCGCCGAACAGGTTGTCGGTGACGATGACGTCGAACTGCTTCGGTGCACGGACGAGCTGCATGCCGCCGGCGTCGGCCAGCATGTGCTCGAGC
Organism: Rhizobium sp. BG4; assembly: GCF_016864575.1. Lineage (NCBI taxonomy): Bacteria > Pseudomonadati > Pseudomonadota > Alphaproteobacteria > Hyphomicrobiales > Rhizobiaceae > Rhizobium > Rhizobium sp. BG4. The sequence goes on from NZ_CP044125.1 coordinate 1,869,926, forward strand.
TGGACGTCGGCGTATTTTTCCTTGTGCGTCGCCGTCACCACCTGGTTCCAGAGCACGCCCGACTTCATGACGTTGCGCTTTTCCATGGAGCAGACGCGGTTCTGGCGAGTGCGGGCCATTTCGAAGGCAACGCCGGCGATGCGCTCGATCTCGTAGGTGTCGTAGACCTGCGTGTCGATGCCGCGCTTCTGACCGTTGCCGAGATCGATGATCTCCTTCGGCTCGCCGAAATAGACGCCGCCGGTCAGTTCGCGGATGATGAGGATGTCGAGGCCCTCAACCAGTTCCGGCTTCAGCGAGGAAGCGGAAGCGAGTGCAGGGTAGCAGATTGCCGGGCGCAGGTTTGCGAAGAGCTGCAGATCCTTGCGCAGGCGCAGGAGGCCGGCTTCCGGGCGCACTTCATAGGGAACGCTATCCCACTTCGGGCCGCCGACGGCGCCGAACAGCACCGCATCGGCGGCAAGCGCCTTCTCCATGTCGGCTTCGGAAATCGCCTGGCCGTGGGCATCATAGGCCGAGCCGCCGACGAGACCTTCGTCGGTGACGAAACCGGCCTTCATTGCATCGTTCATGTAAGCGATGATCTTGCGGACCTCGCCCATGGCCTCGGGGCCGATGCCGTCGCCCGGCAGCAGGAAAAGATTGCGCGCTGTCATGAAACCCTCCGCGGAAAAACAAGCTGCGGCTTCTTAGACCCCGGAAAACGGCATTTCAAGCAAGAGAGAGGCCGAATCGGTACGGTTTGCCGCGCTATCGATCTGTTCTGGAGTGTTGACCCCTGCCCGTCTCCGCGCCAAGAAGATGGTCACGTTTCAAGAAATGGAATTCAGAATGTCCCCGTCTCCATTGCATCTCAACACCCCTCTCCTGCGCAGCGCTGCCGATTATAGCGCCAGCGGCAAGCCGCTCTTACTGAAGCTCGATGCGCTGCAGCCTTCAGGCAGCTTCAAGATGCGCGGTGTCAGCCGGCTGTGCCAGCATGAGGTGGAGAATGGCGCGAAGGAAATCTTCTGCGCTTCCGGCGGCAATGCCGGGATTGCGGCGGCTTTTGCGGGCCGGGCGCTCGACGTTCCCGTCACGATCGTCGTGCCGGAGACAACGTCTGCTGAAGTTCGCCAGTCGATCGAGGCGACCGGCGCCTCCGTTCTGGTACATGGCTCGGTCTTCGATGAGGCCAATGCCTATGCGATCAAGCTCTCGGAAGCGCGCAAGGCCGCCTATGTGCATCCCTTCGATCATCCGCTGCTCTGGGAAGGGCATGGAACACTGATCGATGAGGTCGTTGCGAGCGGCACCCGTTTCGACTGCGTGATCGCCAGCGTCGGCGGCGGCGGTCTGCTGGCTGGTATCGTCGCGGGCCTGAAGCGCAATGGCCTTGGCGATGTGCCGGTGATTGCCGTCGAAACCGAAGGTGCGGCCTCATTCCATGAGGCGCTGAAGGCGAAGGAGCGCATCACCCTGCCCGGCATCACCTCGATCGCCAATTCGCTTGGCGCCCGGCAGGTTGCGCAGCATGTCTTCGATCTGCCCAATCACCATCCGATCGAAAGCGTCACCGTGACCGACGCGGAAGCGGTGGCCGCCTGCCTGAAATTTGCCGATGCGCACCGCATTCTCGTCGAGCCCGCCTGCGGCGCGGCGCTCGCCGTTGCCGACGTGCATGCAGGACTGCTGTCACGCTTCGAAAACCCGCTCATTGTAGTCTGCGGCGGCATCGGGGTGTCGCTCGGCAAGCTCAAGGCGTGGCAGGAACGCTTTTTCTGAGGGGGTAAATAAAAAGCCGGGCATTGCCCGGCTTTTTCGTCAGATGTTCTCGCTAGCTCAGGCAGCCCAGGGGCGCGAAGCGGAATTCTTCTTTTCGAAGCTGTCGATCGCCGTGCCTTTTTCCATCGTCAGACCGATGTCGTCCAGGCCGTTCAGCAAGCAGTGGCGCTTGAAGGCGTCGAGGTCGAACTTGATCGAGCCGCCGTCCGGGCCGGTGATCTCGAGGTTTTCGAGGTCGACGGTGAGGATGGCGTTGGAGCCGCGCGAAGCGTCGTCCATCAGCTTGTCGAGATCTTCCTGGCTGACCTTGATCGGCAGGATGCCGTTCTTGAAGCAGTTATTGTAGAAGATGTCGGCGAAGCTGGTGGAGATCACGCAGCGGATGCCGAAATCGAGCAGCGCCCACGGGGCATGCTCACGCGAAGAGCCGCAGCCGAAATTGTCGCCGGCGACGAGGATCTTGGCGTCGCGATAGGCCGGCTTGTTCAGCACGAAATCGGCGTTCTCGGAACCGTCTTCATTGTAGCGGGCTTCGGCGAAGAGACCTTTGCCAAGGCCGGTGCGCTTGATGGTCTTCAGATAGTCCTTCGGAATGATCATGTCCGTGTCGATGTTGACGACGGGCAGGGGCGCGGCAACGCCGGTGAGCTTCACGAATTTATCCATGACCTAGGCTCCAAATTCAGCGGATGTACTTTCGTTGATCAGCATCTAGTCCAGTTTCCCGCCGAAATGAAGGAGAATCTTTCCAGAATGGCGGCTGCGCGGCGTTTCGCGCAGCCTGACCACTTTGCATAGGCGGCTATTTGGATGCTTCGTTGAGGCCCCAGACGACGCCAAAGGGGTCGCGCAGCTGGCCGTAGCGATCGCCCCAGAACATCAGCTCGATCGGCATGACGACTTCGGCGCCGGCAGCCACTGCGCGGTTCCACCAGGCATCGATGTCGTCGATGACGAGCTGAATCGCAAAGCCTTCGTGACCCTTGAAGGGATGGCCGTATTCCGGATAGGCATCCGACAGCATCAGCGAGCTGCCGTTGATATAGAGATGCACATGCATCGTCCGGCCCTTCTCGTCGGCCGGCACGACATAGGCCTCTTCGGCGCCGAATGCCTTCTTGTAGAATTCTGCGGCCTTGAGCGCACCGTCGACTGTCAGATAGGGCAGCAGGCCATTCTTGACCGGCGGCATCTTGGCGGGTGCGGTTTCCATCGTGCTCATGTTCTTCCTCCGTCTACTGATTTTGAAGGTCCGGCATCGAAGCCGTCCGCCTCAAGGACGTGAGGGTAGAGCGGGAGCCGACAGCTCCATAAAGAATTTTTCGTGAAGACTTGGAGGCCGGTTAGATCAGAGATCGATGATCGTGCCGCGGCCGTCGTTCCAGATGCGCATTTCGCGCTGCTGCGCCTGAGCCTTGGCGCGCACCGGAGCCGGTTTCATCTTCAGCGACAGGGCGCGGCCAACCATCAGCACGGTCAAGATGCCGCCGACGGCGAGCGTGACCGAGAAGGTAAACAGCGCAAGAGCCACGAACACGGTGACGCCTGCCAGCATGAGGAAGATGGAACGGATATTCTGCATAATTCTAGACCTCTCTTCGAAAGGAATGTGGTCCTTGATTTCCTTCTGTGCAAGGCAAGCGTGGCTTTTTGTTGTCTTGTCAGCCTTCACAAAGCTTGGCACACATTCGTGATGAGCCGAAATTCCCCCGCCCGTTCCCTTAGCCTGCGCCGCTCGGTGCTCAGCGTTCCCGCCATCAATGCCCGCGCATTGGAAAAGACCCATGTGCTCGATTGCGATGCCGTCATCTTCGATCTGGAGGATTCCGTCGCGCCGGAGAAGAAGGATGAGGCGCGGGCAAACCTGAAGGCGTTCTTCGCCGGTCCGGCGCTTGCGGGCAAGGAGAGGATCATCCGTATCAATGCCCTCTCCTCCGGCTTCGGCCTTGCCGATATGGAGCTGGTGCGGGCTCTCGAGCCGGATGCCGTGCTGCTGCCGAAAGTGGACGAGCCGCAGGATGTGATGGCGATCAGCGACATGCTTGGCGATGCCGATGCCGCGGAAACGCTGCGGATCTGGGCGATGATCGAGACGCCGCGCGGCATCCTGAATTCGGCGGCGATCGCCGAGTTCGGGCGGACAGCCGGGTCGAGGCTCGATTGCTTCGTCGTGGGCTTGAACGACCTGCGCAAGGAAACCGGCGTTCTGCCGCAGCCGGGGCGCACCTATCTGGTGCCGTGGCTGATGCAGGTGATCCTGGCCGTCAGGGCCTATGGGCTCGATGCGATCGACAGCGTCTTCAACGATTTCAAGGATGCGGATGCCTTCGAGGCGGAATGCGCCCATGCCCGCGCGATGGGTTTCGATGGCAAGATGCTGATCCATCCGGCGCAGATCGAAAGTGCCAACCGGCATTTCGGACCTGACGACGCTGCCATCCGCGAGGCCGAAGAGATTATCGCTGCCTTTGCCGATCCTGCGACTGATGGCCTCAACGTCATCAATTCAAACGGCCGGATGATCGAGCGCCTGCATCTTGTCCAGGCGGAAAGTCTGGTTCATAAATCCCGCCTCATTGCTGAACGGAAATCATGACATGAAGCTCTACCGCCTTCTGACCGGCCAGGACGATGCCGCATTCTGCCACCGCGTAACCGATGCCCTCAACAAGGGCTGGTCGCTGCAGGGCTCTCCCTCGGTGACCTTCAATGCCGAGACCAAGCAGGTCATTGCCGCCCAGGCGATCGTCAAGGACGTCGAAGGCAAGGACTACCACCCGGATATGAAGCTCTCCGAGCAGTAAGATTTACCGGTCGGCCGCCTCTTCGGCGCTCGCCTCGATACGCTCCATGTCGTCATCGCTGAGGCCAAAATGGTGGCCAATTTCGTGGATGAGGACATGGGTGATGATATCGCCGAGCGTTTCGTCGTTCTCGGCCCAGTAATCTAGGATCGGGCGGCGATAGAGGCGGATACGGTTCGGCAGCTCGCCGGTTTCCATCGTGAACCGTTCCGAAATGCCTCTGCCCTCGAAAAGGCCGAGCAGGTCGAAGGGCGTTTCCAGCGCCATGTCCTCGAAAACGTCGTCGTCCGGGAAATCTTCGATCTCGATCGTCAGATTGGCGGTAAGCGAACGGAATTCGTCTGGCAGGTGGCTGTAAGCCTCCATCGCCAGGGATTCAAATGTGCTGAGCGTCGGAGCATGGCGATCGCGCCAATCCTCGCTCTGGTCTATGCGGGCCATCAAAAACCCCTTTCTCTGCCGCCCATATAGAACCTTTGTGAAGGATTTTCGAGTGTGGAATCAATGGCAGGAATAAATTCACAACAAACGGCTGTTGACTCTTCCGGCAAGCTCTGGAATCCATAAGAACATAACAGGAACAATTCTGATCTGGAGTGAACGTCATGGCACAGACGGCCGTGACGCGCGAGCGGCTTTTTGCGCTCCGCGAAACCATTGCAAAGCTTGAAGGAAAACCGGCGCCGGCGCTTGCGGCAGCCGAACAGGAAGCGCTGGGTAAGGGAAATGCACCGCGAAAGAGGGATGAGACACCACGGTTCTGCTTTGGCATTCCGGAGCTGGACGAGGCGCTCGAAGGTGGATTGCCGCTCGATGCGCTGACGGAAATCCGCACGAAGATGTTTCTCGATGCTGGCAGCAGCAGCGGATTTGCGCTGGCGATCGCCGCAGCTTTGCAGCATCGGGCCGAGGAAAAAAATCCCGTCCTCTGGATCGCTGACAAGGTCGGCACGATCGAGGCAGGGGTGCCCTATGCCGTCGGGCTGAAGGATTTCGGATTGCGGCCGGAGCTTTTCCTGCATGCGAGCCCCAGAAAACTGGAGGATGCGCTCTGGCTTGCGGAAGCGGCGCTGGAAAGCGGCGCCTTCGTGACGACGATCCTGGAAATCCGCGGCAATCCGAAATCCTTCGGCCTTGCCGAGAGCCGGCGCTTTCACCTGCGGGCGAAATCGGCCGGTCGGTCCCTGCTGCTGCTGCGGCAATCCGGAGAGGAGGAGGCAAGCAGCGCACATTTCCGTTTTCTTGCCGAACCCGCGCCCGCGAAGGAGCGGCCCCTGCCGGATGGTTCGATGCTGGGCGGCAGTATCGGCAATCCGGTCTTTCATCTTACCCTGGAGAAGAGCCGCAATCCGGCCCCCCTCTCCCTCTTCCTGGAGTGGAACCCCCATGACCGCCAGTTTCTCCCTGTCGAACAACCAGCCGTCACTCGCTTTCCAGAACAGCGGGCAGCGCATTCTGGCGCTGTACTTTCCGCATCTTTCGACCGACAGGATCGCCCGCAAGCGGTGGGGTCTCTCGTGGCGTTCGAAAAGGCGTCCTGAGGCCGCTCCAATCGTCTGCTCTGGCCGCTCCGACAATACGATGCGGCTGACGGCGCTGGACGAGAAGGCGGAGAAACTCGGCCTCAAGAAGGGTCTCGGCGTCGCCGAAGCCCGCGCCATCCACCCGATCATCGATGTCGTGGAAGAAGATGCGGCAGCTGACAAACGCCTGCTCGAGGCCGTCGCCGACTGGTGTGACCGCTATACGCCGCTGGTCGCTCTCGATGGCAAGGACGGGCTCTTCCTCGACATAACAGGCTGCTCGCATCTCTTCGGCGGCGAGCGGGCGATGCTGAAGGATATCCTGTCTCGTCTTGCCGGCATGGGCTTCGACATCCGCGGCGCGATTTCCTCGTCACCGGGACTATCCTGGGCCGTCAGCCGTTTCGGCGAAGGCGGGGTGATTGCGGAGGACGAGGCGCAAGCGGTTCTCGAGCCCCTGCCGGTCATGGCGCTGCGGCTGGATGTATCTGTCATAGAGGCATTGCAAAAGCTCGGCCTGCGCTATGTCGGCGATCTCATGCAGGCGCCGCGCGCGCCGCTCACCCGCCGCTTTGGCGGCAGCGTTCTTTTGCGGCTCGATCAGGCATTGGGGCATGATGAAGAACCAGTCTCTCCGCGCCTGCCGGTCGCCAGCCTGTCGGCCGAGCGGCGGCTTGTTGATCCCATTGCCGCCGAAGAAGAGATTATCGCTCTTGCCAGCCAGGTCGCGCATTGCCTGAAACCTTCGTTCGAGACACAAGGCGTCGGAGGCCGGGTCTTCGAACTGGTCCTGTTCCGGGTGGATGGATGCGTTTTCCGAATTGCGGCCGGGGCGTCCCGGCCTTTGCGGGATCCGCAGCGTATTGCCGGTCTGTTTTCCGAACGCCTGACAGCAATTCATGACGATATCGATGCGGGATACGGTTTCGAAATCCTGCGGATCAATGTTCTCCGGCATGAGAACTTCCATAATGTTCAGGACGATTTCGAAGGGGACAGGCAATCACAGGTCTCGCTTGCCGTCTTCGTCGATAAGGTATCGGCCCGTCTCGGCGAGGAATGCCTGACCCGTTTTGAATTGCGCGAAAGCCATATCCCGGAGCGGGCAACCTTTGCCGTTCCGGCCATTCAAGTCCTGGACAGAGCGCCGGTGGAGGTAACGCCACCCGCGGCAAAGAGCGAGCGGCCGGCTCGCCTGCTTCCGGCGCCTGAATTGATGGAAGCGTTTGCCGCAGAGGTTCCGGATGGCGCGCCGGCACATTTTCGCTGGAGGCGCATTCGTCACCGCGTCCTGAAGAGCGAAGGGCCGGAGCGGATCGCCATGGAATGGTGGATCGATGGCGTCGGCGCCAAGGAGCGCGACTATTTCAGCGTCGAGGACGAGCAAGGATATCGTTTCTGGATCTATCGCGAAGGTCACTATGGGCCGGATACCCCGCAATGGTTCATGCATGGAATTTTCGCATGAGCCCGGCCTTCTTCGAGATCGGCGCGAAAACCAACTTCTCCTTTCTGGAGGGTGCCTCCAAGCCTGAGGAGATCGTCACCCAGGCTGCCCTTCTCGGTCTCTCCGGCATCGGGATCGCCGACAGAAATTCCGTGGCCGGCGTCGTGCGCGCCTATGCCCAGACAAAGGTCCTCCGCGGCAAGTATGAGCGAAAGCTGGCAGGCCGGCTGGAAAAGGGAGAAGAGGAAGAAGACATCCTGGATCCCGTGCCGTTTCAGCCGGGAGCGCGGCTCGTCTTCTGCGATCAGACGCCTGAAATCCTGGCCTACCCGAAAGACCGGAAAGGCTGGGGGCATCTCTGCCGTCTGCTGAGTGCCGGGAACCTGAAAGAGGGGGCGGTAAAGGGAACCTGTCTTCTGGAGGAGGCGGATCTCATGGAATGGGGCGATGACATGATGCTTGCTGTCGTGCCCGATCCCAAGCTCATCAAGGACAGCGATGGGCGTGGCGTCTTCTTGGATTGCCTCCGCCGCCTCAAGGACCGCTTCTGTTCCAATCTCTTTTTGGCATTGACCCCGGCCTATAACGGTCACGATGCGCTGACATTTGCGGCCTTTGCCAATATGGCGGCAGACATCGGTGTCCCGCTGATTGCGACCAATCAGCCGCTCTATCACGCAAGAACGCGCAGGCCGCTATCCGATGTGGTGACCTCCATTCGCGAGCATGTACCAATCCCCCGGGCTGGTTTTCTTCTCGCGCCGAATGCGGAACGCTATCTCAAGGAAGGCCGGGAAATGGTGCGGCTCTTCAGGAATTACCCGGAGGCGATCGAGAACACCGGCCATTTTTTTGCTCAGCTGAAATTCTCCCTGGACGAGATCAGTCACAACTATCCGGAGGAGAACGCGCCCGGCGAAACCGCCTATGAAACGCTCGACCGGCTAACGCGGGCCGGTGCGGTGAAGCGGTATCACCCCGGTGAAGTTCCGAAGAAGATCCAGGATCAGATCGATTATGAACTCGATCTGGTCAGGCAGAAAAACTATGCATCCTATTTCCTGACGGTTCATCGGATCGTCCAGCATGCGCGCTACGACAAGAAGATACTCTGCCAAGGGCGTGGCTCGGCAGCCAATTCCGTCATCTGCTATTGCCTTGAGATAACCGAAGTCGATCCTGCAAAAAGTACCTTGCTCTTCGACCGGTTCATTTCCATGGACCGCGATGAGCCGCCGGATATCGATGTCGACTTTGAGCATGACCGGCGCGAGGAAGTCATCCAGTTCATCTACGAGACCTACGGCATCAATCATGCCGGCCTCACGGCAGGGGTGACCACCTACCGGACGCGCTCGGCGGGGCGCGAAGTGGCCAAGGCCTTCGGTCTTTCCGAAGATATTCAGTCGGCGATCGGCAGTCTGGTCTGGGGATGGTCGGACGATAGCCTGTCCGAGCGCGAGGCACGGGCGGCGGGTCTCGACATGTTCGATCCGATGACGAGAAACGTGCTGCAATATGCGTCCGAGCTCCTCTCCTTTCCGCGGCACCTGACGCAACATGTCGGTGGCTTCGTCATCACCCGCGACCGGCTCGACGAAATCGTGCCGATCATGAAGACGGCGATGCCTGGCCGCTACATGATCGAGTGGGACAAGGATGATCTGGATAATGTCCGGATCCTGAAAGTCGATGTTCTCGCACTCGGTATGCTGACCTGTCTGCGCAAGGCTTTTGCGCTGCTCGAGGATCACTATGGGGTCCGCAAGACGCTGGCCGATCTCGGCAACAGGGAGCATGGCGAAGAGGGGCGGCCTGTCTATGCGATGATGTGCCGGGCCGATACGCTTGGCGTCTTCCAGATCGAAAGCCGGGCGCAGATGAGCATGCTGCCGCGTCTCAGGCCCGACCGGTTCTATGATCTTGTTATCGAGGTGGCGATCGTGCGCCCAGGCCCGATCCAGGGCAACATGGTGCATCCCTATCTGAAGCGGCGAGAACAGTTCAAAAGCGGCGCCAAGATCGACTACCCGAGCCCGGAACTGGAATCCGTGCTGGAGAGAACACTTGGCGTTCCGCTCTTCCAGGAACAGGCAATGCAGATCGCCATCACGGCGGCAGGCTTCAAACCGGCCGAGGCCGACAAGCTGCGGCGCGCCATGGCGACGTTCAAGCGAACGGGCACGATCGGAAATTTCGAAAGCCGTTTTATCGAGGGGATGGTCGCCAAGGAATATGACCGCGAGTTCGCCCAGCAGTGTTTCAATCAAATCAAGGGTTTCGGCGAGTACGGCTTTCCGGAAAGCCATGCGGCTTCCTTCGCGCTGCTGGTCTATGCCTCATCCTGGATGAAGGCCTATTATCCCGACGTCTTCTGTGCGGCGATGCTGAACTCGCAGCCCATGGGTTTCTATGCGCCGGCGCAGTTGGTGCGCGACGCGCGTGAGCACGGCGTCGAGATCCGCGAGGTCGATATTAACAGCTCGGATTGGGACTGCCTGCTGGAGAAGGCGGCCTTCGATAAGAGCAAGGTCGATTTCCGGCATGCCGGGATGCGCGATGTCATCCAATCAAAGCGCGCTGTTCGGCTCGGTTTCCGGCAGGTGAAGGGTCTCTCTGAAGACAGCATGCGGCGGCTCGTTGACATGCGTGGAAACGGTTATCGCTCGATCCACGACGTCTGGCTGCGCTCCGGCCTCAAGAAATCCGATATCGAAAGACTGGCCGATGCCGATGTCTTCGGGTCCATCGGGCTTACCCGGCGCGAGGCTCTATGGGCCGTGCGAGCTCTGGATGTGCAGAGCGCCGCCGAGAAGCTGCCGCTATTCGAATGTGCGGGTAAGGATGATCTGCAGATCGAGCCGGAGACACAGCTGCCGGAAATGCTGCCCGGTGAGCAGGTGATCGAGGATTATCGCTATCTTTCGCTGTCGCTAAAAGCGCACCCTGTCTCGTTCCTGCGTGAGGACTTCCGCAGGGCCGGCATAACCCGCAATGTCGATCTGCTTGAGGTCGCCAATGGCAGGCGGGTGACGATTGCCGGGCTTGTCCTGGTCCGGCAGCGGCCGGGTTCGGCCAAGGGTGTCATCTTCATGACCCTGGAGGACGAAACCGGTGTCGCCAATGCGATCGTCTGGCCGACGGTGTTCGAAAAATATCGGTCTACCGTCATGGGTGCCCGGCTGGTGAAAATCCGCGGCAAGTTGCAGAGCCAGAGCGGCGTGATCCATACGGTTGTCGAGCACATCGAGGACATGACCCCGGCGCTTGGTATTCTCCAGCAGGAGGCCCGGCGGTTCGGGGCAAGCGACCGGTCGGATGAGGCCATGCGGCCGACGGTTGATCACCGGCAGAAGAAGATCATGACAGCGCTGGAACGTGCAGGTCTGGAAAAACGCATGGCCGGAGAGAAGAGCGATAAGGAAGTGGCAGAAACCGTGAAAGTGATGCCGAGAGGGCGCAATTTCCATTGATCCCGCGAAAATGCAGCAAGATCAGATCGATAGATTTTCGCCGTGCAGGGTGCTCACCTTGATGTGAGCGTCCCGGGCATCTGGTGATGTTTTTTCATCTGGATTTTTTCTTGACACTCACCATCTTCTTTAGCAGAAAACACGATAGTGAATGTCATGTTTGGAATGATGACGTGCTGGTCTGCAGCTGCAACTACATAACCGACAAGGAAATCCGTGAGGTTATCAACAGCCTTCTCGACGAAGACTGTTGGCAGCTGATCGTTCCTGCGAAGGTCTACCATGCCATGGAGAAGCGCGGCCGTTGCTGTGGTTGCTTCCCCAACGTCGTCGACATCATCATCCAGACTACCGAAGACTATCATGCCCGTCGCCACTCGACGGAAGCCGAAATATTTGATTTCATGTCCCGCCTAAAAGAATTCCATGAGGAAAACAGGAGAGCGGACATTGAAAGGCGACAAAAAAGTCATCGAGCGGCTTAACGAGGCGCTGTTCCTCGAACTCGGTGCAGTCAACCAATACTGGGTCCACTACCGCCTTCTCGAAGATTGGGGCTACACCAAGCTTGCGAAGAAGGAACGCGCCGAATCCATCGAAGAGATGCACCACGCCGACCGTCTCGTCGCCCGCATCATCTTCCTTGAAGGCCATCCGAACCTGCAGACGCTGGCGCCACTGCGCATCGGCCAGAACGTCAAGGAAGTGCTGGAAGCTGATCTTGCCGGCGAGTATGACGCCCGCACGGCCTACAAGAAATCCCGCGATATCTGTCACGATGCCGGCGACTACGTGTCCATGAAGCTGTTCGAAGAGCTGCTGATGGACGAGGAAGGCCATATCGACTTCCTGGAAACGCAGCTCGAGCTGCTGGAGAAGATCGGCGAAGCCAAGTATGGCCAGCTGAATGCCGATCCCGCCAACGAGGCGGAAGGTCACTAGGATCAAACAAAATGGCCGCGAAAGCGGCCGTTTTCATATCCTGCTTTGGGTGCTCATCCGCCGCCGTCTTAGACCGCGTCTCTTATGGAGACATACCGCTGAGGCAATACGGCAGCGGTTTCGCCGGTAGTTTGGTCTCTGGCTCTGTGACTACCCTGCCCACAAAGCTGATCGACGATCTTGAACGTGGCGATCCGCTTGCCGTCTCAGTCCGCCGCCTTCAGCCCGGCGAGATGCGAGAACTCGGCGACAACCTGGTCGTAGACGGCGCGCTTGAATGGCACGATGAGGCCGGGCAGCTCGGCCATCGGCTTCCATTCCCAAGCGTCGAATTCGGGCTCGTGGCCACCGGGTGGCGGGTTGATGGCGATCTCGTTTTCGTTGCCTTCGAAGCGGAAGGCGAACCAGCGTTGGGTCTGGCCGCGGAACTTACCTTTCAGGCCGATGCCGATCAGCTGCGGCGGCAGGTCGTAATTGATCCAGTCGCTCGCCTCCGCGAGCAGCGAGACGGTTTTCATGCCGGTCTCTTCGTAGAGCTCGCGATAGGCAGCCTCCAGCGGGTCCTCGCCCTTGTCGATGCCGCCCTGCGGCATCTGCCAAAGCTGCGGCGAGCCATCATATTCGGAATTGCCGACCGGGATGCGGCGGCCGGCCCAAACCAGTCCTTCGCGGTTCAAGATCATCACGCCCACGCAGGGGCGGTAGGGCAGGTCTTCAGCCTTTACAGGCGCCTTGGTCATTGCATCTCCTCAGGGCTTTTGCGGGTCGTTTGCGAGTGCGGCGACTCCGACGATCTCGATGCCGCGCATCGCCGCTTCTTCGCTCCACTTGGAGATGGCGTCAATGCTCTCGTCGAAAGCCGAGGCGACGCCGATCGCCTGGCCGTTGCGCTTGGCGATCCGTTCCAGCTCGTCGAGCTTCTGCATGATGGCGTTGACGTCGAGCTGGTTGTCCAGCTGCAGGTCGGCGAAGGCATAGGGCAGCTCGGTGCCCTTGGCGACAGCCTCGGTCTTCGACTGTGCCGAGGAGCCGTCGTCGAGGAAGAGCAGCCCGCGCTTGCCGATATCGCGCATCACCGGCTCCATAGCGTCGGGGTTCGACAGGAAGCGGCCGCCGAGATAGTTCATGACGCCGGTGTAGTTGGTGATCTCGCCCATCGCCTTGTGTAGGTTCTCGATATTCTTGGCCGGCGGTTTCGAGGTCAGCAGCGTTTCAGGGCCTGGATCGTTTGCCGGATAATCGAAGGGCTCCAGCGGCACCTGCATCAGGATTTCGTGGCCGCCGCGGCGGGCCTCCTGCATCCAGCGTTGCAGGCTGTTGCCGCTGGCGGCGAAGGCAAAGGTGATCTCTTCCGGCAGTTCCTTGATGGCGCGCTGCGTACCCGTCTGGCTGAGGCCAAGGCCGCTGACGACGATGGCGATGCGCGTGCCGCGGGCGCCGGACCACGGGCGTGCGTACTGGTCCATCGGGCGGCGTCCATCAGGACCGACGATCGGCAGACGTCCGAAGGGAGAGTCTTCCAGCAGCTTGTCGTTCGGCATCGCCGCCATGCGCGGATCCTGGCCGATCTGCGTCGCGTCGACCAACGCCGGACCATTGCCGTCGCGCGGGCGCGGACTGTATTTGGTGACGACAGAGCCGTCGCCCGTCACCATCGTTTCGACATTGGCGCCTGAATGGGGATCGGAGCGTGTCATGCCGCTGGCAGGCTGCTTGTCTGGTGCGGGGGGCGTCTGGGCGGTATCCGTCGGCACGCCGGAAGAGCCTGTACCGACGACCGGCGGTGCGGGCTGCTTCTGCAGGCCGTCGTCGCGCATTGCTGTGTAAAGCGAGAAGCCGCCGATGGCGATCAGGCAAAGGCTGGCGGCGACCCGGCCGATGCGCAGGATGCCTGGCCTCCTCGGGCCAGATTTACGCTTCTGGCCAAGCGGTGCATGCAAATCCGTTCCCAATTTCCTCGCCCGCCCCAAACCGGGAAACAGTCAGAATCATCAGGCCGGATGTTACTCCGGCCTGATGCAATCTCGAAATTACTTTGCGGAAACCGCCTTTTCCGGGTTCGGCGGGAAGGCCGGATCGGTCTTCTTGCCGCGGAGCAGGTCCAGCGCATAGTTGAGCTGGACGTCGTCCTTCGGATCCGGCGGGACGTAGGCAACAGAGCCGGAGCCTTCGTCCGTCTCGCTCTGGCCCTTGATGTGGCCGCGCAGGCTGGATTCGCCCTCGGTCACCATCTTGCCCTTCAGATCGTCCGGAAGCGGCTCGTCGACCTTGATGTCAGGCGTGATGCCGGTGCCCTGGATCGAGCGGCCCGAAGGCGTGTAATAGAGCGCTGTCGTCAGGCGCAGGGCGCCGTTTTCTCCGAGCGGGATGATCGTCTGGACCGAGCCCTTGCCGAACGAGCGGGTGCCGAGCACCGTTGCGCGGCGCAGATCCTGCAGAGCGCCTGCGACGATTTCCGAAGCGGAAGCCGAGCCGCCGTTGATCAGCACGATCACCGGCTTGCCGTCGGTCAGGTCACCCGGGCCGGCGTTCCAGCGGCGGGTTTCATCCGGGTTGCGGCCGCGGGTGGAGACCACTTCGCCGCGCTCCAGCAACGCGTCGGAAACCTTGATCGCCTGGTCGAGCAAACCGCCCGGATTGAGGCGCAGGTCGAGGACGTAGCCCTTCAGCTTGTCGGCCGGAACGGTTGCCTTGATCTTGGTGATTGCCTTTTCGAGATCCGGATAGGTCTTCTCGGTGAAGGAGATGACGCGCAGGTAGCCAACATCGTCCTCGACGCGAGACTTCACGGCCTGTACGGCCACGACGTCACGGACGATCGTCAGTTCGATCGGCTTGTCGGCTCCCTTGCGGATAAGCGTCAGCTTGATCGGCGTGTTGATGGCGCCGCGCATCTTCTCAACGGCGTCTTCCAGCTTCAGGCCGCGGACCGACTGGCCGTCGATTTCGGAGATGTAGTCGCCTGCGAGAACACCGGCCTTGGCTGCCGGAGTGTCGTCAATCGGGGTGATGACCTTGACGAGCTCGTCTTCCATGGTGACTTCGATGCCGAGACCGCCGAATTCACCCTTGGTCTGGGTGCTCATGTCCTCGGCGTCCTTGGCATTCATGTAGCTCGAATGCGGGTCGAGGGAGGAAAGCATGCCGTTGATGGCATTTTCGACGAGCTTGTTCTCGTCCGGTGGCGTCACGTACTGGGCGCGCACACGTTCGAAAACATCACCGAATACCGAGAGCTCCTTGTAGGTGGATGCTCCCGCCGCCTCGGCGGGCACGCCTGCCGAATAGATGACGCTCATCGCGGTCGCACCCATCAATGCGCCGACCAGAACAAGAGAAGCCCTACGAATCATTGCGTGCCTTTCCAGTGTCTTTGGCGGTCCACCACGGCCGGGAATCGACCGGTTTACCGTCTTTTCGAAATTCAATGTAAAGCGTTGGAAGGTTTGTTTCCAGCGCCAATGCTGTCGCGCTTGCCACTCTTTTTGCGCCCATCGCCGCAAGCGGTTCACCGGCAAAAACGAACTTGCCCTGGCGGGTGCTGATGGTGTCCATCCCCGATAGAACCAGGTGGTAACCGTCGCCCGTATCAAGAATGATCATCTGGCCATAGCTGCGGAAGGCGCCGGCATAAACCACCAGTCCGTCCGCCGGTGCGGTGACCACCGATGCCGGGTTGGTCGCCAGCGTCATGCCCATGGCCTCGTGCCCGGTGCCGTCTGCATCGCCGAACTGACGCAGAATATCGCCCGCCACGGGCAGCTCCAGCTTCGCCTTCAATTCTCCGAACGGATATGCGGGCGCAATGCGGTTTTTATCGGGCACACCGCTGTCTGCCAGGGCCTTCGCCTGGGCCCTTTGTTCATCGGTCAGAAGCTTGCGATTTTCCTCTTCACGACGGGCCGCCTCGGCGGCGTCGCGCACGGAAGAGATTTCCGATTCCATCGATGCGACGAGGCCTTCGAGCGTCGTCGCCTGGCCGGCCAGCTCTTCGGAATGCTTCTTTTCGGCCTCCAGCTCGGCGGCGTTGCTGCGGCTCAGCTTGTCGTTTTCGGCGAGCAGCAGGTCCATGCGCCGCTCTTCCTCGATGCCGTTGGTCATCGTCGCCGTCAGGTCGGCGCGTTCCTTGGTGCTGGCTGCCTGCAAGGCGGCGAGATTGGTCAGGTCAGCAGCTAACTTATCGGTTTCCTTGCGCATTCCCGGCACGACAGCGCCGAGCAGAATGGCGCTGCGGACGGATGCGAGTGCGTCATCGGGGGTTACCAGAAGCGCCGGCGGCGGGTTGCGGCCCATGCGCTGCAGTGCTGCCAGCACCTCGGCGAGCAGGCCGCGGCGATCATGCAGCGAGCGGCGAATGCCGTCTTCCTTGACGCCGAGATCGGCGAGCTTCTTCTCGCTGTCGAGGATCTGCTTTTCCAGCGTCTTGCGGCGGGTAGCGGAATCGATCAGCGCCTGACGAATGGTCGTGCTGCTCTTGTCGAGATCGGCGATGCTCTTCTCAAGCTCGTTCACTTTGTCTGACGAAAGATTGATCGTCTTCGAGAGAGCATCGAGCTCGGCGCGGGTCTCGTCACGCTTCTTGGCGAGCTCTGCGGCCGGATCCGGCGGCGGTGCTTCTGCGGCTTGAGGCGTTGTCGGTGGTGCGGCAGGCGCAGGTGTGGCCTCGTCACCGCTCTGAGCGGGTGCATCCTGCGCTTTCGATGGAAGCGGCAAGAGGGAAGGCACGGCTGCCGCGGTAAGACCCGCCGCAAGAAGAGGCAAAATCAGGCTCGTTCGCTTGCGGGCGCGTCGTGTCATGCGTGTTCGGGGCAACTCTCAAAATCGCGCGGAGACTAAGCTGATTTGGCAGCTTTGACCAGAAAGATCGCAGCGGCGGAATACACGGCTGCGTGAGGCTCAGACCCGGTGGTAGGGATGGCCGGAGAGGATGGTCACGGCGCGGTAGAGCTGTTCGGCGATCAGAGTGCGGACGATCTGGTGCGGCCATGTCATCTTGCCGAGGCAGAGCGTCATGTCGGCGCGGTCGTAGAGAGCGGGATCGAGCCCGTCGGCGCCGCCGATCGCGATCGTCAGGTCGCGCTTTCCGTTGTCGCGATAGGTGCCGAGCGTGCTTGCGAAAGCCTCGCTGTCGAGGGCCTTGCCGCGCTCGTCGAGCAGGATGAGGATGCCGCCATCCGGAAGCGTCTTCAGCAGCATTGCCGCTTCCTCGCGCTTGCGGGTCTCGGCATTGGAGGCGCGGCTTTCGGCGACTTCGGCAACACGGGAAAATTCGAGGCCTACCGCCGGGCCAGCCTTGGCGAAGCGGTCGAAATAGCGGGCCGCAAGATCCTTCTCCGGGCCGGATTTGAGCCGCCCCACGGCAAAAAGGCCTATGCGCATATCATCCGCTCCTGTTCAGCGCCCTTTAAGAACGCAAAACCGGCCTACTGAGGCCGGTGTCCATTGTTTCCGGCCTTGCTGCATGCCGCATGTCAGGCGCCGGATGAAGGCCGGGTGCCTGTTAGTGGCGCGTTTCTTCGTCCATATCCGGAGCGGCCCACATCTTTTCGATGTTGTAGAACTCGCGGATTTCGGGGCGGAAAACGTGCACGATGATATCGCCGGTATCGATCAGGATCCAATCGCCACCTTCCTGTCCTTCGACACGAGCGGCACCGAAGCCGTCGTCCTTCAGGTCGGAGAGAAGGTGGTCGGCAATCGCCATGACATGGCGGTTCGATCGCCCGGAGACCACGACCATGTAGTCGCCCAGCGCAGATTTCCCAGCAATGTCGATGGTGGCGATATCTTCAGCTTTCGAGTCCTCGAGGCTGGCGAGGACGGCTTGCAGGGCGCGGGCAGCGGCATCGGCGCCACGTTCCGGGCTCTTCGGGATAACGGCGAGCGTTCTTCCCTTGGCGTGTACTGTTGTCAGTGCTTTCCCTTTCCTGGAATAACAGACATGCACATCAACTGATTTGGATCTTCCAAATCATAGTTAAGATAGGCATCAAACCATTAATCTTTCAAGACACAGGCCCGGTTTCGTCGCGCGAAGACTTGCGCTGGCGATCAACAATTATGACAGGCCGCAGTCGATGGCGGCGGTGTACAGCGGCAAAGGCCCGGCGTAAAGTGCCGCCATTGTTTTAGAAAATGCGGATTACATGCCCGAGCTCGCCAAGAACAATCTCATTCCGGTGCTCCGTATCAGCTTCCCGCACGAGGATCGCCTCGGCCGCGGCAAGATGGAGCTTCTCGAGCATATTCGCGAAACAGGATCGATTTCGGCGGCGGGCAGGGCGATGGACATGTCCTATCGCCGCGCCTGGCTGCTGGTCAGCGACATGAACCGGATGTTCAAGCAGCCGGTCGTCGAATCGCAGCGGGGTGGCCAGAAGGGTGGCGGTGCGGCGCTGACGCCGTTCGGCGAGGAGCTGCTCGCCTGCTTCCGCCGGATGGAAGCGACAGTGCGCACGACCCTTGCCAGCGAGCTCGCCTGGCTCGAAGACAACCGCAGCCCTGCCGATGGCGGACAGCGCTGATTACGGCTGCAGCGCCACCGTCTTTATGATGGCGTAGACGGGCTTGCCCGGCGCCAATGCCAGTCTCTCGACAGAGAGCGCAGTGATGCGCGACAGCACGATATCGCCACCGCAATCCACCTGGATCTCGACCGTTCCGTCGTCGGCCGGCGCCAGATCGCGGATGCTGCCTTCGAGGATGTTGAGGGCGCTGAGGCCCTCCGGCTTTTGGGTCGCGAGCATCACGTCACGGGCCGGGATCAAGATGCGCACGCGCTTGCCGGATTGGACCGCTGTTCCGGGGAGCTGCAGCTGCGCGGTTTTCAGCGCCACGGTGGCGAGCCGGTGGATGGTATCGACGCTTTCGACCGTTCCTTCCAGCAATGCGCCGGCCTCGCGCCGCCCCTCTTCCGTCGATGGCTTGCTCAAGACATCGACGGCACTGCCGATCGCGTCCACCCTGCCGTCGCGCATGACGACGACCTGACTTGCGAGGCGTGCCACTTCGGCGATGGAATGGCTGACATAGACGATCGGGATCTGCGTCTCGTCACGCAGCCGTTCGAGATAGGGCAGGATTTCGGCCTTGCGCGCGTCGTCGAGCGCGGCCAGCGGCTCATCCATCAATAGCAGGCGCGGGGACGAAAGCAGGGCCCGGCCGATGGCAACGCGCTGTCTTTCGCCGCCGGAAAGTTTGGCCGGGCTGCGGCCAAGAAGTGGTTCGATGCCGAGCATGTCGATGACCCGGTCGAAATCGCTGGCCCCGCCCGTCTTCGGTGCGAACCATCGGCCGTAGGTCAGGTTGCTACGGACGCTCAGATGCGGAAAGAGCCGCGCTTCCTGGAAGACGTAGCCGAAGCGGCGGCGATGGCGGGGGACGAAGATGCCTTTCGCGGTATCCGTCAGCGGCTCGCCGTCGAGCAGAACCCTGCCCTCTTCGGGCCGGGTCAATCCGGCGATGATGCGGATCATCGAGGTCTTGCCCGAGCCGGAGCGGCCGAACAAGGCGGTGACGCCACTTTCGGACGTAAAGGCGCCGTCGAGGCGAAAGGACCCGAGGCGATGTCTGGCTTCGACGGTCAGCGTCATTCCGGATCGATCCTCCGGCCGGCAAGATAGGCCATGAATTCGGAGGCCAGCAGGGCTGCCATCGAAATGACGACTGCGACCATCGTCAGCCTGAAGGCGCCGGCATCGCCACCCGGTACCTGGGTGAATGTGTAGATCGCGGCAGACAGCGTCTGCGTCTCGCCCGGAATGTTGGAGACGAAGGTGATGGTCGCGCCGAATTCGCCCATCGCTTTTGCGAAGGAGAGGATCATGCCGGCGATGATGCCCGGAAGCGTCAGCGGCAGGGTGACGGTGAGGAAGACCCAGAGGGGGCTGGCGCCCAGCGTTCCCGCGGCTTCCTCGAGCTTGCGGTCGACGGCCTCGATCGACAGGCGGATGCTGCGGACCATCAGCGGAAAGCCCATGACGGCACAGGCAAGCGCCGCGCCCGTCCAGCGGAAGGAGAAGACGATGCCGAGATACTGGTCAAGCAGGCTGCCGATTGGCCCGCGGCGGCCAAACAGGATGAGCAGAAGGAAGCCGGTGACGACAGGGGGAAGAATAAGCGGCAAATGGATGATGCCGTTCAGCAGCGACTTGCCATAGAAGCGTCCGCGAGCGAGCAGCAGGGCGGCGCCAATGCCGAATGGCAGGCTTGCCACCATCGCCACGGCGGAGACGCGAAGGCTCAGCATGATGGCGGTCCACTCTTCGGCGCTGAGGCCAAGGGCATCCAAGATCGCTGTTCTCCAAAAAGATAGAAGGCTCGCTGATGTGCGAGCCTTCACGCTAAGCTGCAGAATGAAATTCCGCAATCATTTCAGTTCGATCACTTCAGGATCGTGAAGCCTTGCGCCGTGAAGAACGGAGCTGCTTTGTCGGACTTCAGGAAATCGAGATAGGCAGTCGCATCGGCATTCTTGCTCTCTGCGAGAAGCGCGACCGGGTAGATGATCGGCGGATGAGAATCGGCCGGGAAGGTGCCGACGATCGCGACGCCCTTATCGGCGGCTGCGTCGGTCTGGTAGACGATGCCGTAAGGCGCTTCGCCGCGGGAAACGAGGGCCAGCGCGGCGCGGACGCTTTCGGCAAAGGCTGCCTTCGGCTCCACGGCCTTCCAGATGCCGAGCTTGTCGAGCGCGGTCTGGCCATATTTGCCTGCCGGGACCGACTTCGGCTCGCCCATGGCAAGCTTGCCGTCGCCGATCAGGCCGGCGAGATCGAAGCCCTGCTTGATGTCGACAGGCTTGGCCTTGTCCTTGGCGGCAACCAGAACCAGGCGGTTGCCGAGCAGGTTGGAGCGCGTGTCGTCCTTGATCAGCTTCTTGCCGGCGACATAGTCCATCCAGTTGAGGTCGGCGGAGATGAAGACATCAGCCGGTGCGGCATTCTCGATCTGCTTTGCCAGCGCGCCACTTGCTGCGTAGGAAACGACGGCGTCCTTGCCGCTCTCCTTTGCCCAGGCCGCATTGGCGGCGTCGAGAGCATCCTTGAGGCTGGCTGCGGCGAAAACGGTGACCTTCTCGGCGGCTGCGGCCGGCTGCGGTAGGGTGCCGAGGCCGATAAAGCCTGCCGAAATCGCGGCAATAGCCAGTTTCATCCAATGGCGGCGGTTTTGCATGTCATTCACTCCCCAGTTCGAAATATCGAAGGGAATATATCGATCTGCTGCTGCTTTGCTAGCGATATATTTGGCAGGACATATTGCGGAAGAGCTATAGATTATGTGCCCAAGTATTGCCACAAATGACGAAGCAACCGCGACATTTTTCTCGCGATGATTGTATCTATTCTGCCGGAATCCCTTGGAGAACAAAGTAAAATAGAGTCATCTGCGGGTTGATCTTGCCGAAACTGTTTTATCTGCTGTTTAATGACGGTAGAAATATGCAGGAATCGCTATGGAATTAACAGGCATAGAGGATCAACAGTTTTGATGAACTCGACGACACGGAAATTCATCTTTCATGACTTGCAGACGATCGAGGGATACATTGATCCCCCGGATGCACTGGTGTTCCTCTCGTTGTTGCAAAGTCAAAATAGCAAGAGCCTTGCCGGCGGCATTGCCGAGATCGGCGTGTTCTACGGGCGCTCATATTACCTCTTCCGTAAAATCTGCGGTCCGGAGCAGAAGGTCGTGGCGATCGATCTCTTCGACCTCGGCCAGACCGATGACGGCGCCTCGCCGCAATATGGCCGTTTCCTAGATAGTGGTCGGCGTCTTGGACTTGCTGTCGATGAGGAGTTGGTCATCAAGGGCGATAGCACCCGGCTTTCGGCCGACGAGATCAGGGCCAAGGCGGGCGAAATCCGATTCTTTAGCATCGATGGCGGGCATATGCTGCCGCATGTCGTGGCCGACAGCCAGTTGGCGAAAGATTGCCTGGCGCCGCATGGCGTGATCGCGTTCGACGACACCTTCAATCCGGCGTGGCCGGAGGTCACAGTCGGGGTCGCCGACTTTCTGCGCGAGAATGGCTCGGAGTTCTCGGCCTTCTGCATGACGAAGTACAAGACCTATGTCTGCCGCCGCGACCACCATCAGCTCTATTACGATGTCATCGCCAAGGCGCCGGACCTGACTGCCTTCGACCATGTCGAAACGGAATTCCTGGGGTCCAAAGTTGCAAGGCTCCACAATCCAATCAGCAGGCGAATGGTCTATGAATTGATGATCCGGTCAGGAATGAGCGCCTTTTCGGAACGAGTCTACCGATAGCCCGTTCGGATTGCCGCAAAAAGCAGCATCATCATGCGAAGTATTTAGCCCAGCTTTGCGCATGATGCATTGCTGCAATGCGATATGTGATCTTCACGTTTCGATCGATTATGGTAAAACATGCTTATCGAAACGGCCACTCCTCCTCCCAGGCCGTTCGATATGGATCGGCAACACTCCTCCTCCCAGTTGTCGATCAAGTTTATGAAGCCCGACGGATCCTCCCCCGTCGGGCTTTTCATTTCTCCACACTTCCAGAATTCGTTTATTCGGCAGCCTTGCGGATTGCTGTCGAGCTCAAGGCAGAGCGCGGTCCGTGGATGAAGGTCCAAGCGGGCGCCGGCTTCTTCCAGAGCGCCCTTGCGTCATCCTCATCGATACGCGCAAAGGCGAAGGTCTTGGCCATTTTCGAAGAGAGATAGGAGAGCGTCGAGCCGGGCCGGTCGATCACGGCGATCGGGAAGGTTCGGGCGATATCCTGCCACTTCTGCCATTTGTGGAAGGTTTCCAAGCTGTCGGCGCCCATGATCCAGACGAAATGGACATGCGGATTGCGCGCCTTGACCCGTGCCAGCGTATTGGCCGTGTAGCTGATGCCGATCGACTGCTCGAAGGCCGTCACCTTGATATGCGGATCGGTGGCGATTGCCTCGCTGAGCGCGATGCGCTCGGCGAGCGGCGCCAGATGATTGCGGCTCTTCAGCGGATTGCCGGGTGTCACCATCCACCAGAGTTGATCGAGACCCAGGCGGCGGATAGCGATCTCGGCCACCAGTGCGTGGCCCTGGTGCGGCGGGTTGAACGACCCGCCGAAAAGACCGACGACCATGCCGCGCTCGGTGTGCGGCATGCGAAGATAGCGCCGGTCGATCTCTTCTGGGATCACGTCAGGGCCGCGTCTGTCCGGTACCGCGAACGCGGTATTTGAAGGAGGTGAGCTGTTCGACGCCGACTGGGCCGCGGGCATGCATCTTGCCGGTGGCGATGCCGATTTCCGCCCCCATGCCGAACTCACCGCCATCGGCGAATTGGGTCGAGGCGTTATGCAGCAGGATGGCCGAGTCGATCTCGGTGAAGAAGCGCTCGACGACGGCAGGATCCTCGGCGATCACGGCTTCGGTGTGGTTCGACGAATAGGTCTGGATGTGCTTGATCGCGCCCGAGATACCATCGACGAGTGCAACCGAAATGACGGCATCGAGATACTCCGTCGACCAGTCTTCCTCGGTCGCAGGCTTGATGCCCGGAGCGGCCTTGAGGACATCGGCAGAGCCACGGATTTCGCAGCCGGCGGCCGCAAGTCCATCGAGAAGCGGTTTCATATGCGTTTCAGCGACGGCGCGGTCGACCAGCAGCGTCTCGACAGCGCCGCAGACGCCGGTGCGGCGCATCTTGGCGTTGACAATGATGTCCTTGGCCATGCCGAGATCGGCAGACTTGTCGACATAGATATGGCAGAGGCCTTCGAGATGGGCGAAGACCGGGACGCGGGCTTCGTTCTGTACGCGGGCGACAAGGCTCTTGCCGCCACGCGGCACGATGACGTCGATTGCGCCTTCGAGGCCGCGCAGCATGGCACCGACCGCCGCACGGTCGGTCACCGGAACCAGCTGGATCGCATGCTCGGGCAGACCGGCTTCCTTCAAGCCCTCGACCAGGCAGGCATGGATCGCCTGCGAGGAACGGCGCGAATCCGAGCCGCAGCGCAGGATTACCGCATTGCCGGCCTTCAGGCACAGCGCGCCGGCATCTGCCGTCACGTTCGGGCGGCTTTCGAAGATAACGCCGATGACGCCGAGCGGCGTGCGGGTGCGCTGGATCTTCAGGCCATTCGGCCGGTCCCAGGCGGCGATGACTTCGCCGACCGGATCCTTGAGTTCGGCAATCGTGCGGATGCCCTCGGCCATTTCGGCGACGCGCTTGTCGTTCAGCGTCAGGCGGTCGACGAAGGAAGCCAGCAGGCTGCCACCTTCGACATCCTTCAGGTCCTTGGCGTTTTCGGCGAGGATATGGGCCTTGTTGCGCAGGATCGCATCGGCCATGGCGTTCAGCGCCTTGTTCTTGCTTTCGGTGGAGGCAAAGCCCAACGGTCGTGCTGCAGCCTTTGCCTTGCGGCCGATGTCGTTCATCAGCACATCAATGTCAGGGCCCTGCACAACGGTATCAAGCATAGCTTGCGTCCTTCCTCTGCCTTTCCGATTTCGAACTTATCTGCGCCGTCATCACCATGTCGTCACGGTGGATCATCGCGGCACGGCCGGGATAACCGAGAATCTTCTCGATCTCCGCAGATTTGCGGCCGGCGATCTGGCGGGCCTCGTCGGCGTCGTAGCTCGCAAGACCACGGGCAATCTCGCGGCCCGAGGGGCCGATGATCGCAACCGTGTCGCCGCGGCTGAAGACGCCGTTGATCTTGCGCACGCCTGCGGGAAGCAGGCTCTTGCCGGCGCCGAGCGCCGTCATCGCGCCCTCGTCGATATGGAGCTCGCCGGCTGGCTGCAGCTGACCGGCAATCCAGGTCTTGCGGGCGGTCACGGGCGTTCCAGACGGTGCAAACCAGGAAGAGCGGGCGCCATTGGCGATGGCCGATAGCGGGCTATCCGTCTTGCCGGAAGCAATGATCATGGCGCAGCCGGAGGTCGTCGCAATCTTGCCGGCGTCGATCTTGGTGCGCATGCCCCCGCGCGACAGCTCGGAGGCGGCGCCACCGGCCATGGCTTCGATCTCGGGTGTGATTTCGGCGATCGTCTCAAGGAATTTCGCATCCGGGTCGAGATGCGGCGGGGCGGTATAGAGGCCGTCGATATCCGAGAGCAGGATCAGCAGGTCGGCGCCGGTCATTGTCGCGACGCGTGCGGCCAGGCGATCATTGTCGCCATAGCGGATTTCGCTGGTGGCAACCGTGTCATTTTCGTTGATGATCGGCACGGCGCCGATCTTCAAGAGCTGGTTGATGGTGGCGCGGGCGTTGAGATAGCGGCGGCGCTCTTCGGTATCGCCGAGTGTCAGCAGGATCTGCCCGGCGACGATTTCGTCGCGCGACAGGCTTTCCGACCAGGCGCGCGCCAGCGAAATCTGGCCGACGGCGGCGGCAGCCTGGCTTTCTTCCAGCTTCAGGGCGCCGGAGGGAAGATCGAGAACCGAGCGGCCGAGGGCGATAGCACCGGAGGAAACCACGAGAACATCGGCGCCCTTGGCCTTCAGCGCTGCGATGTCGGCGCACATGGCATCGAGCCAAGCCTTCTTCAGGCCCGTCTTGCGATCGACGAGCAGTGCAGAGCCGATCTTGATGACGATGCGGCGATAGCGGTCGAGCGGCTTACGCGTTGTCATCCACTTCGCCTTCTTCATCGGATGCCATATCGCGGTGACGAAGCTTCGGCGTCTTGGCGATCTTTTCAGACGAGCCGGCATTGGCCTCGGTGATGATCTCGCGCAAAGCACGCAGCACCTCGGTCATGCCCTTGCCGGTCGCTGCCGAAATCTGGAACGGGGTGCGGCCGCAGGCCTTGGCAAGTTCCTTGGTCTTCTTCTTCAGCGTTTCGTCGTCAAGCACGTCGATCTGCGACAGCGCGACGATCTCGACCTTTTCGCCGAGTTCCTCACCATAGGCTTCGAGCTCGTGGCGGACGGTCTTGTAGGCTTTGCCGACCTTCTCTTCCTGCGCGGAAACAAGATGCAGAAGAACGCGAGTGCGCTCGACATGGCCGAGGAAGCGGTCACCGATGCCGACGCCTTCGTGGGCGCCCTCGATAAGGCCCGGGATATCGGCGAGAATGAATTCCTGGCCGTCCACGGTCGCAACGCCGAGGTTCGGATGCAGCGTGGTGAAGGGATAGTTGGCGATCTTCGGGCGGGCGCGGGTGACCGAGGCCAGGAAGGTGGACTTGCCGGCATTCGGCATACCGACGAGACCGGCGTCAGCAATCAGCTTCAGCCGCATCCAGATGGTCTTTTCCTCGCCCTCAAGGCCGGGATTGGCCCAATCGGGCGCCTGGTTGGTCGAAGACTTGAAATGCGCATTGCCGAAGCCGCCGTTGCCGCCGGCTGCGATGCGGAAGCGCTGACCTTCCTCGGTGAGATCGCAGATCAGTGTTTCGCGGTCTTCTTCGAAAATCTGCGTGCCGACCGGCACCTTGAGCGTGACGTCGCCGCCATTGGCGCCGGTCCGGTTGCGGCCCATGCCGTGCGTGCCGATCTGCGCCTTGAAGTGCTGCTGATAGCGGAAGTCGATCAGGGTATTGAGCCCGTTGACCGCTTCGGCCCAGACATCGCCACCGCGTCCGCCATCGCCGCCATCGGGGCCGCCGAACTCAATGAACTTCTCGCGCCGGAACGAGACGCTGCCCGCGCCACCGTCTCCAGACTTGATATAGACCTTTGCTTCGTCGAGAAATTTCATTTTACTTCCAGTACCGGTGGCTATTAACGCGCCCCATTCGCCGCTTTCGATATAGGCGGTTCATGCGGAGGTCAAAGAATATCGTGAAGTTTGCGAGCTATAACATACAGTACGGCTTCGGTCTTGATGGGATTTACGACCTGGGACGCATTGCGGAGAGCCTCGAGCGTGCTGACGTCATCGCCCTGCAGGAGGTGACCCGAGGCTACGAGAAGAACGATTTTGCCGACATGCCGGCCGATCTGGCGGCCTTCTTTCCCGACTATTTCTGGGTCTATGGCGCGCCGTGCGATCTGCATGTTGCGGACGGCGAGGGCGGCTTTCCGCCGCGTGGCACGCGCTTCCAGTTCGGCAACATGATCCTGTCGCGTTTTCCGATCCTGTCGACGCGAACGATCCTGTTGCCGCGCAGCCGCACGGTCTCCAAGCTCAACCTGCAGCGAGGCGCGACCGAGGCGTTGATCGATATTCCCGGCCGGCCGCTGCGCGTCTATTCCGTGCATCTCGACCATGTCTGGGTCGACGAGCGCATTGCCCAGATCCGCCATCTCAACGAGCGGATCAATGCGTTCCGCCTTGAAGGCGGGTCTGTCAGTGGAGCGGCGGAGATCGGTCTGGAGGAGCTGCCTCTGCCGGAGGATTACGTCGTCATGGGCGATTTCAACATGGTGCCGGAATCGCCGGAATATTGTGCTTTCGCCGGTGCCAGGGACGGATACTATGGCCGCACCCCGCGCGTCGGCACGCCGGTCGATGCGCTTGCGGCGCTCGATGGCTATCATCCGGGAAGCTATAGCTGGATGGATCCTGGAGATCACGGAAAGCGCATGCATCTCGATTATTGTTTCGTCAGCGGCGGATTGGCAGGAAGCCTGAGAGGCGCCCATATCGATACGGAGTCTGTCGGTTCCGATCATTTCCCCATCTGGGCCGAGATCGAAATCTAGAAACGCCGCGGCGCAACCGCGGCGTTTCCTTCATGTTTCAGGCGGCCCGGGCGACTTGCAGCGCGCCGGGCTGGAGAACGGTTTCGACATGCGCCACCATGGTGTTGCGGGCGAAACTGTAGATCTCCGAGCAGCCGGTCATGCGGAAGCCGAGCTTTTCCTGCAGCCGGAGCGATGCCGGATTGTCGGCAAACACGCCGGAATGAACAGGCATGTCGGGCATCCGCCGCGAGAACCGCTCCAGAACGGCTTCGACAGCCTCGCTCATGTAGCCGCGCCGCCAGTAGTAGCGGTTCAGCCAGTAGCCGAGGTGCCAGCGGCCATGACGAAGCTCGACGGAAACCATGCCGATATGGGCATCGTCACCGTTGGTGATCGCCAGGTTCCAGCCCGGCAGGGCGCCTGAAGTGACCGGAACCAGCCAGTCCAGAGCATCCTGCCGGTGATAGGGTGCCGGGACGCGCGAAAGCATGCGCGTCACGGCAAAGTCGGACAGCGTTTCCGCCATGGCATCGGCATCGCTCAGCCGGTGAGGGCGGAGCGACAGTCTTGCCGTGCCGATAACCGGGGCGGGCCCCGGCGTCATCGGTTGGACCTTCGGCCGGTCGAGCAGGGCAGCACTCATGACAGAGCCCCCCAGCTTCTCAGCGACATCCAGGTCTTCCGGTCCAGCCGGTACCATTCGACGGGCACGTTGGATCCGAGCGCCAGCGATGCGGCAAGGCCGGATCCCTGGAACTGGAAGCCGCACTTCTGGATGACCCGCCGCGAGGCGATGTTCATCACCCGGCAACGGGCATCGATCTGGTCGATGTTTTCCCGCGTGCGGAAAACCATGTCGACCAGCGCGTGGCACGCTTCCGTCGTGTAGCCTTGACCCCAAAAGGGTTCGCCGAGCCAGTAGCCGATCTCGACGGTGCGGCCATCGGCATGCGGCTCGACACCGCAGCAACCGATAAACGCGCCGTTTTCAGCTTTGGTAATCGCATAGACGCACTTGCCGATCTCGCCATTCTTCGTGCGACGCACGAAGTCAGCGGCATCATTGGCGGTATACGGGTGCGGCATGCGCGATACCATTGTGGCGACTTTGGCGTTGTTGGCGAGATGGGAAAGGGCGTCAATGTCTTCCTCGTGCGGCGCGCGCATGACGAGCCGTTCCGATAACAAGACAGGGCAATCAGTCCTTAACCGCTCCGGCCTCAGCCGTTCCTTGGGAGACCTCTGGTCTTCCCGGGTTGACCGTGATTGGTCGACCCTGATCAGTTCGCCTTGCATGTTCAGTCCTCCTTATGGACAAAGAAAAAGGGGAGATGGCGCCCCATCTCCCCTGTTTTCTGGACTGAACCTGATACGCTCAGCCGGGTCGATGAGACGCCGGCTGTTTTAAAGCGCTACCGGCTTATTCCGCTGCTTCGGCTTTCGGCATTACAGATACGTACACGCGACCATTGGCCTTCGTTCGGTAGTCCACATTGCCTGCCGTAAGCGCAAAAATGGTGTGATCCTTGCCGAGGCCGACATTGGCGCCCGGATGCCACTGCGTACCGCGCTGACGCACGATAATGTTGCCTGCGATGACGGCTTCGCCGCCGAACTTCTTCACGCCAAGGCGCTTAGACTGAGAGTCGCGACCGTTGCGCGACGAACCGCCAGCTTTTTTGTGTGCCATTGGATTTCTCCTTTAAACCTTGTTGCCCGAAACCGATTACTTGGCTGCCAGGATGTCCGTGATACGGACAACCGTGTGATGCTGGCGATGACCGCGCGAGCGCTTCGAGTTCTGACGGCGGCGCTTCTTGAAGGCGATGACCTTCTTGCCACGGTTCTGCTCGACCACTTCGGCCTTTACCGATGCGCCCTTGACGAAGGGTGCGCCGATCGCCGCATCGGCGCCTTCGCCGATGACGAGTACTTCGGTGAATTCAATGGAGTCGCCAGCGGATGCTTCAAGCTTCTCGATGGTCAGCACGTCGTTTGCTGCCACACGGTACTGCTTACCGCCGGTCTTGATGACTGCGAACATTGTTTAATCCTTTCATGTTCGATCCAGCTCTCCCCGCAAGATGCAGGTGGCCGTCTTTTTATCAGTCTGTGTTAAGCAGGGATTTCAGGGCGGATGCCCCAAACTCTGTCTGCCGGTGAAGCTCCACGCGAGCGAGGAGCGGGCAAGGCACGGACTTTTCCACGCCTATTGCGGACGCGGGATAGACGAGTGTCAAAAATCTGTCAAGGCAGAAGGATGAAAAAGCTTCTCAATTTCGTCTTGCCAGTCCGTGATTCTATCGCTATGAGACAGCCCGCGCCCAACAGCGCCAACCAGAACTGCGGAGAGGTGGCAGAGTGGTTGAATGTACCGCACTCGAAATGCGGCGTGCCTGCAAGGGTACCGTGGGTTCAAATCCCACCCTCTCCGCCATTCATCTTCCAAGCATAGTTCTTGCCGGGTCCGACATTTCGGCACAGCGCTCGCCACCCGAGCTAAGCCTTCCTATACCTCTTTTGCTGCTCTGCAGCATCTCTCGGTCAGTCCCCTTTTTCTTGCCGTTTATCTCCTCTAGGTTCCTGTCATCCGATACGGCAACAAAGGTGGTGCATGGCAGGTGAAACTGTTCTCGTGGTCGGCGGAGCCGGCTATATCGGCTCGCATACGTGCCTCGATCTGGCGAACAAGGGGTATAAGCCCGTCGTTTTCGACAATTTCTCGAATGGTCATCGGGAATTCGTCAAATGGGGGCCAGCCGAGGAAGGGGATATCCGGGACCGGGCGCGGCTCGACGAGGTGCTGGCGAAACACAAGCCTTCGGCGATCCTGCATTTCGCGGCGCTGATCGAGGTCGGCGAATCGGTCAAGGATCCCGTTGCCTTCTATGAGAACAATGTGGTGGGTACGCTGACGCTGCTGTCGGCGGCGCAGGCGGCCGGGATCAATGCCTTCGTGTTTTCCTCGACATGCGCGACCTACGGCCTGCCGCAGAGCGTACCGCTCGACGAACAGCACCGGCAGGTACCGATCAATCCTTACGGACGGACGAAGTATATCGTCGAGCAGGCGCTGGCCGATTATGACCAGTATAAGGGCCTGCGCTCGGTGATTCTGCGCTATTTCAATGCGGCCGGGGCCGATTTCGAGGGCCGGATCGGCGAGTGGCATGATCCCGAAACGCATGCGATCCCGCTGGCGATCGATGCCGCGCTCGGCCGCCGCCAAGGCTTCAAGGTGTTCGGCAGCGACTACGAGACGCGCGACGGCACCTGCGTGCGTGACTATATTCATGTGCTGGATCTGGCCGACGCCCATGTGCGCGCGGTCGAATATCTGCTGCGCGGCGGTGATTCGGTGGCGCTCAATCTCGGCACCGGTACCGGCACGACCGTGAAGGAGTTGCTCGGGGCGATCGAGGATGTGTCGAACCGGCCGTTCCCGGTCGACTATATTGGCCGCCGCGAGGGTGATTCGCATACGCTGGTTGCCAATAACGACAAGGCGCGCGATGTGCTCGGCTGGGTGCCGCAATATGATCTGTCGCAGATCATAAGCTCCGCCTGGAACTGGCATTCGCGTACCAACCAGCACTGAGGCAGCCTTGAGCAGACGTCCGAACGTTCTCCTGATCACCGCCGATCAATGGCGCGGCGATTGCCTTTCTGCAGTCGGCCATCCCACCGTGCGGACGCCTGGTGTCGATGCGCTCGCCGGCGAGGGCGTGCTGTTTCGCAACCATTATGCCGGGGCGGCGCCCTGCTCCCCGGCGCGGGCGACACTTTATACCGGCCTCTATCAGATGAACCACCGGGTCTGCCGGAACGGGTCGCCGCTCGACCGTCGTTTCGACAATCTGGCGCTGATGGCGCGGCGGGCGGGCTATGATCCGACGCTATTCGGCTATACCGATACGGCGCCGGATCCGCGGGCACTCGATGCCCGTGATCCGCATCTGACGAGCTATGAAGGCCTGCTGCCGGGTTTCACCGCACGGCAGTTGTTGCCGGAGCATGAAAAGCAGTGGCTGTCCTGGCTTCGGTCGCGCGGGCATGCCGACGCGGTGAACCGCGATATGCATATTCCGGCCGGGGCACAGGCGGGTGAAATATCGGCCGGCAGCCCGGCCTATTCAAAAGACGAGACGCAGACGGCCTTTCTGGCGGGTGAATTCATTCGCTGGCTCGGCGAGCAGGAGGATGCCTGGTTTGCGCATGTCTCTTTTCTCCGCCCGCATCCGCCGTTTTCGGTGCCGGAGCCCTATGGCGCGATGTTCAGGCCCGGTGACGGGCCGGCCTTCGCGCGTGCCTCTTCCGCTGAAGCGGAGATGGAGGCGCATCCCTATCTTGCCTATGCGATGCCGAGGAGCGGCAAGGGCAGCTTCATTTATGGCGCCAGAGGCCCGGTCAACGATTGGGATGCCGATGATTTCGCAGCAATCCGGGCGATCTACTATGGGATGATCGCCGAGGTGGATGCGCAGCTCGGGCGGATCTGGCAGGCGCTGAAAGATGCGGGGACCTGGGACGACACGATCGTCATCTTCACCTCCGACCATGCCGAGATGATGGGCGACCACTGGATGCTGGGGAAGGGCGGCTTCTTCGACGGCAGCTATCACATCCCGCTCGTTATCCGCGATCCGCGCGCCGGGCAAAAAGGCGCGACCGTCAGCCAGTTCACCAGCGCTGCCGATATCTTCCCGACGCTTTGCGAAACGCTTGGCATGAGCGCTCAGAACGGGCTCGATGGCGGTTCGCTGCGCGCGCTTGTCGATGGCACGGATGCCGGTCAGTGGCGGGATGCGGCCTTCTGGGAGTTTGACTTCCGGGAGATCGCCAGCGGTGATGCCGAGGCGCATTTCGGGCTAAGGCCCAATCAGTGCAATCTCGCGGTCATCCGCGACGAACAGTTCAAATATGTGCATTTCTCGGCGCTGCCGCCACTGCTCTTCGATCTAAAGGCTGATCCGACGGAGCTGCGGAACCTTGCCGCCGATCCCGCGCATGCGGGAATGCGGCTTGCCTATGCGGAAAAGCTGCTGTCGCTCAGGGCGCGGCACCTCGATCAGACGCTTGCCTATACCGAACTGACGGAAAAAGGGCCGGTGTCTTACCGGCCCTGAAGCGTTCAGCCGAAATTGCCGAGATAGTCCATCTTGCCGACCGGGGCGCCCTGGTTGCGCAGGATGGCGTGTGCCATGCCGATGTGGAAATAGAAGTTCGGCAGCACAAACGTGGCGAGATATTCGTCGCCGCTCAGCGTTACCGTCTTGCCGCCGATCTGGCGGGTGACTTCGGCCTTTGCAGCGCCATCGAGCATGTCGGGCGTAACCGTCGCCAGATAGGCTTCGGCCTTGGCGAGGCGTTCGCGCAGATCGGCGACCGTCGTTTCGTTATCTTCGAATTTCGGTGCGTCGGTCGAGGTGAGGCGGGTGATGCCGAACTTCGCGGTATCGGTAGCGCGCTGAAACTGGCCGGCGAGCGAAAGCATGTCAGGCGCCAGTCTTGCGTTCACCAAGATGCTGGAATCGATCCCTTTTTCCTTCGCGTAAGCCTCCGCCTTGTCGAGATAGGCGGCAAGCGTTTTCAATCCGCGCTGAAAGACCGGAACGGTCAGCCGGTACATGGAAACAGACATTGAAATCTCCTTTGGGCAATGAGTTCAGCAGGCCGCTGAAGGCGCTTATCTAGGCGCGCCTGATGACGATTGCATCGTCGCACGCTGCGGCTGCCAGACTTTTTTTGGCGAGGGTCCTTTCGCCATTGCTTTAAAAAGAGTTGACGTCCCGCCCGGAAAATGGAATGAATATTCCGTCAGGCAAATTTTACGGTTTGTTTGTTCCGTTTTGACGGAGCCGCCTCACGGGAGTGGCGGTACATTGGAATTACGGCTTTTGGGCTGGGCCCGAAGTTCCGGCGTGAGGAGGGTGCTGCCGGACACCGCTTTGTGGAGGAAATAAAATGAAAAAGTTTATCCTGGGCACCGCTATGGCGCTTGTCATGTCGACGGCGGCTCACGCTGCAAATGTTGGCGTGTCGATGGCAAAGTTCGACGACAACTTCCTGACCGTTCTTCGCAACGGTATGGTTGACTACTCGAAGACGCTGAGCGGCGTGACGCTGCAGGTCGAAGACGCGCAGAACGACGTCGCCAAGCAGCAGAGCCAGATCCAGAACTTCATCGCTTCCAAGGTCGATGCGATCATCGTCAACCCTGTCGATACCGATGCGACGGCTGCCATGTCGAAGCTCGCTGCCGATGCTGGCATCCCGCTTGTTTACGTCAACCGCCAGCCGGTGAACATTGATACGCTGCCTGACAACCAGGCCTTCGTCGCTTCCAACGAACAGGAATCCGGCACGCTGGAAACCAAGGAAGTCTGCCGTCTTCTCGGTGGCAAGGGCAAGGCCGTGGTCATCATGGGCGAGCTCTCGAACCAGGCTGCCCGCATGCGTACCCAGGACGTTCATGACGTCGTGAAGACCGATGAATGCAAGGGCATCGAAATCGTCGAAGAGCAGACTGCAAACTGGGATCGTACCCAGGGCTCCGACCTCGTCAGCAACTGGCTGTCCAGCGGTCTCGAGTTCAACGCCGTCATCTCCAACAACGACGAAATGGCGATCGGCGCGATCCAGGCTCTCAAGGCCGCCGGCAAGGACATGAAGGACTACGTGATCGGTGGCGTTGATGCCACGCAGGATGCACTGGCTGCGATGCAGGCAGGCGATCTCGACGTCACCGTGTTCCAGGACGCCGCCGGTCAGGGCAAGGGCTCGCTCGATGCGGCTCTGAAGCTCGCCAAGGGCGAAAAGATCGACAAGAAGGTCTACATCCCCTTCCAGCTCGTAACTCCTGAAAACGTCAAGGACTTCGTCACCAAGAACTAAGGTGACTGTCGTCGCGGATGCGGGCGCTCGCCCGCATCCAACTCCTCTGCCGTATCCGGAGAAATGAAGATGGCTGTGAGCCCGTCCACCATGGCTGCCGTGCGCGCCAGCGGGGCCGTTCCGAATGCGGAATACCTGCTGAGCGCCGAAGGTGTGCGCAAGGAATTTCCAGGCGTCGTGGCGCTTGATGATGTGCAGTTCCGTCTGAAGCGCGGCTCCGTCCATGCGCTGATGGGCGAGAACGGCGCCGGTAAATCCACCCTTATGAAGATTCTCGCCGGCATCTATACGCCCGACAAGGGTGAGGTGCGGCTGAAGGGTATCGAGATCCAGCTGAAGTCGCCGCTCGACGCGTTGGAAAACGGTATCGCCATGATCCATCAGGAACTGAACCTGATGCCGTTCATGACGGTTGCCGAAAACATCTGGATCCGCCGCGAGTCGAAGAACCGGCTCGGTTTCGTCGATCATCGCGAAATGTACCGGCTGACCGAAGATCTTTTCAAGCGGCTGAATATCGACCTCGATCCCGAGATCGAAGTTCGCCACCTCTCCGTCGCCAGCCGGCAGATGGTCGAGATCGCCAAGGCGGTTTCCTACAATTCAGATGTCCTGATCATGGATGAGCCGACCTCGGCGCTGACCGAGCGTGAGGTTGCACATCTCTTCCAGATCATTCGCGATCTGCGCGCCCAGGGCATCGGTATCGTCTACATCACCCACAAGATGAACGAGCTCTTCGAGATCGCCGACGAATTCTCGGTGTTCCGCGACGGCAAGTATATTGGCACGCATGCATCGACCGATGTGACGCGCGACGACATCATTCGTATGATGGTTGGCCGCGAGATCACCCAGATGTTCCCGAAGGAAGAAGTCCCGATCGGCGACGTCGTGCTTTCGGTCAAGAATCTCACTTTGAAGCGCGTCTTCCACGATGTCTCCTTCGACGTGCGCGCAGGCGAAATTCTCGGTGTTGCCGGTCTTGTCGGCTCGGGCCGTTCGAACGTCGCCGAAACGCTCTTCGGTGTTACGCCGGCGAGCTCAGGCACGATCGAGCTGTTCGGCAAGAAGGTGGATATCAGTTCCCCGGCCGTGGCGATCCAGAACGGCATGGCATTCCTGACGGAAGACCGCAAGGATACGGGCTGTCTGCTCATTCTCGACGTGCTCGAGAACATGCAGATCGCCGTGCTGCACGACCAGTTCGTCAAGGGCGGTTTCGTCCAGGAACGCGCGATCGAGGCGACCTGTGAGGAGATGGCGCGCAAGCTGCGCGTGAAGACGCCCAATCTCAACGAGCGGGTCGAAAACCTTTCGGGCGGCAATCAGCAGAAGGTGCTGATCGGCCGCTGGCTGCTGACCAACCCGAAGATCCTCATTCTGGACGAACCGACGCGTGGTATCGACGTCGGCGCCAAGGCGGAGATCCACCGGCTGGTCACGGAAATGGCGCGCACCGGCGTGGCGGTGATCATGATATCATCGGAAATGCCCGAGGTGCTCGGCATGAGCGATCGTGTCATGGTCATGCATGAAGGCCGAGTGACCGGATTCCTCAATCGCGACGAAGCAACACAGGTGAAGGTGATGGAGCTTGCCGCGCAGTGATCGCGCCGCCGCTCCAACCATCAAGGGAGGTTTGACATGAACACAGAGGCAGCCGAGGGCCAGGCCCCGCTCGTGACACGGGCACGCCGCCGCCGGATACCGCCGGAACTCAGCATCTTCCTGGTGCTGATCGGCATCGCGCTCGTCTATGAAATCCTCGGCTGGATCTTCATCGGACAGAGCTTCCTGATGAACCCGCAGCGCTTGACGATCATGATCCTGCAGGTGTCGGTCATCGGCATCATCTCGGTGGGCGTGACGCAGGTCATCATCACCGGCGGTATTGATCTCTCGTCGGGTTCGGTGGTCGGCATGACGGCGATGATCGCGGCGAGTTTTGCCCAGGCCTCCACCTGGCCGCGCGCGCTCTATCCTGGTCTGACCGACATGCCGTTCTTCGTGCCGATTGGCATCGGCCTGCTGATCGGCCTTCTGGCCGGCTATATCAACGGCCAGCTGATCGCCAAGACGAAGATTCCGCCCTTCATCGCCACGCTCGGCATGATGGTCTCGGCGCGCGGTATTTCGAAGTGGTACACCAAGGGGCAGCCGGTTTCCGGCCTGACCGACCAGTTCAATTTCATCGGCACCGGCATCTGGCCTGTCATCGTCTTCCTCGTCGTCGCGCTGATCTTCCACATCGCCCTGCGCTACACCCGCTATGGCAAGTTCACCTATGCGATCGGCGCCAACATGCAGGCGGCGCGTGTCTCGGGTATCAATATCGAGGCGCACCTCATCAAGGTCTATGCGATCGCCGGTCTGCTCGCCGGTCTCGCAGGTGTCGTCACCGCAGCCCGCGCACAGACGGCGCAGGCAGGCATGGGTGTGATGTATGAGCTCGATGCGATCGCCGCGGCTGTCATCGGCGGCACATCGTTGACGGGCGGCGTGGGACGCATCACCGGTACTGTCATCGGCACGATCATCCTTGGCGTCATGACCTCGGGGTTCACCTTCCTCAGGGTGGACGCCTACTATCAGGAGATCGTCAAGGGCGTGATCATCGTCGCTGCCGTCGTCGTCGACGTCTACAGGCAGAAGAAACGCGCCAAGCACTGAAACATGAAAAAATGACGGGGCCTCAGGGCCCCGTTTTCATGTTTGCGGCTTCTTTCGGCAGTGCCGCAAATTTCTAAAAAAGGGGCTGGTCTATTTTTCCAGCCTTTCTATTGTTGTCGCTTGATATTTGCCCGGAAGGGTAGAGCAGGAAGACAGATGCAGCTCGTATTCGATGGCCACAACGACGTTCTCCTCAGGCTTTGGACACATGAAAGGGATGGCGCCGATCCGGTTGCCGAATTTCTGAACGGAACGACGCAAGGCCATATCGATGCGCCGCGTGCCCGCAAGGGCGGTCTGGCCGGCGGTCTCTGCGCCATCTACATTCCCTCCGGCGATCTCGTCTTCGCCGACCCTGACGAGAACGGCCATTACGAGACGCCGCTTGCAGCACCTCTCGACCGTCTTCCCTCGCTTGGCATTGCCACTGAGATGGCGGCGATCGCGCTTCGGCTGGATAAGGCTGACGCATGGCGGCTGTGCCGCAGTGTCAAGGATATCCGCAAGGCGATGGCAGAGGGCATCTTTGCCGCCGTCATGCATATGGAAGGCTGCGAGGCGATCGGTGCCGATCTGGCGGCGCTCGAGGTTTTCCATGCTGCGGGTCTTCGCTCGCTCGGTCCCGTCTGGAGCCGCCACAATGTCTTCGGGCATGGCGTTCCGTTCGCATTTCCGAAAAACCCGGATACCGCGCCTGGTCTGACGGATGCCGGTTTCGAGCTGGTGCGCGAGTGCAATCGCCTCGGCATCATGATCGACCTGTCGCACATTACCGAGAAGGGCTTCTGGGATGTCGCCAAGACCAGCGATCAGCCTCTGGTCGCCACCCATTCCAACGCCCACGTGCTGACGCCGGTCGCCCGAAACCTCACCGACAAGCAGCTCGATGCGATCAAGGAATGTAACGGGCTGGTCGGCCTGAACTATGCGACGGCGATGCTGCGCGCCGACGGCCGCTCGGATGGCGAGACGCCGCTTTCCGACATGATCCGCCACGTCAACCACCTCGTCGATCGCGTCGGCATCGATTGCGTCGCGCTCGGATCCGACTTCGACGGGGCGACGATTCCCGACGAAATCGGCGATGCTGCAGGCAACCAGAAGCTGATTGCCGCTCTCCGGGACAGTGGATATGGTGAAAGCGATCTCAAAAAACTTGCCAGCGAGAACTGGCTGAGAATCCTGGCTTCGGCGTGGAGGGAGAAGGACGTCTAAGGCCTGAAAACTGCTTTGTAATCAATCAAAAACAGGGGAACAGAACCAATGATGATTACCAAAATCAACCGCAGCTTCCGCGCACTTTCCGCCGGTGCCGCACTCTCGCTTCTCATGATGGCCGCACCCGCAGCCTTCGCTGAAACGCCGAAGGACACGCTGGTCGAAGGCTTCGCCATCGACGACATCATCACCATGGATCCGGGCGAAGCATTCGAGCTCTCGACGGCCGAAGTCACCAGCAACACTTACAGCCTGCTGGTTCGCCTCGACATGTCCGACACCTCGAAGGTGAAGGGTGATCTCGCGGAAAGCTGGACCGTTTCCGACGACGGCCTGACCTATACGTTCAAACTGAAGCCGGGCCTGAAGTTCGCTTCCGGCAATCCCGTCACCGCCGAAGACGTTGCCTGGTCGTTCGAACGCGCCGTCAAGCTCGACAAGAGCCCCGCCTTCATTCTGACCCAGTTCGGCCTGACCGGCGACAACGTCACCGAAAAGGCAAAGGCTGCCGACCCGAACACCTTCGTCTTCACCGTCGACAAGCCCTACGCGCCGAGCTTCGTGCTGAACTGCCTGACGGCGACCGTCGCCTCGGTAGTCGACAAGAAGCTGGTCCTGGACCATGTGAAGCCTGTGACCGTCGACGCGGACCACAAGTATGACAACGACTTCGGCAATGAATGGCTGAAGACCGGCTATGCTGGCTCGGGTGCCTTCAAGCTGCGCGAATGGCGCGCCAACGAAGTCGTCGTCATGGAGCGCAACGACAACTATTACGGCGACAAGCCGAAGCTGAACCGTGTCATCTACCGCTACATGAAGGAAAGCTCGGCGCAGCGCCTGGCGCTTGAGGCCGGCGATATCGATATCGCCCGCAACCTTGAGCCGGGCGATCTCGATGCCGTCTCGAAGAATGCCGATCTGGCAACGACCGATGCGCCGAAGAGCACGATCTATTACGTCAGCCTCAACCTGAAGAACGAGAACCTGAAGAAGCCTGAAGTTCAGCAAGCCTTCAAATATCTCGTCGATTACGACGCGATCGGCGCGACGCTGATCAAGGGCATCGGCGAAGTCCACCAGACCTTCCTGCCGAAGGGCCAGCTGGGCGCTCTCGACGAGAACCCCTTCAAGCTCGACGTCGCCAAGGCGAAGGAACTGCTCGCCAAGGCAGGTCTCAAGGACGGCTTCTCTGTCACCATGGATGTGCGCAACACGCAGCCGGTCACCGGCATTGCCGAATCCATGCAGCAGACGCTGGCGCAGGCCGGCGTGAAGCTGGAGATCATCCCGGGCGACGGCAAGCAGACGCTGACCAAGTATCGCGCCCGCACGCACGACATGTATATCGGCCAGTGGGGCTCGGACTATTTCGACCCGAACTCCAATGCCGATACCTTCACGGCGAACCCGGATAATTCCGACGCCGGCACCAACAAGACGCTCGCCTGGCGCAACACATTCGAGGCGCCCGAACTCGACAAGGAAGCCAAGGCCGCTCTGCTCGAGCGTGACGGTGCCAAGCGCGCCGCCATGTATCAGGACATCCAGAAGAAGTACCTGGAAAACAGCCCCTTCGTCTT
Organism: Rhizobium sp. BG4; assembly: GCF_016864575.1. Lineage (NCBI taxonomy): Bacteria > Pseudomonadati > Pseudomonadota > Alphaproteobacteria > Hyphomicrobiales > Rhizobiaceae > Rhizobium > Rhizobium sp. BG4. The sequence continues at coordinate 1,909,853 of NZ_CP044125.1, forward strand.
CATCTTCCAGCAGATCGAAGTGGCCGGCTATCGCAAGAGCCTGAAGGACTTCAAACTCGGCCCGAGCTTCGACACCAACTATGTCGGTCCGATTGCCAAGGAATAGTCCGGTAGGATTGGTTCGTTGAGCATTACCGAAACCAAGACGGAGGCGCGGCCCGCGAAGGGCCGTGCCATTCCGCTTGCCAAGGCGATCGGGCGTTTCCTGATCGCTGCGGTGACCACCTATCTCGGCCTGCTGGCCGTCACCTTCTTCATCGGCCGCGTGGTGCCGATCGATCCGGTACTCGCCATTCTCGGCGACCGGGCGCCGACCCATGTCGTCGAGCGCGTGCGCCGCGAAATGGGCTTCGACCTGCCGCTCTACGAGCAGTTCTACATCTATCTCAAGGGCATCCTGTCCGGCGATTTCGGCAATTCGGTCCTGACCACGAACCCCGTGATGACCGATATTCGCCGCGCCTTCCCGGCGACGATCGAGCTTGCGACCTGCGGCACGATCATCGGCGCCGTCATCGGTATTCCGCTCGGCGTTCTCGCCGCCGTCCGCCGCGGCAGCCTCGCCGACCAGGTGGTGCGTGTCATCGGCCTCGTCGGGTATTCGGTGCCGATCTTCTGGCTGGCGCTGATTTCGCTGGTCATCTTCTATGCGAAGCTGCGCTGGGTGGCCTTCCCGGGCCGTATCGATATCGTCTTCGAATATACGTTCACGCCGATCACTGGCTTCTATCTGCTCGACAGCGCCTGGCAGGGGCAGTGGGACGTCTTCTATGATGTCTTCCGCCACATCATCCTGCCGGCATCGCTGCTCGGATATTTCTCGCTCGCCTATATCAGCCGCATGACGCGCAGCTTCATGCTGAACGAGCTCAGCCAGGAATATATCGTCGCGGCGCGCGCCAAGGGCCTCTCGGAAACGCGAGTGATATGGGGCCATGCGCTGCGCAATGCCGCGGTGCCGCTGGTGACCGTGATCGCGCTTTCCTATGCCGGTCTGCTGGAAGGCTCGGTGCTGACGGAGACGGTATTCTCCTGGCCCGGCATCGGCCTCTACATCACCAATTCGCTGCAGAGCGCCGATATGAACGCCGTGCTTGGCGGCACGATCGTCATCGGCACGGTCTTCATCGGCATCAACCTTCTGTCCGACCTTCTCTACCGGACACTCGACCCAAGGACGCGAAGCCGATGACGGTTCCGGTCAACCAGACACGTCCCATGAGCCGCCGCGAATGGCTGCTTTCCGATCGTCCGCAATCGCGCATGCAGGCGCGTCTCGGGCGTGCCTATGTCACCTGGCGCCAGTTTACGGCGAACAGGCTTGCCGTCGTCGGCCTGGCGATCATCATCGCCCTGCTGTTCGTCGCCGCCTTCGCCGATCTGCTGGCAACGCATTCGCCCGTTATCGGCGATCTCAAGAATGCGCGGCTGCTGCCGCCCGGCAGTGAGGGCTATCTGCTCGGTACCGACGATCAGGGTCGTGATATCTATTCGCGCCTGATCTACGGCTCGCGGCTCACCCTCTTCGTCGTCGTTCTCGTCGCCATCATCTCCGCGCCGATCGGGCTGATCGTCGGTACGGTTTCCGGCTATGCCGGCGGCTGGGTTGATGCGACGCTGATGCGCATCACCGATATCTTTCTGGCTTTCCCGAAGCTGGTTCTGGCGCTTGCTTTCGTCGCCGCACTCGGTCCCGGCATTCAGAATGCCGTCATCGCAATCGCGATCACCTCCTGGCCGCCTTATGCCCGTATCGCCCGCGCGGAAACGCTGACGGTGCGGCGGTCGGACTATATCTCGGCGGTGAAGCTGATGGGCGCCTCGCCTATCCGCATCATCATCCGCCATGTCATGCCGCTCTGCATTTCGTCGCTGATCGTGCGCGTAACGCTTGATATGGCCGGCATCATCCTGACGGCTGCCGGTCTCGGCTTCCTCGGCCTCGGCGCCCAGCCGCCGCTGCCGGAATGGGGCGCGATGATCGCCTCCGGACGCCGCTTCATTCTCGACCAGTGGTGGGTCGCAGCCATGCCTGGGATCGCCATCCTGATCGTCAGCCTCGGCTTCAACCTGCTCGGCGACGGCCTGCGCGATGCGCTCGATCCGAAGGAGAGCGGCCAATGACCGAACTTCTCGACGTCAAGAACCTGCGCGTCAGCTATCCGACCCGCACCGGCGTGATCGAGGCCGTGCGCGGCGTATCCTTCACGCTCGGCAAGGAACGTCTCGGTATCGTTGGCGAATCCGGTTCCGGCAAGTCGCAGACGGGCCGGGCGATCATGGGCTTGACACCGAGACATGCCATCGTCAGTGCCGACACGCTCAACTTCAACGGCATCGATCTGCTGAGCGCGTCTGCCAAGCAGCGCCGCCTGCTGCGCGGCAAGCGTATCGCCATGGTTCTGCAGGATCCGAAATATTCGCTCGACCCGGTCATGTCGATCGGAAGGCAGATCTGCGAGACGCTGCAGACCCATGAGAAGGTCGGCCGCTCGGAAGCCAAGGAGCGGGCGCTCGCCATGCTGGAGGCTGTGCAGATCCGCGATCCCAAGCGCGTCTTCGATCTTTATCCGCACGAAGTCTCGGGCGGCATGGGGCAGCGCGCGATGATCGCCATGATGCTGATCGCCGGACCCGAACTGTTGATCGCAGACGAGCCGACCTCAGCCCTTGACGTGACCGTTCAGCTGGATGTGCTGAAGATCATGGACAAGCTCGTCTCCGAGCGTGGCATGGGACTGATCTTCGTCTCGCACGACCTGCGCCTCGTCTCCTCCTTCTGCGACCGGGTCATCGTCATGTATGCGGGGAAGATCGTGGAGGAATTGAAGGCATCGGAATTGAAGAATGCGCAGCATCCCTACACGCAGGGCCTGTTGAGCTGCATGCCGCAGATCGGCGAGGATCGCCATCCGCTGCCGGTTCTCGACCGCAAGCCGGAGTGGGCCGCATGAGTGCTGCACTTTCCGTCGAAAAGCTCGGCGTCGTCTATGACGATTTCCATGCGCTGAAGGATGTCAGCATCGAGGTGGCCACCGGCGAATCCTTCGGGCTGGTCGGTGAATCCGGATCCGGCAAGTCGACGCTGCTGCGCGCGGTTGCCGGGCTCGCGCCCGTCAGTTCCGGTACGATCCGCATTCATGGCGAGGCGCTGCAGGGCGCAAAGCGCAGCAAGGCTTTCTATCGCAGCGTCCAGATGGTGTTTCAGGACCCCTACGGCTCGCTTCACCCGCGCCAGACGATCGACCGCCTGCTGCTCGAGCCGCTCGCCATCCACGGCATCGGCGACAGCGAGAGGCGTATCGAGCGGGCGCTCGACGAGGTCGGCCTCGGAAACGGTTTCCGCTTCCGCTATCCGCATCAGCTTTCCGGCGGCCAGCGACAGCGCGTGGCGATCGCCCGGGCGCTTATCGTCGAACCTTCGGTGCTGCTGCTAGACGAGCCGACCTCGGCGCTCGATGCCTCGGTGCAGGCCGAAGTGCTCAATCTGCTGGAGCAGATCCGCCGCGACCGCAAGCTGACATTCGTGATGGTGAGCCACGATCTCGGCGTCGTCACTCACATGTGCGAGCGCCTCGCCGTGATGCGCGGCGGTGCCGTTGTCGAGCGGTTGAGCTCGGCTGAGCTCGCCCGGGCCGATGTCCAGGAAGAATACACCCGCAATCTGATGGTCGCGAGCAAGGGTTTCGTCAAAGCCTGAAGCGCAGCCTTTTCAAATATTTGAAAAGGCTGCCTCGACATCCCTATTAAGGTTAACGTAGCGTTAAAAGACGACCATTCGACTAGACTATTGACAGGCCCGTCCCATCTGTCATGATCCCGTTAACGATTGTTAGTTTTCGTGATCATGGAGGTAAGGGATGTTCTTTCTCGGTGGCATGACCATGGGATATCTCGAGCCGCCGGCCGCAAAGGCCGAGCGTGCCGAACCACCCGTCGTTAGCATTCCCGCCGAAAAAGACCGCCGCCTCATCGATATCTCCGCTGCTGCACAGCGCGAGGAAAACGCGATCGAACGGTCGTTGATCTGGGCCTGGCGCACTCTCTGCTGAGCTTTCTTCCGGCACCGGTGAGATTTTCTACCCGGCTGCCTCTGGAAGGAATTTTATCTCTACCTACCTGATAGAGAATATAAGAATAAAGATGCGAGGCATGACGCCCGCATCAAAGAGAACAGACGGAGGCAACACATGGCAGACCTGGGTATATCGCATACTCACGCGAACCATTATGGTTCCGTGCCGGCAAAGAAGCCGCTCTCCATGCGCGGCAAACTGCAGCTGGGCATCAACGCAGCATTGCTGACAGCAGCTTTCGCATTCGTTGCTGCACTCGTATTCGGCCTGATCGGCTGATCTCGTGCACCGGCGCTGGCCGGTGCCTTTCCTTCGGAACAATGTGCCATTCGCGGCATTCTCCAATCACGCATTCAGCGCAAGGAGAATGGGTGTGAGAGGCGTGTTGCTCTGGCTCATCGGCAATTCCGATCCCAGTCATCATTCTGCTCCACCTGTTCCACGCTGTCTAGCGTTTCCAGTCAGGAGTAGAGGACGATGGCAAATACCGCCGTACTAAAGCCGAAATCACGCGACGTCTCGGTCAAGACCGGACTGTCCGACAAATATTGTGCCGACATGGCCAAGAGCCTGTCGGCGATCCTGGCCAATACCTATCATCTGGTCATCAAGAGCCACATCTATCACTGGAATGTCGTCGGCCCGCTGTTCAAGCCTCTGCATGAGCTGACCGAGGAGCATTACAACACCCTCTTCGAAGCGACCGATATCGTTGCTGAGCGTATCCGCGCGCTCGGCCATCTGGCGCCCGCCCATATCAGCGACGCTGCCAAGTTTGCTCCGTCGAACCGCGATTTCAGCCAGCTGACGGCCGAAGACATGGTGCTCGATCTGATTGCAGATCACGAAGCGGCCTGCCGCGCCATGCGCGAGGCCGGAACCTCAGCCGACGAGAACGGCGACCTGGTGACGACGGACATGCTGACGGATCGCCTGACCTTCCACGAGAAAGCCCTCTGGATGCTCAAGGCGATCATCGCAAAGTAGGCGTGGGCGCGCGTTGCGCCGTACCGCCGCTGCAAGGGCGCATGGATCAAAACCATGCGCCTTTTCTTTTGCAACTCTTTGATCCGAAAAGATTTTCGACAGCGCTACGGAACCTTGGTGCTTGCTGGCCGTTCCATTTGCAGGCAAACCAAAGGAGATGGGCATGCTTTATTACGCTCTCGTATTTCTCGTCGTCGCCCTGATCGCCGGCCTGCTTGGTTTCGGCGGTATTGCAGGCGCTTCGGCCTCCATTGCGCAGGTCTTGTTCTTCCTGTTCCTGGTGCTTTTCGTCGTGTCGCTGGTCATGCGTCTGGTCAGGCGCTGACGGCCGGGATCTCCCCTCCCGATCGTGACAATCCGGTGCCTTCGCGGCGCCGGATTTTTCATGCGATGCGTGCCATTTCTTAGCTCTTGACTTGAATTATCGGGTTGGTGTCCAACTTTCCCGAGATGGCTTTGCGGGAGGGGCAGAGAAAGACGGCCAGATCGTGCGAAGCCATGCCTTGAGATAGGGCTTAAACCGTTTCGCATCGAAAAATCGGCCGCAATAACTTCTTTCGACAACACTGCATTGCCGTTCATGCGGCAGTCATATTTGCCGGTGCAAAAGGCTAGCCAAAATTACCATAACTTCGTTTGGATCCAGAACCGAACCCATGTCAATTTCCAATCCGTCTCCGAGCCCGTCGCGCGATTCCGAAGTGAAGCAGATCGATCATAACGACTCGATCCGTTCGACCTACCTCTCCATCGAAGACATCAAGGCGATGGGCGAAGCAGTCGCCCGCAGCGGGGCGGATTCGCTTCCTGCCTTCGCGCCTTTCGACTTCTTCGCGCGGCACAAGGAGAACGAGAAGGAGATCCTGCGGGTCTACCGGACGACGGCCGCGGATGTGGAATCGGGCGAGACCATCACGCCCGCTGCGGAATGGCTGCTGGATAATCACTACATCGTCGAAGAGGCGATCCAGGAAGTCCGCCGCGACTTTCCGCGCCGTTTCTACCGCGAACTGCCGACCGTCAATGTCGGCGGCACGCAGGTGCCGCGCACGCTCGTGCTCGCCTGGCTCTATGTCGCCCATACACACAGCACGGTCTCGCAGGAAAGCCTGACGGCGCTGGTTGACGGCTTCCAGCAGGTCGAGACGCTGAAGATCGGCGAGCTCTGGGCGGTGCCGTCGCTGGTGCGCTACGTGCTCGTCGAAAACCTCCGCCGCATCTCGAGCCGCGTCGAGCGCAGCCGGCGCATGCGCCGCCGCGCCAATGAGGCTGCCGACGAGCTCGTGCGTCTCGCCGATCCGGCCAAGGCTGCCGAATATCTGAAGTCGCTGGAGACGCTGGCCGAGGACAATACGTTCTCGACGCAGTTCCTCTACCGCATGCGTGATGGCTCGCAATCCTCAAGCCTGGCGATCGCCTGGCTGGACGACCGTCTTGCCTCGCTCGGCCGCGACACCGAAGAAGCGACGATGGCGGAGCATAGCCGCCTGTCTTCGGGCAACGTGACGATGGGCAACATCATTCGCAGCCTGCGCGAGATCGACGATACCGAATGGTCCGTCTGGGTCGAGCAGGTCAGCCATGTCGACAAGCTGCTCTGGGACAAGTCGGATTACGGCATTCTCGATTCCGGCTCGCGAAACAAATATCGCAAGCAGATCGAAAAGCTCGCCAAGCGCTCGCCGCTGACCGAAATGGAAGTGGCGCAGCTGGCTCTCGACATGACGGAGGAGGCCAAGGCTTCCGACGAGCCGCAGCCGCATGAGCCGAATGTCGGCGGATTCCTGGCCGGCATGCATCGGCCGAAATTCGAGGTGCGGGCCAATTACCGCCCGACGCTCGTCCAGCATTTCGTCCGCACCGTCCGCAAGTTCAACTGGCTGTCGATCGCCGTGCCCGTGGCGCTGCTGACGATCCTGGCGATGGTCATCGTCGGCAAGTTCATGGCGAATGCCGGCATGAGCCCGGCGGAGATCATCGTTCTCCTGATCATGTTTTCGCTACCGGCTTCGGAAGGCGCGACGGGTCTTTTCAATACCGTGCTATCCTTCTTCGTGACGCCGTCGCGTCTCGTCGGCTATGAGTTCAAGGAAGGCATTCCGGAAGACGCGCGCACGCTCGTCGTCGTTCCCTGCCTGATTTCCAATCGCGACAGTGTCGATGAACTCGTCCGCAATCTCGAGGTCCACTATCTCGCGAACCCGCGCGGTGAGATCTATTATTCGCTGCTCAGCGATTGGCCGGACAGCCAGGTCGAGGAAACCGCCAACGATCTCGAAGTGCTGGACTATGCCCGCCGCGAGATTGCGAACCTCTCGGCCCGCTACGCCTTCGATGGCAAGACCCGCTTCTACCTGCTGCACCGCCGTCGCCTCTACAATCCGGCCGAAGGCGCCTGGATGGGCTGGGAGCGCAAGCGCGGCAAGCTGCATGAGCTGAACATGCTGCTGCGCGGCGACAGCGATACGACCTATCTGCCGGGCGCCAACATCGTTCCTGAAAACGTCCAGTATGTCATGACGCTCGATGCCGACACGCGCCTGATGCGCGATGCGGTCACCAAGCTTGTCGGCAAGCTCTACCATCCGATCAACCGTCCGGTTCTGAACCCGAAAACCGGCCGTGTGGAAAGCGGTTACGGCGTTCTGCAGCCGCGCGTCACGCCGTCGCTGACGACGGGCAAGGATGCCTCGGTCTTCCAGCGCGTCTTCTCGATCAACCGCGGTCTCGACCCCTATGTCTTCACGGTTTCCGACGTCTATCAGGACCTCGCAGGCGAAGGCACGTTTACGGGCAAAGGCCTCTATCACGTCGACGCCTTCGAGGCGTCGCTGAAGGGTCGTATCGACGAGAACTCGGTTCTCAGCCACGACCTTCTCGAAGGCTCCATGGCGCGCTGCGCGCTCGTCACCGATCTGGAGCTCGTCGAAGACTTCCCGATCCGCTACGAAGTCGAAACCTCGCGCCAGCATCGCTGGGCGCGTGGCGACTGGCAGCTGCTGCCTTACATGTTCAATCCGAAATACGGCGTCACCGCGCTCGGCCGCTGGAAGATGTTCGACAACCTGCGCCGCTCGCTGACGCCGATCGCCTGGTTCTTTGCGTCGGTTCTCGGCTGGTATTTCATGGGCCCGCTCGGCGCGCTCGTCTGGCAGATCCTGCTGATCTTCTGCCTGTTTGTTGCGCCGACCTTGTCGCTCATCAACGGCATCATTCCGCGCACCAGCGATATCGTCGCGCGCGCTCATCTTTACACTGTCTGGTCGGATATCCGGGCTGCCAACGCGCAAGTGGCGCTGCGTATCGTCTTTATCGCCGATACCGCCTGCATGATGGCCGATGCCATTGGCCGTTCGCTCTACCGCCTGTTCGTCAGCCACAAGCTGATGCTGCAATGGCGCACCGCCGCCAGCGTTCAGGCTGGCAAGCAGGGCACGATCAGCTCCTATTACAAGGCGATGTGGCATGCTCCGGTTCTGGCCGTGCTCGCCCTCGCCTTCGCGGCACTTTCGGGCGATAGCGCCTTCCTCGTCGGCATTCCGTTTGCCGTTCTCTGGATCCTCTCGCCGCTCGTTGCCTACTACGTGAGCCAGTCGGCAGAGACCGAAGACCGGCTCGAAGTGGCCGAGAAGGACTCGATCGAGCTCCGTAAGATCGCCCGCCGCACCTGGCGCTATTTCGACACGTTCACGACGGCCGAGCAGAACCATCTGCCGCCTGACAACGTGCAGGAGACGCCACATGTGATCGTCGCGACCCGTACGTCGCCGACCAATATTGGCGTCTATCTTCTCTCGGTCGTCTCAGGCCGCCAGTTCGGCTGGTTCTCCTTCGAGGAGACGATTGACCGGCTGGAGAAGACGATCGCCACCATCGACAAGATGGAGAAGTACCGTGGTCACCTCTACAACTGGTATCACACTGATACACTGCAGACGCTTGGCCCGCGCTACGTCTCGGCCGTCGACAGCGGTAACCTTGCCGGTCACCTGATTGCCGTCTCATCCGCCTGCCGCAACTGGGCGGAAGCGCCGTCGGCACATATGCAGGGCAATCTCGATGGCGTCGGCGATACCGCCGGCATTCTCGGCGAAGTGCTGGCCGATTTGCCTGACGATCGCAAGACCGTGCGTCCGCTGCGCCGCCGTCTGGAAGAGCGCATCATCGGCTTCCAGAACGCCCTTGCCGCCGTCAAACGCGAGCATGAGTTCGCCTCGATCCGCGTCATCAACCTTGCGGTTCTCGCACGCGATATCCAGAAGCTCGCCGCCAACCTCGACCACGAAGTCAAGTCGTCGCTCAGCGGCGAACTGACCCGCTGGGCCGAGCAGCTGGTGAAGGTCTGCGAAGCGCATATTTCCGACAGCACCTACGATCTGTCGAATATCGATCCGCTGCGTCCGCGCCTGATCGCTCTCCGCGACAAGGCCCGTGACCTGGCCTTCTCGATGGACTTCTCGTTCCTGTTCCGTCCGGAGCGGCGTCTTCTGTCGATCGGCTACCGCGTCGAAAGCGGCGAGCTCGACCAGGCCTGCTACGACCTTCTGGCGTCGGAATGCCGCCTGACTTCGCTCTTCGGTATCGCCAAGGGCGACCTGCCGACGGAGCACTGGTACCGCCTGGGACGTCAGGTCGTTCCCGTGGGTTCGCGCGGCGCGCTGGTCTCCTGGTCCGGCTCGATGTTCGAATACCTGATGCCGCCGCTCGTCATGCAGGAGCGCGGTGGTGGTATTCTCAACCAGACCAACAATCTCGTGATCGTCGAGCAGATGAATTACGGCCGCAAGCTGGGCGTTCCGTGGGGTATCTCGGAAGCGGCCTTCAATGCCCGCGACCATAACATGAACTACCAGTACACCAACTTCGGTGTGCCGACGCTCGGCCTGAAGCGTGGTCTCGGCCACAACGCCGTCATCGCGCCCTACGCATCGATCCTTGCCAGCCAGTACGATCCGAAGGCAGCCCTCGAAAACCTTGAGCGCCTGCGCGGTCTCGGCGCGCTCGGCAAGTACGGCTTCCATGACGCTGTCGACTTCACGCCGACCCGCGTTCCGGAAGGCAAGAAATGCGCGGTGGTCTATAACTACTATGCCCACCACCATGGCATGTCGATTGCGGCTGTCGCCAACGTCGCCTTCAACGGCCACCTGCGCGAGCTCTTCCATTCCGATCCGGTGATCGAAGCCGCCGAACTGCTGCTGCAGGAAAAGGCGCCGCGCGACATCCCGGTGATGAGCGGCAAGCACGAGTCGGATACGCCTGCCAGCATCCAGGACGACCTGCTGCGTCCGGAACTGCGCAAAATCGCCGACCCGCTGTCGCGCGACCGCGAGCTCGTGTTCCTGTCGAACGGCCATTATTCGATGATGCTGACGGCGACCGGCGCCGGCTATGCCCGCTGGAACGGCCAGTCCGTGACCCGCTGGAAGCCCGATCCGACCGAAGACCGCTGGGGCAGCTTCATCTTCCTGCGCGACACCGCCACCAACGAATGGTGGTCGGCGACCGCGGAGCCGAAGAGCGTCGAAGGCGAAAAGGTCAATGTGCTCTTTGCCGATGAAAAGGCGGAGTTCACCAAGATCGTCGGCGATCTGACGAGCGAAGTCGAATGCATCGTCGCCACCGAGCATGATGCCGAAGGCCGCCGCCTGACGCTGCTCAACATGGGCACCGAAGACCGGTTCATCGAGGTCACCTCCTATATGGAGCCGGTGATCACCACCGATGATACGGACAATGCTCACCCGGCCTTTGCCCGCATGTTCGTCAAGACCGACTTCGGCAAGCGCGGTGACGTCATCCGCGCCGAGCGCAACAAGCGCGACCCGAATGAAGCGAACATGAGCATCGCGCATCTGATCGTCGACAGCGCCGGTCCGCAGCGCCAGACCGAGTTCGAAACCGATCGTCGCAAGTTCCTCGGCCGTGGCCGCAGCCTTGCCGATGCGGCTGCATTCGATCCGGGCGCGACGCTGTCCGGCAGCGAAGGCTTCACGCTCGATCCGATCCTGTCGCTGCGCCGCACGGTTCGCGTGCCGGCCGGCAAGAAGGTTATCGTGATCTTCTGGACCATCGCTGCGCCGAGCCGCGACGACGTGGACAAGGCCGTCGAGCGCTATCGTCACGCCGATGCCTTCCAGCACGAGCTGGTGCAGGCATGGACGCGCACGCAGGTGCAGATGCGCCATGTCGGCGTCACCTCGCAGCAGGCTGCCGCCTTCCAGCATCTCGGCCGTCATCTCGTCTATCCGGATATGGATATGCGCTCCGACGCCTCGGTTCAGGCCGGCATGGCATCGCAGTCGTCGCTCTGGCCGCTGGCGATTTCGGGCGACTTCCCGATCTTCATGCTGCGCATCAACGACGACATGGATCTCGATATCGTTCGCGAAGCGCTGCTGGCGCAGGAATATCTGCGCTCGCGTGGCGTCACCGCCGATCTCGTGATCATGAATGAGCGCGCCTCCTCCTATGCCCAGGATATGCAGCACGCTGTCGACCAGATGTGCGAAAACGTCCGCCGCATGGGCCAGGCCGATGGTCTGCGCCAGCATATCTTTGCCGTGCGCAAGGACCTGATGGAGGAAACGACCTATCACGCGCTGATGGCCGCTGCCCGCGTCACCTTCCATGCGAAGAACGGCAAGGTACTTGATCAGATCAACCGCGCCATCGCGCTCCGCTCGCCCTCCAAGGAAGAGCAGGAAGAGATGCAGAAGGCTGCCGAGCGCAGCAAGATGACGGCAACGAAGCGTATCGCGCCGGTCATCAAGCCGCGCCCCCTGCCTGCCGAAATCGAAGAGCAGGGCGATCTGGACTTCTGGAACGGCTTTGGCGGCTTTGCCCGCGACGGCCGCGAGTATGTCGTTCGCCTCGCCGGCGGCACGGCAACGCCGCAGCCGTGGATCAACGTGATCTCGAACGACAAGTTCGGCTTCCACGTTTCGGCCGAAGGCGCCGGCTTCACATGGTCGGTCAACTCGCGCGACTATCAGCTGACCAGCTGGTCGAACGATGCCGTCGTCAACCGTTCGGGCGAAGCGATCTATGTCGCCGATCTCGACAACAATGACATCCTGACGCCCTATGCCGGTCTGTCGCAGCGCGCCGATGCGCGTTTCGAAACCCGCCACGGTCTCGGCTACTCGGTCTTCTCCAGCGAGCAGAACGATATCGCCATGGAGGTCACCCAGACCGTCCATCGCGAAAAGCCGGTCAAGATGCAGCGCGTTCGCCTGCGCAACAACGGCGCCGGCGCCCGCAAGCTCAGGCTCTACGGCTATGTAGAGTGGGTACTCGGCAACAATCCGCAGCGCACCGTTCCCTTCATCCTGTCCTCGGCGGATGAGGAAACCGGAACGCTGTTTGCCGGCAACCAATACAGCATCGATTTCTCGAACAGGGTGGCCTTCTTCGGCGCCAGCGAGAAGCCTTCGAGCTTCGGCACCAGCCGCCGCGAGTTCATCGGCAAGGCCGGTACGATCCAGGCGCCGCAGGCGCTGAAGCCCTCCGTTCCACTCTCCGGCTCGAACGAGCTCGATGGTGATCCGGCCGCTGTGCTGGCAATCGACATCACGCTGGCACCGGGTGAAGCACGCGACGTCACCTTCTTCATGGGCGATACCGCGTCCAGGGATGAAGCGGCAGCGCTTGCGAAGGAAATCCGGTCGGCCAGCATCGAGGATGCCGTTCAGGCAAACCGCGACTTCTGGCAGGGCTTTACCGGCAAGGTGCAGATTACGACTCCCGATCAGGGTATGAACAATCTCATCAATGCCTGGCTGCCCTATCAGAGCCTCGGCTGCCGTATCATGGCGCGTTCGGCCTTCTATCAGGCAAGTGGTGCCTTCGGCTTCCGCGACCAGCTGCAGGATACCCTGGCATTCGTGCTGCAAGAGCCTTCGCTGGCCCGTAACCAGATCGTCAACGCCGCCTCGCGGCAGTTCCGTGAAGGTGACGTCCAGCATTGGTGGCTGCCGGGAACGGGGGCGGGCGTCCGCACGCTGATCTCGGATGATGTCGTCTGGCTTGCTTACGGTATCCACCACTATTGCAGCGTCACCGGCGACAAGACCGTGCTCGACGAGCAGCTGCCGTTCCTTGAAGGACCGGCGCTGCTCGAAGGACAGCATGACTCATTCTACAAGCCCGAGATTTCCGAGGACAAGGCGAGCATCTACGAGCATGCCGCTCTCGCCCTCGACCTAGCAATCAAGCGGACCGGCTCGAACGGCATGCCGCTGATCCTCGGCGGCGACTGGAACGACGGCATGAACCGCGTCGGCATCCATGGACAGGGCACGAGCGTCTGGCTCGGCTGGTTCCTCGCCGGTGCGCTTCGCTCCTTCACGCCTTATGCCGAAGAACGCGGCGACAAGGCGCGCGTTGAACGCTGGACCAAGCATCTCGGCGAACTCAAGACGGCTCTCGAAAGCGCTGGCTGGGATGGCGGCTACTATCGCCGCGGCACGTTCGACGACGGCAGCCTGCTGGGCTCGAAGGAAAGCCTGGAATGCCAGATCGATTCGATCGCGCAGTCCTGGAGTGTGCTCTCGGGCGAAGGCAATCCTGATCATGCTAAGACGGCGATGGATGCGGTTCTGAGCCGTCTCGTCGATCGCGACACGCGCATCATCCGGCTGTTCACTCCGCCTTTCGCGACCTCGGCCAAGGATCCGGGCTATATCAAGGCCTATCCTCCGGGCGTTCGCGAGAACGGAGGCCAGTACACGCATGCTGCGACCTGGGTGGTCATGGCGCTGGCGGAGATGAACCGCGGCGACGATGCGCTCGCCTGCTTCGATCTGCTCAACCCGATCACGCATTCGCGCGACAAGAGTTCTGCCGAGCACTATCGCGTCGAGCCCTATACGATCGCGGCTGACGTCTATGGCGAAGGCGCTCTCAAGGGACGCGGCGGCTGGACCTGGTATACGGGATCGGCTGGCTGGCTCTATCGCGCCGCCGTCGAAGGCATCCTCGGAATCCGGCTGAAGGACGGGCGCCTGTTCGTTCGTCCGGCGCTCCCGAGCAGCTGGGATGGCTTCTCTGCAGAGGTCGAACATTCCGGTGTGAAATACCGCATTTCGGTCTCAAAATCGTCCCAACCCGGCGGCTACAGTCTGGCCATCAACGGCAACGACATCGCCAATCCCTCTGAGGGATATCCGGTCGGATAGCAGCATTCTTCAAGCTCACACTCCGGCGATTCGTTGCGGCCAAAAGGGAAACCTTTTGGCCGCAACTGCGTTTGCAAATCGGAACCAGGAGAGACATTCATGGCGACTACGCCGGAAAAGACGATCGGCGCTGAGCGCGTGTCACCGTCCGCGGCCCGGCCGCAACGCGATACAAGACTGGATGTATTGCGCGGGCTGGCCCTGATCACGATCTTCATCAATCACGTCCCCGGGCAGATTTTCGAATATGTGACGACGAAGAACTTCGGCTTCTCCGATGCTGCCGAAGCCTTCGTGCTGATCTCGGGTATTGCCGTCGGCCTTGCCTATGGATCGGGCTTCAAGTTCGGCCGCAGGCTGGAGATGGCGAAGAAGGCCGTCAAGCGCGCCTTCACGCTCTATCTTGCCCATATGATCACCACCTTCATCACGCTGGCGCTGTTCATCTGCGGCGCCTGGCTGTTCCATCGGCCGGGGCTGCTGGTGGAGATCAATATCCTGGCGGTGCTGACCAACCTCAAGGAAGGTATTCCGGCGCTGCTGCTGCTCGGCCATCAGATCGGCTACAACAACATCCTGCCGATGTATGGCGCGCTGATGCTGATGGTGCCGATCATCCTGCTGCTGAACTCTTGGCACCCCTTGCTGGCGCTTACTGTCTCGGGCACCGTATGGTTCGTCTCGGGCATCTACCAGATCGCCCCGCACAACATGATCATCGCCGACTACTGGTTCCTGAACCCGCTGTCGTGGCAGTTCATCTTCACGATCGGCATTGTCGGCATGATGCATGTGAAGCGTGGCGGCAGGCTGCCGCGCCATCCCGTCCTGTTCATGCTTGCATCGGGCTATGTGGCGCTGTCCTTTGCCTGGGTCGTCGGTCATCTCTGGGATCTCGGTAATGCGCTGGCGGCGCTTGGCCTGCCCGCCGTTCTCACCGGCTTCGACAAGACCTTCCTGTCGCTGCCGCGTCTGCTGCATGTGCTGGCGCTGACCTATCTGGTCATCAATATCCCGGCTCTGTCGCGTCTGCTACGTCGTCCGGCTGATCATCCGCTGACGATCCTTGGCCGCCACTCGCTGAACATCTTCGTTGCCGGCACGATCCTGGCGATGGCTGGTCAGGTGCTGCTCTATGTCACCAATCGCGACCAGTTTATCGGCCCGATGTTCGTGATCGCCGGTCTTTCGGCCCAGTTCGCCTATGCCTACCATCTGGAGCGCAAGCGCCTGGATGCGAAGGTGAAGCCGGTGATGGCGCGCACGGCGGTGCCGGTCGCCATCCGGGTCGGCGATGGCCGGAAATAAGCTGCAGGGATCGATGTGGTGCCAATGGCCGGCGGGGCTCTCTCCGCCGGCTACTTTTTATGCGCGAGAATGTTGATGTGGCGGCCGAAGGGATCGCGGACATAGAAGCGGCGGACTCCCCACGGCTCGTCGGCGGGGCCATAGACGATCTCGAAGTCTGCCTTCCTGATGTCTTCAAGCACGGCATCGACATCATCCACCTCGATGGAGAGATCGGGCACATCCGTACCGGACCCGCCCTCGCTGGCGATGCTGACTTGCACCTGCATGGCAGTGGCATTGCCATAGGTGACGATCCAGCCGTGATCCATCAGCAGATCGAGCCCAAGGATGTCGCCGTAGAAGCGCTGCGCCAGCGACAGGTCACCGGCGGCGATGTTGGTGATGATGCGGCGAACGGCCAAAGCTGCTTCCTCCGCGCCAAATGCGCGGAGCCGATGCTAGCGGCTTTCACCATGCGATTAAAGCATTGGGAGTGCTTGGAATCACCTGCGTGATGCCTGTGATCACCGGCCGGTTATGTGAGGCATCGAGCTAGCTCTTGCGAACTGCTCAGAGTGCTAGATCGCGCGATCAATCCGGCGACCGCGAAGCAGCGGTATCGGAAGTGAGCCTTAGGCTAAGGAGCACGCAAACCAGAGCGCAAAAGAAAAGGCCGGAAGGTGATCCTTCCGGCCTTTGCATTTCGGTGCGGCTGTCGCCTTATGCAGCTTCGGTGGCGTGTGCTTTGCGGACTTCGTCGTCCGTGAGGATGCCGCTGGCGCGGAGCAGGGCGGCGAAGCGGCCGTTGCTCTGGCTGAGCTCGTCGAAGCTGCCCTGCTCGACGATCCGGCCATTGTCGAGGAACAGCACCTTGTCGGCCTCCCGGACCGTCGACAGACGGTGGGCGATGATGAAGGTGGTGCGGTTCTGGCGCAGGTTGTCGATGGCGGCCTTCACGCGATTTTCCGTTTCGACGTCGAGCGCGCTGGTCGCCTCGTCGAGCACGAGGATCGGCGCGTCCTTCAGGATGGCGCGGGCGATCGCGATACGCTGACGCTCACCACCCGAGAGACGGTTGCCGCGCTCGCCGACATGCGTGTCGTACTGGTCTTCGCGCGTCTCGATGAAGTCGGCAGCTGCAGCAGCTTCCGCTGCCTGGCGCATTTCTTCCTCGCTGGCGCCCTCGCGGCCGAGGCGGATGTTGTCACTGATCGAACGATTCAGCAGACCGGCATCCTGGAACACGGTTGCGATGAAGCGGCGCAGCGACTTGCGGGTCACCTTGGTGATGTCATGGCCATCGACGAGGATCTGGCCGCTGTCGGGGTCGTAGACGCGCTGCAGCAGGTTGACGAGCGTCGTCTTGCCGGCGCCGGTCGGGCCGACGATCGCGATCGTCTGGCCGGCCTTGGCCTTGAAGTTGACGTTGTGCAGGCCCTGCGACGAGTTACCGAAGCCGAAGGAGACGTCGCGGAATTCGACTTCGCCCTTGACGTCCTTGATGTCGGCATTGCCGGCAGGCTCTTCACGGTCACGAACGGAGTCTTCGAGGACATAGAAGTCTTCGAGCTTCGAGCGGGCTTCAAAAATCTGCGTGGCGAACTGGCGCATCTGGTCGAGACGCGAGATCAGCAGGTTGGCAAAGCCGATGAAGGCAATGACGTCACCGATCTTGATTTCGCCAGCCTGCACCAGCAGCGTGCCGATGACGAGGATGACCATCATGGCGATCGTGGAAGCCATGCGATTCAGCGCGCCGGCAATAGCCCACCAGTCGAGAACCGGATACTGGGCCTGCAGAAGGCGATCAGTAAAGCCCTTCAGAGCCTTGGTTTCAGCTTCGATACGGTTGTAGCTGTGCAGCACCGAAACGTTGCTGATCGAGTCGCTGACATGCGAAAAGACGGTGTGGTAGTGGTTTTCGACCGAAGCCTGACCATCCTTCGTGCGGCTCATGACCACACGGCCGATCGCCCAGTAGGCTGCGCCGAGCACCAGCAGCACGATCGACAGGCGATAGTCCATCGAGATGGCGGTCGGGATCAGCAGGCCGATAGCGACAGCAGTCGCAAGGTGGTTGCGCATGAATTCGAGCCAGAGGCCGAACAGCGTCTCGCAGGCGCGCAGCAGCGTATGCAGCGCGTTGGACGTGCCACGCTGATGATGCCAGGAGAGCGGCATGGAAATGATGCGGCCGAAGGCTTCGGTCAGAAGCGTGGCGCGCCGGCCATGCGCCAGCCTGTCAGCCTCGCGGGCGACGAGCACGAAGGCGATGGTGTTGAAGACGGCGAAACCGGCCCACATGAACAGGATCGGCTTCACTTCGCCCTTGCCGGAGATGGCATCGATAATGCGGCCGAAGAGGATCGGTTCCGCGATGGTGATGGCTGCCAGAACAATGTTGGCAACGACCACCAGGGATACGCGGAGCTTGTAGGCGCCAAGGTAGCGCAAAGCTCTTGCATAGACCTTGAATAGCGACACAGCAGTACCTCTTTTGTGCATCTGCAAAACGGGATGCTGCGACGCTACTAAAATCTACCTGAACCGGCGATTAACACCGCGTTCACGCACCGCTTTTTTCGACATTGTGACAGCAGGGTGCGACGAGATGACATCGGTTGAAAACTGTTCAATGGACAACAGTCGTGACAATTTTCGCTTGCATTTGGAAGGTCATACGTCACACCATAAAGCATACGGGTTAAAATGATTAAACCGAAGACCGTTGAGATGCCGGCTGCGTTTTTTGCCGGTCGACGGCCCTCAACCGCACGCCCTTTTCGGGCAGGGGGCATTTGTGAATATTCATTCGTTGATTCAATTGCTTGTCGTTATCGAGGAATGCAAGAAGATCGAACGTGTGGTCGAGGAGCTTGAGAATGTTCTGCATTCCTATGGCTTTGAATATTTCGTTCTTCTGCGTCACCCGAAGCGCAGCGTCGATCCCTGGGGCGCCGTGCTCGCCGGCGACTGGCCGGAGAAATGGACGCAGGTTTATGCAACCAAGAAATATTTCCTGATCGATCCGACCGTTCGCTATCTCGGACAGACGAGCCGCCCCTTCCGCTGGCAGGAAGCGCTCGCCGCCTATCGCCGAGACCCGCATCAGCGCCGGATGGAGCAGATGATGAACGACGCTGCCCAGCATGGGCTGAGCGATGGCTATGTGCTTCCCGTCCACGGCCGCAGCGGTCTGCTCGGCAGCCTCAGCATCGGCGGCGTGCCCGTCGATCTGTCTCCGGTGGAGCTTTCGCTGTTTTGCACCGTGACGCACAAGGCCTTCTGGCGGCTCTTGGAATTGCGGGGCGAGGCGGAGGCTTTGGACAGCCCGACGCTGATGGAAACGCCGCTGACACGGCGCGAACTGGAGATCCTGCATTATCTCGCCGACGGCATGACCTCGATCGAGATCAGCAAGTTGCTGAGCATCTCCAACCACACCGTCGACTGGTACATGAACGGAATTCAGGACAAACTGAAGGCCAAAAACCGCCAGCAGGCCGTCGCTTTGGCCTTTAGATACGGCTTAATTACCTGATGGCGGAGAAATTCTATTTCGTGGCGGCAAGGGAAATTGAACTTTCTGTAACAGCACGTTAAGAATTCTCTTCGCGGGTGCAGCATTGCCCGCGTCCCGTGCTTTGAGGAGAGTGCATTGCCCATATCCAAGATTCTTGTCGCCAACCGCTCCGAAATTGCCATCCGCGTGTTCCGCGCGGCCAACGAGCTCGGGATAAAAACGGTCGCGATATGGGCAGAGGAAGACAAACTCGCGCTGCACCGCTTCAAGGCGGACGAAAGCTATCAGGTCGGCCGCGGGCCGCATCTCGAGCGTGATCTCGGGCCGATCGAGAGCTATCTGTCGATCGATGAAGTGATCCGTGTTGCCAAGCTATCCGGCGCTGACGCCATTCATCCAGGCTACGGCCTGCTGTCGGAAAGCCCTGAATTCGTCGATGCCTGCAACAAGGCGGGCATCACCTTCATCGGTCCGCGGGCCGATACGATGCGCCAGCTCGGCAACAAGGTTGCAGCGCGCAATCTGGCGATCTCCGTCGGCGTTCCCGTTGTTCCGGCAACCGAGCCGCTTCCCGACGACATGAAGGAAGTTGCCCGCATGGCCGAGGAGATCGGCTATCCGGTGATGCTGAAGGCGTCCTGGGGCGGCGGTGGCCGCGGTATGCGCGCGATCCGCGATCCGAAGGATCTCGCCCGCGAAGTGACCGAAGCCAAGCGCGAAGCGATGGCCGCCTTCGGCAAGGACGAGGTCTATCTCGAAAAGCTCGTCGAGCGCGCCCGCCACGTCGAAAGCCAGATCCTTGGCGATACGCATGGCAATGTCGTGCATCTCTTCGAGCGCGATTGCTCCATCCAGCGCCGTAACCAGAAGGTCGTCGAGCGCGCGCCGGCACCTTATCTCAGCGAAGCGCAGCGCCAGGAGCTCGCCGCCTACTCGCTGAAGATCGCCGAGGCGACCAACTATGTCGGCGCCGGCACTGTCGAATATCTGATGGATGCCGATACCGGCAAATTCTACTTCATCGAAGTCAATCCGCGCATCCAGGTCGAGCACACGGTCACCGAAGTTGTCACCGGCATCGATATCGTCAAGGCGCAGATCCATATTCTCGATGGCTTTGCGATCGGCACCCCTGAGTCGGGCGTGCCCAAGCAGGCCGATATCCGCCTCAACGGTCATGCGCTGCAGTGCCGCATCACCACCGAGGATCCGGAGCATAACTTCATTCCGGATTATGGCCGTATCACCGCCTACCGCTCGGCATCGGGCTTCGGTATCCGGCTTGACGGCGGCACGTCTTATTCGGGCGCGATCATCACGCGGTATTACGATCCGCTGCTCGTCAAGGTAACGGCCTGGGCGCCGAACCCGTCGGAAGCGATCTCGCGTATGGACCGCGCGCTGCGCGAATTCCGTATCCGCGGCGTCGCCACCAACCTGACCTTCCTGGAAGCGATCATCACGCATCCGAAGTTCCGCGATAACAGCTACACGACGCGCTTCATCGACTCGACGCCGGAGCTCTTCCAGCAGGTCAAGCGCCAGGACCGCGCCACCAAGCTCCTGACCTATTTGGCCGATGTGACCGTCAACGGTCATCCGGAAGCCAAGGACCGGCCGAAGCCCTCGGCCGACATTGCCGAGCCGGTCGTTCCCTATATCGAAGGCGGCAAGGTGCCGGATGGCACCAAGCAGCTGCTGGACAAGCTAGGCCCAAAGAAGTTCGGCGAGTGGATGCGCAACGAGAAGCGCGTGCTGATGACCGACACGACGATGCGTGACGGCCACCAGTCGCTGCTGGCAACGCGCATGCGCACTTATGACATTGCCCGGATCGCCAGCACCTATGCCCAGGCGCTGCCGAACCTCTTGTCGCTGGAGTGCTGGGGTGGCGCGACCTTCGACGTCTCCATGCGCTTCCTGACGGAAGATCCCTGGGAGCGTCTGTCGCAGGTGCGCGAGGCCGCGCCGAACCTGCTTCTGCAGATGCTGCTGCGCGGCGCCAACGGCGTCGGCTACAAGAACTACCCCGACAATGTCGTCAAATACTTCGTCCGCCAGGCCGCTGCCGGCGGTATCGACCTCTTCCGCGTTTTCGACTGCCTGAACTGGGTCGAGAACATGCGCGTCTCGATGGATGCGGTTGCCGAAGAGAACAAGCTTTGCGAAGCGGCGATCTGCTATACCGGCGATATCCTGAACTCGGCGCGCCCGAAATACGATCTGAAGTATTACACGGATCTCGCCGTCCAGCTGGAAAAGGCCGGTGCGCATATCATCGCGCTGAAGGACATGGCGGGCCTCCTGAAGCCCGCCGCTGCCAAGGTTCTGTTCAAGGCGCTGCGCGAAGCGACCAGCCTGCCGATCCACTTCCACACGCATGATACCTCGGGTATCGCCGCCGCGACTGTTCTCGCCGCTGTCGATGCCGGTGTCGATGCTGTCGATGCGGCGATGGATGCGCTTTCGGGCAATACCTCGCAGCCCTGCCTCGGCTCGATCGTCGAAGCGCTGCGTGGTTCCGAGCGGGATCCGGGCCTCGATCCGGAATGGATCCGCCGCATTTCCTTCTATTGGGAAGCGGTGCGCCACCAGTACGCGGCCTTCGAGAGCGATCTCAAGGGTCCGGCATCCGAAGTCTACCTGCACGAAATGCCGGGTGGCCAGTTCACCAACCTCAAGGAACAGGCCCGCTCGCTCGGTCTCGAGACCCGCTGGCACAAGGTGGCGCAGGCCTATGCCGATGCCAACCAGATGTTCGGCGATATCGTCAAGGTGACGCCGTCCTCCAAGGTGGTCGGCGACATGGCGCTGATGATGGTGAGCCAGGACCTGACGGTCGCCGATGTCATCAATCCGGACAAGGAAGTGTCCTTCCCTGAATCTGTTGTCTCGATGCTGAAGGGCGACCTCGGTCAGCCGCCGTCGGGCTGGCCGGAAGCGCTGCAGAAGAAGGCGCTGAAGGGCGATGCACCCTATACGGTCCGTCCGGGCTCGCTGCTTGAAGACGCCGA
This sequence comes from Rhizobium sp. BG4, assembly GCF_016864575.1. Taxonomy (NCBI): domain Bacteria; kingdom Pseudomonadati; phylum Pseudomonadota; class Alphaproteobacteria; order Hyphomicrobiales; family Rhizobiaceae; genus Rhizobium; species Rhizobium sp. BG4. Next base: position 1,931,922 of record NZ_CP044125.1, read on the forward strand.
TCTCGATGCCGAGCGCAAGGCGATCGAAACCAAGCTGGAGCGTGAGGTCACCGACTTCGAATTTGCTTCCTACCTGATGTATCCGAAGGTCTTCACCGACTTCGCCTTTGCATCGGATACCTATGGCCCGGTCTCGGTTCTGCCGACGCCTGCCTATTTCTACGGTCTCGGTGACGGCGAAGAGCTGTTTGCCGATATCGAGAAGGGTAAGACGCTGGTCATCGTCAATCAGGCGATGAGCGGTACCGACAGCCAGGGCATGGTCACCGTGTTCTTCGAACTCAATGGCCAGCCGCGCCGCATCAAGGTGCCGGATCGCGCCCATGGCGCATCGGGTGCCGCTGCCCGCCGCAAGGCGGAGCCTGGCAACGCCGCCCATGTCGGCGCGCCGATGCCGGGCGTCATATCCCGCGTCTTCGTCTCGCCCGGCCAGGCGATCAATGCCGGCGACGTGCTCGTCTCGATTGAGGCGATGAAGATGGAAACGGCGATCCACGCCGAGAAGGACGGCACGATTGCCGAAGTGCTCGTCAAGGCCGGCGATCAGATCGATGCCAAGGACCTGTTGGTCACCTACTCGGCCTAAAGATTTGAGGGGCGGGCCTCAGGCCCGCCCTTTTCATTTGAAGAGTGCGGCCGCCTAGATATCGTAGGTATGGGCGGCGTTGATCGTCGAGATGAAGCGCTTGGTGCGCTCGCGTTCTGGTGCGGTGAAGATCGATCTGGCGCTGCCGGTCTCGACCACGCTTCCGGCTTCCAGGAAGACGACGTTGTTGGCGATCTTCGAGGCAAGGCGCAGGTCATGCGTCGCCATCACCATCGTCGTGCCTTCGCTGGCGAGCTTGCCGAGAACGTCGACGACTTCGGCAGACAGTTCCGGATCGAGCGCCGAGGTCGGCTCGTCGCAGAGCAGGACGCGAGGCGAAGGGGCGAGGGCGCGTGCGATTGCGACGCGCTGCTGCTGGCCGCCCGAGAGCGTTGCCGGCCAGGCGTCGGCCTTATGCGCCATGCCGACCTTGGTGAGCAGCTCCATGGCGCGTTCGCGGGACTTTTCCTTCGGCCAGCGCAGAACCGTGACGAGGCCTTCCATGACGTTTTCGATCGCGGTCTGATGCGGGAAGAGCTGGAAGTTCTGGAAGACCATGCCAGTCTGGCGGCGGATGCGCTGGATGGCCTGCCAGCCGGTCTTCTTGCCCGGCGCGAAGTCGAGCTTCTCGTCGCCGATACGGATTGCGCCCGCAGTCGGGATCTCAAGCAGGTTGATGCAGCGCAGCAGGGTGCTCTTGCCGCCGCCGGAAGGGCCGACGAGCGCGGTGACGCTACCTTCGGGAATGCTGATGCTGATATCCTTGAGGATGACGGCGTCGCCGAAGCGCTTTTCGATGTTGGAGAGCTCGATCACGAATTTGCCTCCAGCGTGCCGCCATAGCGGGCGAAGCGGCGTTCGAGCCTGACTTGCAGTGCCGAAAGCACCGAACTCAGGACGAGATAGATGAGAGCCGCCTCGATATAGAGGATCAGCGGTTCATAGGTCGTGGCGACGATGCGCTGGGCGGCCTGGAAGAGCTCGGGCACGGTAATCGCCGCTGCGAGCGAGGTATCCTTGACCAGCGAGATGAAGGTGTTCGACAGCGGCGGCACCGCGACGCGGGCAGCCTGCGGCAGGATGGTGCGGGTCATCGCCTGGCGCCAGTTCATGCCGATCGAATAGGCTGCTTCCCACTGGCCTTTCGGGACCGATGAGATGACGGCGCGGATGATTTCGGAGCTGTAGGCGCCGATATTCAGCGTGAAGCCGATCAGAGCTGCCGGGAAGGCATCGAGGAGAATGCCGATGCTCGGAAGGCCGTAGAAAATGACGAAGAGCTGGACGAGCAGCGGCGTGCCGCGAATGATCCAGACATAGAAGCGGGCGATCGCCCTGAATGGCGCCGGGCCGAACAGCCGGGCAACGGCGGTCAGCAACCCGAGGGCAAGCCCGAAGACAAAGGAAAGAAGCGTCAGCGGAATGGTGAACTTGATGCCGCCCCACAGGAGCGTCGGCAGCGATTCCACCATCAATTGGAGCCAGTGCGGCACGGGTATTCCCTCTCACGGGTTATGCGTTGACGTGGAATACCCCTCCCCAACCCCTCCCCACAAGGGGGAGGAGTTCGGAGGAAGCGCCGTTCAGGCATAAATCGACCCTATCCGCCTTGGCCTTGGTGCTCGTTTCGAGAAGTGGCCAATAAAAAGCCCCTCCTGCTCGTGGAGGAGGGGCTGGGGAAGGGTCTGCTTCTAGCAGCCAGACTTACTTGGAAACGTCCTGACCGAAATACTTGTCGGCGATCTTCTTGTAGGTGCCGTCGGCCTTGATATCGACCAGGGCCTTGTTGATCGCTTCAAGCAGTTCCGGCTCACCCTTGCGGATGATGATGCCGGAGTAGTCGGCATTTTCCTGCTGGGCAACGATCTTCACCGGAGCGTCGGGCTTGTGCTTCTTGAAGTCGAGGAAGGAGAGGCTGTCGTTGACGGTCGCGTCAGCGCGCTTGGTCAGAACGAGCTGGATCGACTGGTCGAAACCGTCGGTGCCGACGAGTTCTGCGCCGGCCTGTTCAGCAAGCTTGCCGAAGTTGCTGGTCAGCGACTGTGCGGACTTCTTGCCCTTGAGGTCGGCGAAGGACTTGATGCTGTCGTCGTCCGAACGGGCGATCAGTACGGCCTTGGAGGCGATGTAGGGCTCGGAGAAGTCGTACTTCTGCTTGCGGGCGTCGGTGATGCCGACCTGATTGATGACGGTGTCGTAACGGTTGGCATCGAGACCGGCGATCAGGCCATCCCACTTGCCTTCGACGAACTCGGCCTTGACGCCGAGCTTGGCGGCGACGGCTTCGCCGATTTCGACGTCGAAGCCGACGAGCTTGTTGCTGTCGTCATGGTAGGTGAAGGGCGCGTAGGTGCCTTCCGTGCCGATCTTCAGGACGCCAGCCGACTTGATGGCGGCGAGGTTTTCGCCAGCGTGAGCTGCGAAGGCTGCTGCGGAGATCAGGGCTGCGGCGGCAATGGTCTTCAGGATTTTCATTTTTCTGTTCCGTAAGGGGAGGAAATTCAATGCTGCATAGATCGCAGAAAATAGGGCGTGGCGAAGCGTAGAAAACTGCAAAGAAAATCGGCAACTGCGAATATTTTTCTCATTTGCCGCGTTTTTGGCGCGGCTTGTTTCAGAGCGTCAATAAACGTGTGCCGCACCCGCTATTGCACGCCTGCGATTATATGTTTATGCACGTTTCTATCTGTTTGTGCCGATTATTGTCTGGAGCAAGGATGAACGTGAACGAAATGTTGCTGCGCGAGCGGCAGGGAATGATTTCCGTCAAGCTGGAGACGCATGGACGCGTGCTGGCGGCTGAACTTGCGAGCGAATTCGGGGTGTCCGAAGATACAATCCGCCGGGATTTGCGCGAGATGGCCGCGGCCGGGCTTTGCGAGCGCGTCTATGGCGGCGCTTTGCCGGTTTCGCCGGCGGGCGGCAGCCTGAAGCAGCGAATGAGCGTCGCCTTCGAGCGCAAGCAATCGCTAGCGCAGGCCGCGGTTTCGCAGATCAAGGCGGGATCGACGGTGTTCTTCGATGCCGGCAGCACCAATCTGGCGATCGCCAATGCGCTTTCGCAGGACATGGCGCTGACGGCTGCGACCAATGCCCCGGCGATTGCCGCGGCTCTGCTCGACAAGGCGGGCGTCAACGTCATCCTGATCGGCGGCCAGATCGACCGCCAGGTCGGCGGGGCGCTTGGCGCCAAGGCGCTGCGCGACATGGAGCAGTTGTCACCCGATCTCTGCGTGCTCGGCGCCTGCGGCGTCGATCTGGAAGCGGGTGTCACAACCTTCGGGTTCGAGGATGCCGAGTTCAAGCGGTTTGCCGCCTCGAAAAGCCGCCGGGTGCTGGTGGCGGCGACATCGGAGAAATTCGGCACGGCTGCGCCGCATAGCGTGCTGCCGGTTGCCCACTGCGAATGCCTTGTCGTGGAGCATGATGCCGACGAGACCCTGCTTGCCGCCTATCGCGAGCGGGGTGCCGGACCGTGCAGGCGGCGGCGAACTGAATATGGAACGGCCTGCTGGCATGCAGGCGGTAATGGGATGAGACGGGATAATGGATAATCAACTACATGCGGCTGCTCAGGCGCAGCGCGGCTTCTTTCCGAAAAGCCGGATCGCGGTTTCGCTGCTGTTTCTCATGAATGGCTTCCTGGTCGGCTGCTGGGCGCCGAAGATTCCGGAATTTGCAGAGCGGCTTGCGATCACCAAGTTCGAGCTCGGACTGATGATCCTGGTCTTCGGTCTGGGATCGCTGACGATGATGCCGATCGCCGGGGCGAAGATCGCCAAGCATGGTTCGCGCGTCGTGACATTGGCCATGGCCGTCTGCCTGCTGCCGATCCTGCTCGCCTTGACCGTGGCGCCGAATGTCATCACCGGCGGTATCGCGCTCTTCCTGTTCGGCGGTTTCGTCGGCGCCATGGACGTCGCTATGAATGCCAATGCGGTTGCTGTCGAGAAGTCGATGCGCCGGGCGATCATGTCGTCCTGCCACGCGTTCTGGAGCCTCGGCGGCCTGATCGGCTCGGGGCTTGGCGGTCTCTTGATCTCCAAGATCGGCGTGCTCGGTCATGCGGGTCTTGCGACTGCTCTTGCGGTTGCCTTCCTGGCGATTGCCTGGCCGATGGTGCTTTCCGATCCGCCGCATCCGGATGAGAAGAAGGAAAAAACCCGGCTGCCGATGGTGCCGCTGCCCTGGCTGCTCGGCCTGATGGCATTGTTCTCGATGGTTCCGGAAGGTGCCGTTCTCGATTGGGGCGCGCTCTATCTGCGCCAGGAAATGGGCGCTTCCGTTGCGCTCTCCGGCTTCGGCTTTGCCGCCTTCTCGCTGACCATGGCCGCCATGCGCTTTGCCGGCGATATGGTGCGCGACCGCTTCGGCGGTGTGAAGACGCTGCGGGTCTGCACGCTGTTTGCGATCACGGGCATGCTGATTGCCGGTTTTGCGCCGAGCGCCGAGCTTGCCATTGTCGGCTTCGCTTTCTGCGGCATCGGCATCTCGAACATGGTGCCGATCGCCTTCTCGGCGGCCGGCAACGTGCCCGGGCTTAAGCCGGGGATCGGCATCTCTGTCGTCACCACGATGGGCTATTCGGGCATGCTGGTGGCACCCTCGGCGATCGGCTTCGTTGCCGAGCATGTCGGCTTCTCCACGGTGTTCCTCGCGCTGCCGGTGCTGCTCGTCGTCGTGCTGATCTTTTCGAAGCTGGCACGTTATGCCGACGGTGCTTCGGGCGGCGGCCACTGAGGCCGCCAAGCAAAAGTGAAGCGCGGGGCGGTTGACAAGGCAGCGGGCATGATCCACCTGAAAGGCACGATTTCCAAAGGGTTCAAGAGCTCTATCCATGTCTTCAGCTACGGATTTTGATCCGAAACCGCGCCGCGCCTCCGTTGCCGTCGATGTCGGTGGCGTCATTGTCGGGGGCGGCGCGCCCGTCGTCGTCCAGTCGATGACCAATACCGATACGGCCGATATCGATGCGACGGTCGCCCAGGTTGCCGCGCTCTTCAAGGCTGGTTCGGAAATGGTGCGCATCACCGTCGATCGCGACGAAAGCGCTGCCGCCGTTCCGAAGATCCGCGAGCGCCTGCTGCGTCTCGGCATGGACGTGCCGCTGATCGGCGACTTCCACTATATCGGTCACAAGCTGCTTGCCGATCACCCAGCCTGTGCCGAGGCGCTGGCGAAATACCGCATCAATCCGGGCAATGTCGGCTTCAAGGACAAGAAGGACAAGCAGTTCGCCGAGATCATCGAGATGGCGATCCGCTACGACAAGCCGGTCCGCATCGGCGTCAACTGGGGTTCGCTCGATCAGGATCTGTTGACGGCGCTGATGGACCAGAATGCCGAGGCGGGTTCGCCGCTTTCTGCCCGTCAGGTCACCCGCGAGGCGATCGTTCAATCAGCGCTGATCTCCGCCAATCTTGCCGAAGAAATCGGCCTGCCGCGCAATCGCATCATCCTGTCCGCCAAGGTCAGCCAGGTTCAGGATCTGATCGCCGTCTATTCCATGTTGTCGGAGCGTTCCGATCATGCGCTGCATCTCGGCCTCACCGAGGCCGGCATGGGCTCGAAGGGCATCGTCGCCTCGTCGGCGGCCATGGGCTATGTGCTGCAGCACGGTATCGGCGATACGATCCGTGTGTCGCTGACACCGGAACCGAATGGCGACCGGACGCGCGAAGTGCAGGTGGCACAGGAGCTCCTGCAGGTCATGGGCTTCCGGCAGTTCATTCCCGTCGTTGCCGCCTGCCCCGGCTGCGGCCGCACGACGTCGACGGTGTTCCAGGAACTGGCGCAGAATATCCAGAACGATATCCGCAAGAACATGCCGGTCTGGCGTGAGAAATATCCGGGAGTCGAGGCGCTGAACGTCGCCGTCATGGGCTGTATCGTCAATGGTCCGGGCGAGAGCAAGCATGCCGATATCGGCATCTCGCTTCCAGGCACCGGTGAAACGCCGGCCGCCCCCGTCTTTATCGACGGTCAGAAGGCGCTGACGCTGCGCGGTCCGAATATCGCTGCTGATTTCGAGGCGCTGGTGACGGACTATATCGAGAAGCGTTTCGGCCAAAAGACGGCCGCCGAATAGCCGCTAGATGCGGCTGGTCAGCAGCTTCAGACCCGCGAAGCAATAGAAGGCGGACATTGCGCCTTCTATCCAGCGGCGAAGGCTGTTGTAGATCCGGAGCGCGTGCGGCGTCGAAAACAGCACCGCATATCCCATGAAGATCGCAAAGCCCGTCGTCAGGCAGATGGCGACGATGAGCACGGCCACCGAGCCCGGTGCGCCCTGCGGCATGCCGAGCGCGATGATGGCGAGCCAGGCAAAGATCGCCTTCGGATTGGTGACGTGGATGCCGTAACCCTTCAGCAGCAGGGCGCGCGTCGAAAGCGGCTGGACATCCTTCGCCTGCGCAAGCTCGTTGCCTGCACGCATCGCCTTGAACGCCTTGTAGGCAAGATAGAGCAGATAGAGCCCGCCGAAGACCTTCAGAATCTCAAGGGCGATCGCGTAAGTATGCAGCAACGTTGCAAGGCCAAGCGCTGCAGCGCAGGCCCACGTGAACGAGCCACCGAAAATCCCGACACCGATCGTCATGCCCGCCTTACGGCCCTGCGTCATCGACGTCGCGACGATCGCCAGAATGGCGGGGCCAGGGCTGATGACCGCGATCACATAAGCGATATAGGCGGGCATGATGGACGGGAGATAGGATAGCGTATCGTGCATGGGGCTGCTCTTTGGCGGGAAAGCCTGAACCTGTCAGAGTTTTCGTCTGCTGTCACGCCGTCTCGATATTGTTTTCGGCGAGAGCCTCATCGGCCGCTGGCGCCGGACCTTTCCGGCGCTCTCCGTCAGCTCTTGCGGTTTGCAACGAAGCGCGCGGTGGCGGACAGCGTTGCTGCGGTGTTGCCGTAGGGCTCGAGCAGCGCCGTCGCGTCTTCGACGTGGCGGCGCAGTTCCGTTTCGGCCCATTCGATGCCGTTGAGGGCGACCAGCGTGCCCTTGCCGCGGCCGGCGTCCTTGCCTGTCGCCTTGCCCATGGTCTCGGCATCGGAGGTGATGTCGAGCAGGTCGTCGGCAAGCTGGAACGCCAGGCCGATCTTCTCGCCGAAAGCCCGCAGACGCTTGCGGTCTTCCTCGCTCGCGCCGGCAACGATGGCGCCTGCCTCGCAGGCGAAGCGAATGAGCGCGCCGGTTTTCATAGCCTGCAATGTAACGATGCCGGAGGCATCGGGTCCTGCCTTTTCGGCCGCGAGATCCAGCGCCTGGCCGCCGGCCATGCCGCCCAGGCCCGCGCCGCGGGCGAGCGCCAGGATCAGCGCGGTCTTTCGCGCGTCCGGCAGGGCGGTTTCGGGGGCTGCGATGATGTCGAAGGCGTAGGTCAGCAGGCTGTCGCCGGCAAGGATCGCCGTTGCCTCGTCAAAGGCGATATGGACGGTGGGCTTGCCGCGGCGCAGATCGTCGTCGTCCATGGCAGGCAGGTCGTCATGGACGAGCGAATAGCAATGTACGCATTCCAATGCGGCGCCGACGCGCAGTGCTGCCTGGCGGTCGCCGCCGAGAAGCAATGCGCTCTCGACGACCAGGAATGGACGCAGGCGCTTGCCGCCATTGAGCACGGCGTAATGCATGGCCGAGCGCAGGCTTTCGGGCCTGGCGATCTCGTCGGCCAGAACCGGCTTCGCAAGCAGCGCCTCGAGCAACGCTTCGATCTCTCGGGCGTTGATTTTCAACCGTTCGTCAAATGCAGCGGGGCTCTGGCTCATGGCCGCTGTTTGGCATGAGCAAAGCCCGAGGCGCAACGGAATTGTAGATGACGCGCCCAAGATTCCTTTGTGCTCTGGCCTTGGCCCTGCGCAAACGGTAAGGAGAACCAAGGGAACAGGTCTGGGCCAAACGTTGGACATCGCGCCGGAGAGAGAGGAAAGCATCGCCATGCCGGCTCATCGGCGGATGTATGCGTGGCTGCGCGGCCGCTCCTTGCTGGCGCGCATCGTGCTTGGCATCCTGGTGCTCTGCGTGCTGCCTTATGCGCTGATCTTCCTCTATCTCATTCCTTTCATCCATCCGGTCTCGACGCTGATGCTGCGCGATCTCGTGCTGTTGCGCGGCTATGATCGGCAATGGGTGTCGCTGGACGATATCTCGCCTGCGCTGGTGCAGTCGGTGATGATGTCCGAGGATGGGCAATATTGCTTCCATGGCGGCGTCGACTGGGGTGAGATGCGGATGCTGATCGAGGATACGCTCGACGGTGCCTCGACACGCGGCGGCAGCACGATCCCGATGCAGACGGCGAAGAACCTGTTTCTCTGGAATAGCCGTTCTTTCGTGCGCAAGGGGCTGGAGCTTCCTCTTGCTGTCGCCTCTGATTTCGTCTGGACCAAACGGCGGCTGATGGAGATCTATCTCAACATCGCCGAATGGGGCCCGGGCATTTACGGCATCGAGGCGGCGGCGCGCTATCACTTCAAGGTTCCGGCCTCCAAGCTGTCGCGGCGCCAGGCGGCGTTGCTTGCCGTTTCGCTGCCGAACCCGATCGACCGCAATGCCGGCAAGCCCGGCCGCGGCTTGCGGCGGCTGGCAGCGGTGATCGAGCGCCGTGCACAGGGCGCCGGCGACTACATCAAATGCATTTATGATTGAGGCCTGAACAATTCATTGGTGAGCCAAGCCCGCGGCCGGTAGAGAGAAAGCCTCACACAGCGGATGGATCGGACCATGGACAAGCTCACCCTCTATATCGGCAACAAGAACTATTCGTCCTGGTCGCTGCGGCCATGGATCGCCATGGAGGCGACGGGCATTCCCTTCGAGGAAGTCGTCGTGCCCTTCGATTTCGAGGCGGGCAATCCGCGCTTCAGGGAGTTCTCGCCGACCGGCCGCGTGCCGATGCTGCATCATGGCAGCGTCCGCGTCTGGGAATCGCTGTCGATCATCGAATATGTCGCCGAGCTCTATCCTGAGGCCGGTCTGTGGCCGAAGGACCGGGCGAGGCGGGCCATTGCCCGCTCGGTGTCGATGGAGATGCTCTCGGGCTTCCGGGCGATCCGCAATGCCTGCCCGATGAACATCCGCCGCCCCAAGGGCAAGATCGCGCTTGCCGATGGCGTCATGGCCGACGTCGTGCGCATCGAGACGATCTTCCACGACTTGCGCGAACAATCCGGCGGTCCCTTCCTGTTCGGCGGCTTCTCGGCTGCCGATGCGATGTTTGCGCCCGTCATCAATCGCTTCGATGTTTATGACCTCGTGACATCCAGCGAGACGCTGAGCTATATGGCCGCTGTGAAGGCGCATCCGGCCTGGGTGAAGTGGGAGGAGGCTGCCCGCGCCGAGCCCTGGGTCGTCCCTCACGACGAGGTTTGAGACAGGAATCAAAGGATTCTCAAAAAATGCGTTTGGGGACTGGTCAAGGCCATCCAAGGCATGTATAAACGCGCAAAATTTCCGAAATCGCGACATGTCCGTTTCGGCCGCCAGTCTGGCCGGGAATGTGTTGCCTGTGAAGTGGAGTACGAGAAATGGCTGTACCGAAGAGAAAAACGAGCCCGTCCAAGCGCGGTATGCGCCGTTCTGCAGACGCACTGAAGGCTCCGACCTACGTTGAAGACAAGAACTCCGGCGAACTGCGCCGTCCGCACCATATCGATCTGAAGACCGGTATGTATCGCGGCCGTCAGGTTCTGACGCCGAAGGAAAGCGCATAAGCTTTCCTGCTTCTGGTTTTCCCAGATCGAAGAGACCGGCCGCGCGCCGGTCTTTTTGCGTTTGCGCATGATTATATTCGCAAATGTCTTGAAGTGGCACGGTCATCTACGGCAGTATTCTACTGATCGAGGGAGAATAGACCGACATGCTCGCTGCAATGCCGCTGATGATCATTCCATTTATTCTTTACAACATGGCAATGCTCGGACTGATGGGAAGCGGCGGCATACCCGCGCTTCAGCATGACATTATTGTTCTCTCGATGATTTCAGGGGCGATCTGGAGCATGGCGCTCGGCGATCTCTTCATCGTCGTGGCGCTCGTCATTCTCTTCGTCGAAATATTGAAGGCGACCCGCAATGGCTCGGGCAGCCTGGTCAATCACATGCTGTCGATGCTGGTGTTCATTGCCTTCCTGGTCGAGTTTCTTCTCGTCCAGGATGCAGCTACGCAGGTCTTCTTCATTCTGATGACGGTGGCGCTGATCGATGTGATCGGCGGCTTCGCCGTGTCTATCCGGACGGCGGGCCGCGATGTTTCGATCGGTCTCTAGAGCGTTTCTGGAAACGCTCGGAGATCAGAGATTGTCGAGCTTGTTCTGAAGGGCGCGCAGCTGTTCCTTCAGCTCGTCGATATCCTTGGCTTCGGCCTTCTTCGTCTCCTTGGCGGGAGGCGTCATGAAGGGCGAGAACATCTGCATTGCCTGCTGGAACATCTCGGTGTTGCGGCGAACCTGATCCTCGACCATCTGCATCGGAAGCTGCAGGTTCTTGCCGAGCGGCGTTTCGCCGAAGGCCCGCGTCACCTGCTCGCGCATCTGCGACTGCTGCTCGGTGAACGCCTTCATCGAGTGCTCGAGAAAGCTCGGAACGACCATCTGCATCTGGTCGCCGTAGTAGGTGATCAGCTGGCGGAGGAAGGAGATCGGCAGCAGCGTGTTGCCGGTCTTCGATTCCTGCTCGAAAATAATCTGGGTCAAGACCGAGTGGGTGATGTCATCGCCGGTCTTGGCATCCTGGACCGTGAAGTCCTCGCCCTTCTTCACCATCTCTGCCAGGTCTTCCAGCGTCACATAGGTGCTGGTGCCCGTATTGTAGAGTCGGCGGTTGGCGTATTTCTTGATGACTATCTGACCCTCATTCTTCGCCATATCAGTCTCCTGAACCCCGTCTGATTATGTGGAATTTCCTCCAATATCGAATGTAGACGCAAAAGAACGCCGGTGACAATCTCTTTGTGCGATGCGGCAACCCCTTTTATTAGCGGCATAATTCCGCTCTTCGTAACTGCGGCCTAAAATTGCTCTGTGACAGTCTTGCCGTTTGACTCGGGCTAAAAGCTTTGCCAGTTTCGCCTTATATAGAGTGGTGAAAAAGCGAGGAGGCTTCCCATGAGCAACACATCCATCGTCATCGCCAGCGCGGCCCGTACAGCGGTCGGCTCGTTCAACGGCGCATTCGCCACTGTCCCCGCGCATGAACTCGGAGCGACTGCGATCAAGGGCGCGCTGGAGCGCGCCGGCGTCGATGGCGCCGAAGTCGACGAGGTCATTCTTGGCCAGGTGCTGCAGGCAGGCGAAGGGCAGAACCCGGTGCGCCAGGCAGCCATGAAGGCAGGCGTTCCCAAGGAGGCGACGGCCTGGGCCGTCAACCAGCTCTGCGGCTCGGGCCTGCGCGCCGTCGCGCTCGGCATGCAGCAGATAGCGCTTGGCGACGCCAAGATCATCGTGGCTGGCGGTCAGGAATCGATGTCCATGGCGCCGCATGCCGCGCATCTGCGCGGTGGCACGAAGATGGGCGACATGAAGATGATCGACACGATGATCAAGGACGGCCTGACCGACGCTTTCTACGGCTACCACATGGGTATCACCGCCGAAAATATCGCTCGTCAGTGGCAGCTTTCGCGTGACGACCAGGACCAGTTTGCCGTGTCCTCGCAGAACAAGGCCGAAGCAGCGCAGAAGGCCGGCCGCTTCAAGGATGAGATCGTGCCCTTCACCATTCAGGGCCGTAAGGGCGATACGATCGTCGATGCCGACGAATATATCCGCCACGGCGCGACGATGGAGGCGATGGGCAAGCTGCGCCCGGCTTTCGACAAGGACGGTTCGGTAACCGCAGGCAATGCCTCGGGTCTTAACGATGGTGCCGCCGCTGCCGTGCTGATGAGCGAAGCGGAGGCTTCGCGCCGCGGCATCCAGCCGCTCGTGCGCATCGTTTCCTGGGCAACGGCCGGCGTCGACCCGCAGGTCATGGGCACAGGCCCGATCCCGGCATCGCGCAAGGCGCTGGAGAAAGCCGGCTGGTCGGTCGGCGATCTCGATCTCGTCGAGGCCAACGAGGCCTTCGCCGCGCAGGCCTGCGCCGTCAACAGGGATCTCGGCTGGGATCCGGCGATCGTCAACGTCAATGGCGGCGCAATCGCCATCGGTCATCCGATCGGCGCGTCCGGCGCTCGCGTTCTCAACACGCTGGTTTTCGAAATGAAGCGCCGCGGCGCCAAGAAAGGTCTGGCAACACTCTGCATCGGCGGCGGCATGGGCGTCGCGATGTGCCTCGAAGCACTTTAAATAGCATGCGATCCATGCCTTAATGGCTTGCGATTGAAAGCGAAAACAAAGGGGAGCGAAACATGAGCAGAGTGGCTTTGGTCACCGGTGGCACACGTGGCATCGGTGCAGCGATTTCGATGGCGCTCAAGAACGCTGGCTACAAGGTGGCGGCGAACTATGCCGGTAACGACGAGAAGGCGCAGGCCTTCCACGGCGTAACAGGCGTTCCCGTCTTCAAGTGGGATGTTTCCGACTACGTTGCCTGCGGCGAAGGCATTGCCAAGGTGGAGGCGGAGCTCGGCCCGGTCGAGGTTCTCGTCAACAATGCCGGCATTACCCGCGACGCGATGTTTCACAAGATGACCCGCAGCAGTGGCACGAGGTCATCAACACCAATCTCACCGGCCTCTTCAACATGACACATCATGTCTGGGGCGGCATGCGCGACCGCAGTTTCGGCCGCGTCGTCAACATTTCCTCGATCAACGGCCAGAAGGGCCAGATGGGGCAGGCGAATTACTCGGCTGCCAAGGCTGGCGATCTCGGCTTCACCAAGGCGCTGGCTCAGGAAGGTGCTGCGAAGAACATCACCGTCAACGCCATCTGCCCCGGTTACATCGGCACGGAAATGGTGCTCGCAGTGCCGGAGAAGGTTCTGAACGAGCGGATCATTCCACAGATCCCGGTGGGCCGCCTCGGCGAGCCCGAAGAGATCGCGCGCTGCGTGGTGTTCCTTGCATCGGATGATGCGGGCTTCATCACCGGCTCGACCCTGACCGCCAACGGCGGCCAGTTCTTCGTCTGAAAGGCTAGCGGCCGCTGCGGTGATGGCCGTGGCTGCCATAGTTGTTAGGAAAGTTGCCGGCGTCATAGGGATTGGCGCTGGCGCTGAAGGTTGCGACGGCAACGGTTGCTGCGGCGATGACGATAATCTTGCGCATGGATAAATCTCCATTGTTCCCTGCCTCATTGGGCTGGGGTGTGAGGTCTTGCGAGTTGTTGAGCTGGGATCAGCGGGACGACGGGCGACGCTTCGCCTTGACCGGGACTTTCTGCATGGCAGCGCCACGATCACGGATGGCGGCGAGCGCTGTTGTCAAAGAGAGTGCTGAGATCAGGGTGGCGGCAGCGGAAGACAGAATGAGCTGAACCATCGGACATTCCTTTCTGGCCGGAAAGAAGCCGGCTTGTTGATAGGAATGTGGGGAGTGTCCTGGCGGTTCGCCAGATCGGCTTTGGGAACCGAGCGTCAACGCGGCGTTGACGAGGAGCACAAATAAAAACGGGCGCCGAAGCGCCCGTTGGCCTTATTCCGATCTTAACGGCAGCGTGCCCGGTAGGGGCCACGAGAATCGCGGTACCAGCAAAGACCGTTGCCTGCGTACTGGCCTTGGTAATAGCGGCCAGCATAGCGACCATTGCGCTGATCGACCGAGTTGCCGACTGCAGCACCAACCAGGCCGCCTGCAACGGCGCCGACGGCTGCGCCGCCCCAGCTGTTGGAAACCGCACCGCCAATAAGGGCGCCAGAGCCAGCGCCGATGGCGGTGCCCTGCTCAGTTGCCGTGCACGATGCGAGCGCACCTACGAGTGCTGCAACGAGAACAACTTTCTTCATCATGACTTACAACTCCCCAGTTACATGGCCTTTAGATGCGGCCCATCAGGACAAGGATAATGATAATAACGAGAACTAGCCCTAAACCGCCAGAAGGTCCATAGCCCCAGCCGCGGCTATAACCCCAATTCGGCAGTGCGCCGATCAAAAGCAGAATAAGGATAATGAGAAGTATCGTGCTAAGCATGTTTTCCGGTCCTTCAACTCACGCCGAGTTTCGAATGGACAATAAACACGCGTCCCGGGTTTTTGTTCCCGGCTAAACTTATTTATGTACGTGAACGGATTTCGCCTTATTTGCGATTGCAGATTTTATATTGGACGAAAAGATAATAACGCGGAAGCTAGGAAAAAGTTCCGTGCCTCGCTCTGTTTTTTAACAGGCAGTAAAATTGCGCCGGAAAACGTTAATGCGATCGGCCGCTACGAAAAAATATCTACGCGAGGCTTTCCGCATATAGTCGCTTGCCGCATCCGGCATCAACATCTAGCGGCGAACAAAGCACGAAACCTCGGAGGTCGGTGATTCGTCTGTGATTCGTTCCGGCTTTGGCCCGAAGGTTAATTTTCGCGGATTTTGCAAATTTCTTTGTCGGGCAATTGACAGGCGATTCTCGGCTAATGGGCCGTGGGCCCGGGTCAAAGTGCCTCCTGAACCGCCGGATTCAGCATCTAGTGGGAAAAACTGATTCAAAACCAATACTTAGCCGTGAACAAAAGCTGAATCAGCGCGAGTCAGCGATTCGTCGCCGATTCGTTCTCAAGCTGTTCCGAATCTAAAAACAGAGGCTTAGCGGCCGTCCTTGAATCAAAATAGCAGCGCATATCGGCGGCCCGGCTCTTGCGTTTGGTGGCCCGCCTGTCCATGTGTTGTCTGCCGACTTGACCCTGAGGCTCCCCCGCCTCACTTGCATGGACCATGACACAGAATTCGCAGCCCATGATCCTGAGCGGACGCGGCGTTACCGCGGTGCTCGGACCGACCAATACAGGCAAGACGCATTATGCCATCGAGCGCATGGTTGCGCACGGTACCGGTGTGATCGGTCTGCCGCTGCGCCTTCTGGCGCGCGAGGTCTATACGCGGCTGGTCGAGAAGGTCGGTGCGCATAATGTTGCGCTGGTGACAGGCGAAGAGAAGATCTCGCCGCCGAATGCCCGCTTCTCCGTCTGCACCGTCGAGGCGATGCCGCGGGAAACCAAGGCCGCCTTCGTGGCGATCGACGAAGTGCAGCTCGCCGGCGATCTCGAACGCGGGCATATCTTTACCGACCGCATCCTGCATCTGCGCGGCCGCGACGAAACCCTGCTTCTCGGCGCCGGGACGATGCGTCCGATCCTGCAGCAACTGTTGCCGGGGATTACCGTCGTCGAGCGGCCTCGCCTGTCACAACTCCTCTACGCGGGCCAGAAGAAGATTACCCGGCTGCCGCAGCGCTCGGCCATCGTCGCCTTCTCGGCTGACGAGGTCTATGCGATCGCCGAACTGATCCGCCGCCAGCGCGGCGGTGCTGCAGTCGTTCTCGGGGCACTCAGCCCGCGCACCCGCAATGCGCAGGTGGCGCTCTATCAGGCGGGCGATGTCGAATATCTGGTGGCGACCGATGCGATCGGCATGGGTCTGAACCTCGATGTCGATCATGTCGCCTTTGCGCAGGACCGGAAATTCGACGGCTACCAGTTCCGCAATCTCAATCCGGCCGAGCTCGGCCAGATCGCCGGCCGCGCCGGCCGCCATGTCCGGGATGGCACCTTCGGGGTCACCGGTCAGGTCGCGCCGTTTGACGATGAGCTGGTGCAGAGGATCGAGTCGCACGAGTTCGACAACGTCAAGGTTCTGCAGTGGCGGACCAAGGAACTGGATTTCACATCGATACAATCGCTGCGGGCAAGTCTCGAAAAGCCGCCGAGCGTCCAGGGTCTGACGCGGGCGCTGCCGGCCGTCGATCAGCAGGCGTTGGAACATCTTTCACGATATCCGGAAATTATTGACCTTGCGACAAAGCCCGAAAGGGTTGAAAAGCTCTGGGAGGCTTGTGCGCTGCCCGATTACCGGCGCATTGCACCGGCCCAGCATGCCGATCTGATCTCGACGCTCTTTTCCGATCTTGTGCGCTATGGCACGGTTAACGAGGATTTCCTCGCGGAGCAGGTGCACCGTGCGGACCGCACGGACGGTGAAATCGACACGCTTTCGGCGCGAATCGCGCAGATAAGAACCTGGACCTATGTGTCGAACCGGCCCGGCTGGCTTGCCGATCCGACACACTGGCAGGAAAAGACGCGGGAAATCGAAGATCGATTGTCCGATGCGTTACATGAAAGGTTGACGAAACGCTTTGTTGATCGCAGGACATCTGTGCTCATGAAGCGCCTGAGAGAGAATGCGATGCTGGAAGCTGAAATCAGTGTGAATGGTGATGTCTTTGTGGAGGGGCATCATGTGGGTCAGTTGAGCGGATTCCGCTTTACGCCCGTCGGTGGGACGGATGGACCGGACGCCAAGGCCGTACAGGCTGCTTCACAGAAGGCGCTTGCTCTGGAATTCGAAGCGCGCGCGGCGCGCATGCATGCCGCTGGCAATGGCGATCTGGCGATCAGCGCCGATGGCCTGATCCGCTGGCTCGGCGATCCCGTTGCCCGCCTGTCCGGCAGCGACCATGTGATGCGTCCGCGGGTGATCCTGCTCGCTGACGAGCAGCTGACCGGCAATGCGCGCGATCACGTCGCCGCCCGCGTGGAGCGCTTCGTCAATCATCACATCAGCACGGTTCTGAAGCCGCTCGACGATCTGTCGCGCGCCGAAGACCTGCAGGGCCTGGCCAAGGGTCTGGCGTTCCAGCTCGTCGAGAATCTCGGTGTTCTGTTCCGCCGCGACGTTGCCGACGACGTCAAGTCGCTGGATCAGGATGGTCGTGCCTCGATGCGCCGCTATGGCGTGCGTTTCGGCGCCTACCACATCTTCGTCCCGGCACTCTTGAAGCCGGCTCCGGCCGAGCTCATCACGCTGCTCTGGGCGCTCAAGAACGACGGCCTCGACAAGCCGGGTTACGGCGACCTCATTCCAGTGCTTGCCGCCGGACGCACGTCTGTCGTCACCGATCCGAGCTTCGAGCGCACTTTCTACAAGCTTGCCGGTTTCCGGTTCCTCGGAAAGCGTGCCGTCCGTATCGACATCCTCGAGCGGCTTGCCGACATCATCCGTCCGCTGCTGCAGTGGAAGCCGGGTCAGGCAAACCGTCCGGAAGGCGCTTACGACGGCCGCCGTTTCACGACGACGACTGCGATGCTGTCGATCCTCGGCGCGACGTTGGAAGACATGGAAGAGATCCTCAAGGGTCTCGGCTATCGCGCCGACGCCGTGAAGGCTGAGGAAGCGGCTGCTCATCTGGCTGTGCAGGACGCTTCGGCGGCACCTGCTGCAGCCGCCGAGCCGGCAGCAGAAGATGCTTCCGAGAAGGCCGATCACGACGACGCCGACCAGGCTGACGAAGCAACGGCTGAAACGCCGGCTGCCGAAGCGGCACCGGTCACGGTTGAGGTCGCTGCCGAGGCTGCTCCGGCCGCCGCAGACGGCGAACCCACCGAGCCGAAGCCGGTTCTCCTGTGGCGCCTTGGCGGCCGCAACGACAACCAGCGTCAGGCCCGCAATCATGGCGGCGAACGCCGTGGCGGTGGCAACAACGAGCGTCCGCAGGGCAACCGCCGTCATGGTGGTGGCGAAGGCGGCGAGAACCGTGAAGGCCGCGACAACCGCGACGGCAACCGCCAGCAGCGTGGCCGCGATGGCGGTAAGCCGCATCAGGGCCGTGGCGACCGCAACGACCAGCGTGGCGATCGTCAGGACCGTGGTGACCGCAAGGATCGCAACGACCGTAACAACAACCGCAGCGGCGCCCAGCCGCTGCGCTTCGAGGCCAAGCCGCCGCGCAAGGAAAAGCCGATCGATCCGGATTCACCTTTCGCAAAGCTCGCTGCCTTGAAGGAGCAGATGAAGAAGTAACCGATGGGCGGGGAGACACAGCCAGCAAGCGGTTCGCGTCAGCGTCTCGATAAATGGCTGTTCTTCACGCGCATGGTGAAATCCCGCTCCCTGGCTCAAAGCCATATCCAATCGGGACACGTTCGCATCAATGGCGAACGTGTTTCCCAGCCCAGCCAGACCGTGAAAATCGGCGACCGTATCGAGCTGCAGCTCGAGCGGCGTGACGTCGTCCTGGTGGTCAAGCAGCCCGGCGAGCGGCGTGGCCCGTTTGAGGAAGCCAAGCTGCTTTACGAAGACCTGACGCCGCCTGCGGATGAGACCAAACGCCTCACCCCCTATGAGCAGGCGATCCGCGCAGCGGGCGCAGGGCGGCCCACGAAGAAAGAGCGCCGTGCAATCGACAAGCTCCAGTCGGGCGAGGATTAGAAAACTCTATCCAAACCGGCCGCTTTTGAAGATCGATTATCCTTGAAATCGGCCTGTAAAGCCGGTAGGTCACATCAACTCGCCGGATAGCGTTCTAGCCTCCCAAGCCAGTACACGCTGCCCCTCCGGCTCAGGGAAAGACGCGACGTTCCAGGTTGGTCTGCCCCGCTCGCGTGAAATCCTGGAGTTCTTCATGACCTATGTCGTGACCGACAATTGCATTCGCTGCAAATATACCGACTGCGTGGAAGTCTGCCCGGTCGATTGCTTCTATGAGGGCGAGAATTTCCTCGTCATCCACCCTGATGAATGCATCGATTGCGGCGTTTGCGAGCCGGAATGTCCTGCCGAGGCGATCAAGCCGGATACTGAGCCGGGTCTCGACAAGTGGCTCAAGATCAACGCCGAATATGCCAGCATCTGGCCCAACATCACCGTCAAGAAGGACTCAATGCCCGAGGCCAAGGAGATGGATGGTGAGACCGGCAAATTCGAGAAGTACTTCTCCGAAAAGCCCGGCTCAGGCGACTGAGACCAAGCTGCTGAAATCCGCTTGAAATCGGGTTCAGATGGCGCTTAAACGTTTCAAGTGATGCTTCTCTAATATGTGAGCCATGTGTTGCCCGCATGACTCACACGCACCAAATTATTGATTTCCTCATATTTTTGTGATAGGTTCTGAACACTGACCCATTTGAGGCACGAAGCGTGCCCAAAACCATCACGAAAGCAAATAAAATCCGTACGCGGTTCCCGTGACATATCAACATCTTGAGCTGTCCGATCGTTGATCGCGCGCATGAATTTCTTTTGCTTCTGTCTGGTGGGACCAGAGTGAAGTCACCCGACGGTAATCAACCGTCTCATCCGGGCCTGACTGACCCGGCTCCGGCCGCCGCCGGAAGCGTAACAGGGAGTTTTTGATTAGAATGACGACCCAGCAGAAAAAACCTTCAGCAGCTCGCCACGGCTTCAAGACCGGTGAATCGATCGTCTACCCCGCTCATGGGGTCGGTACCATCAGCGCTATCGAAGAGCAAGAAGTTGCCGGCATGAAGCTTGAACTTTTCGTAATCGATTTCGAAAAGGACAAGATGCGCCTGAAGGTTCCGGTCGCAAAAGCGATGAGCATCGGCATGCGCAAGCTGTCGGAGACCGATTTCGTTGAGCGCGCGCTCAAGGTTGTCCAGGGCAAGGCACGCGTCAAGCGCACCATGTGGTCGCGCCGTGCGCAGGAATACGATGCCAAGATCAATTCGGGCGACCTGATTTCGATCGCGGAAGTCGTACGCGACCTCTACCGCGCCGAAAACCAGCCGGAGCAGTCCTATTCCGAGCGTCAGCTCTATGAAGCTGCCCTCGACCGCATGGCCCGCGAAATCGCCGCCGTCAACAAGATGTCGGAAACCGAAGCCGTCCGCCTCGTCGAGACCAACCTGAACAAGGGTCCGAAGCGCGGCAAGGCCATCGAAGAAGACGACTCTCAGGACGAAGCCGCATAATAGCGCTTTGTTTTTCCTTGCAAAAAACCCGGCCTTCGAGCCGGGTTTTTTATTGGAACTTTTTCCGCGCTGACGCGTTTAAACCTCGTAAGTGCGGACAAAAGCCAGGTGAACCCACCGATCGTCCGCTGTTGTAAACGTTCGATGAGGAGTGGGTCATGACTTCCACATATTGCCAGAGCGGCAACGTGAAGAAACAGATCCTGCTTTACCGTCTGACCGGTACTTGATGAAGAGATAGGGCCTCGTCCTGAAAAGTCCAGGAGCGGGGCCTTTTGCATTCGAGAGCTGAATTTGATCCGGACGGCGACGTTCCGGAAACGAACCTTCATTGTTTTTGTTTTGGGCGCGAGGCCTGATTTTAGGAGACCGATATGAAGAACATGTCTGCAGACCGGCGCATGATCAAAATAGCGATGGCGGCTCCCTATCTCGCCCGCGAGGAAGAACATGAACTGGCGATCCGCTGGAAGGACAATGAAGACCGCGGCGCCCGCAACCAGATCGCCATGGCCCATATGCGCCTCGTCATCTCGATGGCCGGCAAGTTTCGCAATTTCGGTCTGCCGATGAGCGATCTCGTGCAGGAGGGCTATGTAGGTCTCCTGGAAGCCGCTGCCCGTTTCGAGCCGGAGCGTGAAGTTCGTTTCTCCACTTACGCCAGCTGGTGGATCCGTGCGTCGATCCAGGATTATATCCTGCGCAACTGGTCGATCGTCCGCGGCGGTACGAGTTCCGCGCAGAAAGCGCTTTTCTTCAATCTTCGCCGCCTTCGCGCCAAGCTTGCCCGCGGCGATACGCAGCTGACCCTGCAATCCATTCATCAGGAAATCGCCGCAGCCCTCGGCGTCAGCCTTGCCGACGTTCAGACGATGGATGCGCGGCTTTCCAGCAACGATGCGTCGCTGCAGGCGCCGTCCGTCTCCGGCGACGCCGACAGTGCCGAGAAGATGGACTTCCTCGTCAGCGACGATCCCCTGCCCGATGAGCAGGTCTCCAACATGATCGATGGCGAGCGCCGCCGCGTGTGGCTCGCCTCTGCGCTGACGCATCTCAACGAGCGCGAGATGAAGATCATCAGCGCCCGCCGTCTCGCTGAGGATGGAGCGACGCTCGAAGAGCTCGGCGCCGATCTCGGAATTTCCAAGGAGCGTGTGCGCCAGATCGAAAGCCGGGCGATGGAGAAGCTCCGCAGCGCGCTCGTGAGCGCCGACCCGCACATGGCCGCCTACGCCTGAACGTTCTTACTCCCAGCAGCACAGACTGGCCCGGTTCATCCGGGCCTTTTTTATTCGGCGATGATTTTGACGCGGTCGCCGGGGGCGACGGTGGCGCCTGTCGGCAGCGCATTGATGAGCTTGAAGAGATCGAGCTTACGATCGGTGCCCATCATGCGGGCGGCAAGCGTCGTGATGTTGTCGCCCGGGCGGACGGTGACGACGCGGATGCGCAGCGGCTTCAGCGACGACATCTCATCCGGGGTCATGCGGCGGAAGCTGGCGCGCAGGACATCCGCCGTCTGCTGCAGGGCCGTGCTGCCCTTCGGAACGGCGGTCAGGAACCGGAAGATCTGCTGATTGTTGCGGATGACCGTGACGTCGAAATCCCAGCGGTCGGCACTGGCGCGGGCGGTTGCCGCTTCCATGCCGTTGATCGTCGTCGCCTGGATCGTCGAGGGATCGAGGCCGGTGACCCAGCCGCTCGAGATATAGTTGGTCAGGCTCTGGTTGTTGCTGTCGGCCACGCCATCGAAACGGATGGCGATATCGCCGGGGCCGGTCGCCATGACGGCTTCGACCTTGTTGTCGATGGTGAAATCGGGCGGTACGTCGAAGCGGATGCCGAGACCGCCATGCAGGAAGGTCTGGCCGCGCACATAGCCCTCTTCCGGGCTGTCGCCGTAGAGCAGACCGTCGATGCCGTCGAGATAGTAATCGCGGCCCTTGTCGCCGACCTTGCCTTCCTGGCCGAAGGCGCGGGCGTGGTCGCGGGCCAGTTCGATGCGCTGCGCGGAATTCGGATGGCTGGACAGGAAGTCCAGGCTCTGGTCGGCATCCGGATCGGCCGACATGAAGCGGCTGTATGCGGCCATGCTGTCGAG
This sequence comes from Rhizobium sp. BG4, assembly GCF_016864575.1. Taxonomy (NCBI): domain Bacteria; kingdom Pseudomonadati; phylum Pseudomonadota; class Alphaproteobacteria; order Hyphomicrobiales; family Rhizobiaceae; genus Rhizobium; species Rhizobium sp. BG4. The sequence continues at coordinate 1,954,409 of NZ_CP044125.1, forward strand.
GAAGCGGCCAGCAGCATAGGGGTCGTAACCGGCTTCGCCGAGCATACGTACGCCGATGACGTCGGCCTGCAGCTCCTGCTGGCGGGAGAAGGCGGCGAGGCGCAGCTTGCCGCGGGCGAGCGCCTGCTTGCCGGCGATATCGCTGGAGAGAACTTCGGCAACAACGCGGCTGGCGATGACTTCGGCTTCTTCGCGCTTCTGGCGCTCGATGCCGTGATTGGCCGTCACGTGACCCATTTCGTGCGAGAGCACGGCGGCAACCTCGGAGGCATCATTGGCAAGCGCCAGCAGGCCGCGTGTCACGTAGAGATAGCCGCCCGGCAGCGCGAAGGCGTTGATCGCCGGCGAATTCAGGATTGTGATGCGATAGGACTGGCTCGGATTTTCCGAAACGGCCGTCAGCGCGCCGGCAATGCGGGCAACGAGGCGTTCGGTCTTGGCGTCCTTGTATTCACCGCCATAGCTCGCGACGATGCGCGGGTGTTCGCGGGCGCCCATCGCGGCGCGCGGATCGTTCTTCTGCACTTCATCGACGATCTGCGGATTGGACGAGGGCGAGACGGTCGGCTGGTAGGATTGCTCGATGATCGACTGGCAGCTGTTAAGCGCGACTGCGGCAGCAGTCAGCAGCAGCGCATGCCGTCCCCGGTGGCGCAAAGCGGAAAGCATAGTCCTGGAGGGCGCGGGTCTCGTCCACGTCTTCATGCTGTCCAGTCTGGCTCTCCGAGTCATCTTGCTTTTCAGCCGGTTCGCCGCTTTATCGATCCGGCCACTTCCAACGGGGTTCAACAGGCGCCCATCCTGGCTCTCGCAGTGCACAACGGATGGATACAGGTCATTGCTGTAGCTGATTTCCGCATCGGTTGCATAGCGAGACTCTGCTTAATTGTGGCGCCGTTGTAATTTAGCAAGCTTGGCGTGGTTAAGGAGTTCTTTCGCTCGGATGAAATTGTGGCGAAAGTGCCATCGCACCCTGCAGATTCGTCAACCGCGCAGAAATTGCCGCAATGCGGGCATATCTTTTCGCGCGAGATATTCATCGATCGGCGCGGCAAGCGCGATCGCGCCATGGTCGATGAAGACCCCATAGCTGGCGATGCGGCGGACTTCGTCCGGGTCATGCGAGACGACGATCACGGTGCTGCCGGTCTCGCGCTGCATCGTCGTCAGAAGCTCCACCATGCCGCTGCGCAAACCGGGATCGAGGGCAGCGAAGGGTTCATCGAGAAGCAGGATCGGGCGATTGCGGACGAGGGCGCGGGCGAAGGCGGCGCGTTGGCGCTCGCCGCCTGACAGTGTCGCCGGAAGCCGCTTCTCGAAGCCTGCAAGTCCGACCTGCGCCAGCGCCGCCGAGATGCGGCTACGGTCCGCCTGCGTGAGCTTCAGGGCCGGATTGATGCCCAGCCCGATATTGGTGAAGATATCGAGATGGGCGAAGAGATTGTTGTCCTGGAAGACGAGCGAGACCGGCCGCTCTGACGGATGGACGCCGGTGACGTCCCTGCCATCAAGCAGCACCTGGCCACTCTCCGGTATCTCGAAGCCTGCCAGCAGATTGAGGAAGGTCGATTTTCCGGCGCCCGAGGGGCCGGTCACGGCGATGATCTGGCCGCCGGGGAGTGCGCAATCGAAGTGAAAAGCATGGCTGCCAAGTGTCAGGCGGACGTTCTGCATAGCGATATCAGCGGCCGTCATCGGCACCATGTCCTCGCACCTGGCCGGATGTTCCGGCGATTGTCAGCAACAGGCATATCACGCCGAGGATCAGCGCAAAGCCATCGGCATCATTGGTTCTGTAGCTTCCCATGCGGCTATAGACTAGCCACGGCAGGGTGATGAAACCATCTGACCCAAAAAGAGCAACGGCGCCGAGATCACCGAGCGACAGCGCCATAGCGAAAGACAGGGCGGTGAGGAACGGCCTGCGCAGCCCCGGCCAATCGATAAGCCGCAGCCGCGCGATGCCGGCGATCCCGAGGCTTGCCGATAGCCGCGCCGTACGGCGCTGATGGACGAGATAGGCCGGTTCGAGCACGCGCATGACGAAGGGCAGCGCCATCAGCATGTTGATCAAGACGACGAGGGCAGGCGCGAAAATTTCTGCATCTCCGAACGGTCGCAGGGTCATGAACCATCCTGTGGCAAGCACGACCGGCGGGGCCAATAGCACCATCGAAGATGCGCCGCCCATCGTGGCGAAGAAGGCGCGGTTGCCACGGCCGGACTGCTTGCTGGTGGCGATGGTCTGGCGGGCGCGGATCAGGGCTGCCGATACCAGCAGCGCCAGTGTGGCGGCGGAGATGGATATACCGAAGCTCATCGCCGCGGCCTGCCAGAAGACGGGTTCGCCAAGCAGTTTCGGCAGGTCGGCTTTCAGGCCGGCGACGACGACCGAGAGAAGTGGCGACAGGAGAAAGGCTGCGACGACGATCAATAGCAGGCTGTCCAATAGCCTCGCTGTGGGCTTCCTGCCATCGAAACGCATTGCTCGTTGGCCCGTCGTCAGCCCCTCGTCAGGGCTCGCTGGCAGGAGCGACATGGCGGCGAGGACGAGGCCGGTCAGCGCGATCTGCAGCAGGGAAAGTGCGACGGCGCGGCCGGGATCGAAATCGAAGCGAAGCGACTGGTAGATCGCCACCTCGACCGTCGTTGCCGCAGGACCGCCGCCGAGCGTCAGCACCAGCGTGAAGCTGGTGGCACAGAGCATGAAGATCAGCCCCGCGATACCGGGGATCAGGCCGCGGATGGCGGGCCATTCGATGAAACGGAAGATGGCGCGCTGACGCATGCCGAGATTGCTCGCCATCAGCCAGTATTCAGAGGGCAGCCGTTCAAGACCGGCAAGCATCAGCCGGCAGGCGAGCGGCAGGTTGAAGAAGACGTGGGCAAGCAGAATGCCGGTCAGGCCATAGATGCTGACGGGTTCGGCGAGGCCGAGTTTCGTCAGCGCGCTGTTGAGCAGGCCCTGCCTGCCCCAGATGCCGATCAGGCCGAGCGCGCCGATCAGGACCGGCAGTCCCATCGGCACCGCCATCAGCCGGATGATCCAGATGCGGCCGGGAAATTGCGGCTGGCGGGCGAGCGACCGCGCGACAGGGATCGCCAGGAAAACCGATAGCAGCGTGGAGAGGACTGCCTGCAGCAGCGTGAAGCGCAGGACGCGGAGGATATAGGGATCGGAAATGATCCCGGCAAAGGCAGCGCCCCCGCCGGAGGCGGCAAGCGAAACGGCAGCGATACCGATGAAAAGCAGGATGGCGGCGAGCGCAATTGCGCCGCCCGCCAATGCATTTCGCCGTTCCGCCGCCGTCTGCAGCATCAGTTCATGCTCATCGCCGCAAGCCACTCGTCGATCCAGGCCTTGCGGTTCTTGGCGACGTCATCCGGCGACATCAGGAAAGTCTTGGAGGGGTTGACGAGCTTGCCGAAAGCATCCGGCAGGGGCGTGGATGTCGCCGAGACCGGCATCATCCAGTTGTTGGTCGGGATCGTGTCCTGGAAGCCGGGGGTGACCATGAACTTCAGGAAGTCGCGGGCAAGATCCTTGTCTGGCGCGTTCTTCAGCAGGCCGGCGACTTCGATCTGGATATAGTGGCCCTCGGAGAAGGCGGCCGCCTGATAGCGGTCGGTGTTTTCAGCGACCATGTGGTAAGCCGGGGACGTCGTATAGGAGAGCACCATCGGCGCCTCGCCCTTGGTGAACAGGCCATAGGCCTCCGACCAGCCGGGCGTGACCGTCAGGATGCGGTTCTTGAGCTTGGCCCAGGCTTCCGGCGCCTTGTCGCCGTAAACGGACTTCACCCAAAGCAGCAGGCCGAGACCCGGCGTAGAGGTGCGCGGATCCTCGATGACGATCTTCTGCGACGGGTCGCCGTCGACCAGTTCCTGCATGCTTTTCGGTGGGTTCTTTACCGTCTGCGTGTCGTAGATGATGGCGAAGTGGCCGTAGTCATAGGGAACGAAGACATCGTCCTTGAAATCGCCGGGTACCTTCAAGGCGCTGGTATCGACGCCGCTGGCGTCAAACAGGCCCGTATCCTTGGCTTCGGTGATCAAGTTGGTGTCGATGCCGAGCACGACGTCGGCCTTCGTCGAGGCGCCCTCGAGCTTGAGGCGTGAGAGAAGGGCGACGCCATCGGCGACGCTCACGAAATTGACGGTGCAGGCGCAGGTCTTCTCGAAGGCTTCCTTCACCTTGGGGCCAGGACCCCATTCGGAGGTGAAGCTTTCGTAGGTATAGACCGTCAGCGTCTTGTCTGCGGCCTGGGCCGGAGCGATGGCCGAGGTAACGGCGAGAAGCGCCGTGGCGAAAATTGCGATCAATGGTTTGCGGCCGGGCATGGCGCGCCTCCTCCTATACAAGTTGTTTCACGGGAAAAGGGCGGTGCCTGGTGTCACGCGCGCATCTAATCCCTCCGCCGGTGTTAACCGGATCAGGTTCCGCGGGTTGGCTTGCAGCCTCTCAGCCAGATGTCCTTTCGGACACAGGCACCCCGTTAGAGCGTTGGCAGATGTATAGCGATGACGGCTTTATGACAAGGGCGAAGCTCGCCCTCATCAGGTCACTCGGCTGCTTCAGCTGCAGCCGCAGAATTCTTTGCCTCGCCGTGGCGCGGCAGCTGTACCGGCTTCAGCAAAAACGCCGCGATCAGGCCGATCAGGGCGAAGGCGCAGGACGTCATGAAGAGCGGCGTGAAGGCTGCCGAATAGGCATCGGCCACCGCCTGGCGGCTGGCTTCCGGCAATGCCGCCATCATCTTCGGCGTCAGCTGTTCGATATCGGCGACACCCGGGATGGAGACGCCGACCTTGGCGAGTTGCGAGCCGATGATCGCGCCGTAGATCGAGATGGCGATCGAGGCGCCGCCCATGCGCGACAGCGTCACCGAACCCGTTGCAGCACCGACGTCACGGGCCGGAGCCGCGTTCTGAACGCCGATGATAGGCACCTGCTGTGCAAGCCCGATGCCGATGCCGTGCAGAGCCATTAGCAGGCCGATGATGGGCAGAGGGGTACCCGCATGAACCTGTGTCAGGAGCGCGAAAGCGATGGCGCTGCAGGAGAGGCTGGCGATGGCGAAGGGCTTGTAGCGGCCGGTGCGCGAGATGGTGCGGCCGGCAAACAACGAACCGCAGACAAGGCCGCCGGTCAGCATGATGAAGAGCAGGCCGGCATGCGAGGGCGAGAGGCCTGTTGTCGTCTGCAGGAAGAGCGCGAAATAGTTGGCCATGCCGATGGCGATCCCGCCGCCAGTAATCGACATGATCAGGAGAAGCGGGAAGGTCGGGTTGCGGAACAGCGACAGCGGTACGATCGGTTCGGCGGCGCGGCGCTCGACGAAGACCCAGGCGATGGCGCAGACAACGCCTGCGGCGATGATGCCAAGGCTCTGCGGCGCAAGGATCGAGCCAAAGAGCTCGCTGCCATCGGCCATCAGCACGATGCTGGTGGTGGTCATCGCCAAGAGCAGGGCACCGGCATAATCGATCTTCGGGCGGCGATGCGGTTTGCGGTAGGGCAGCATCAGCGCCAAGCCGATAAGCACGACGAAACCGATGGGGACGTTGACGAGGAAGATCGAACGCCAGCCGAACAGATCGCTCATCATGCCGCCGAGAACGGGGCCGATGGCGCTGGAGGCCATCAGCACGAGGCTGGAATAGCTTTGGTAGCGGGCACGCTCCCGCGGCTCGAAAAGGTCGGCATTGACGGCGAAGATCGACACCATGATGCCGCCGCCGCCGAGGCCCTGCAGCACGCGGGCGGCAATCAGCGTGTTCATCGAGATGGCCAGACCGCAGACAGCCGAGCCGACGGTGAAGATCGCGATCGCCGTCATCATCACATATTTGCGGCCGAAGAGGTCGCCGAGCTTGCCATAGACGGGCATCACGGCGCTGAGCGACAGGAGATAGGCCGAGCCGATCCAGCCGAAGCGCTCGAGATGGCCGAATTCGCCCACGATCGTCGGCAGCGCCGTCGAGACAATCTGATTGTCCAGCGTTGCCATGAACATCGCGGTCATCAGAAACAGGAAGAGAATAAGCCTGCGGCGGGGATCCGTCACGAGCGGCTGGGAGGCAAGCTGCATATCCATGAAGACAGTTCCGATCTTGATCGCCAATTTATGTGACAAAAGCATATAAATGTCAATGACACTTGAATGACGCAGGCATGTTTCCTTCCCGCAAGCCTTCTGTTATGCTCGCCGCATGAACGAGAAACCCGCCCGAATTCACGAGCTCGATCCCCTGTCGCTGGAAAGCGAAAGCGTCTTGAGCATTGGCCAGAGCATGACCCGCATGAAGCTCATGACGGGCCGCAGGCTGATCGGGCGCCTTGCGATCCAGAGCGTTGCGCCGGATCTCGAACTATCGCATCTCGATGTGCTCGATGCCGTACGCCGCGCGCAGCCGGCTGACGAAGTGACGGTCGGGACGATCGCGGAGATGCTGCGCATCGATCCGTCACGCGCCAGCCGCGTTGTTGCCGACATGGTCAGCCGCAACATTCTTCGCCGCGCGGCATCGCAGGCCGATGCGCGCCGGATCGTCGTGGTAATGACGCCGATCGGCCAGCGGCTGCTTGCTGAAATCCGTGCGCAGAAGATGGCGCTGATCGGCGAAATCCTCGACGGATGGAGCGAAAAGGACGTCGATGCCTTCGCCGCACTCTATGAGCGCTTCATCGACGGCTATGAAAAAGCCTTCGAACGGCGCGACAAGGGTACGCCCGGCTGAACCCTGCCCCTTTCCCTCGACCCCTGCTTTGCGCTATGGGCAATGCCCATGACGGAAACCACCTTCACCATCCTGCTTGGCGGCGAGCTGACGCCGACGGAACGGCTGCGCAGCGCCGTTGCCGGTAGCCGCTTCATCGCGGCCGATGGCGGCATGCGGCATGCGGCCGAGCTCGGCGTCGTGCCGGAGCTCTGGGTGGGCGATTTCGATTCCACGGCGCCTGATCTCGAAGGCGCCTTTCCCGATGTGCCGAAGCAGCCCTACCCGGCCGCCAAAGCCTCGACGGATGGCGAGATCGCCGTCTCGGAAGCCATTGCGCGTGGGGCGAAGAGGCTGATCCTAGCTGGTGCCCTGGCGGGCGAGCGCTCCGACCATGCGCTTCAGCATCTGCTTTACGCCGTCAGCCTTGCAGAAGAGGGTTTCGACCTGCTGCTCACCTCAGGGGTGGAGGAAGCGGTTCCGCTTCTTGCCGGAACCATCGAGCTTGATCTGCCGAAGAACAGCCTGTTTTCCGTCCCCGGGTTCAGCGAGCTGCGCGGGCTCTTCATCGAGAATGCCCGCTATCCGCTCTCGGATTTCCATTTGCCTTTCGGCTCATCGCGTACCATTTCCAATGTGGCGGAAGGCAAGGTCCGGTTCACGCTCGGCAGCGGCCGCGCGATCATCCTTGCCCGCCCTTATGATCTTTCCGGAGTCTGATTCTTGGCGCCTCCCATTCTCAAACTGGACGACATCTTCCTGAGCTTCGGCGGCACGCCGTTGCTGGCGGGCGCAAGCCTGCAGGTGGAGCCCGGCGACAAGATTTGCCTCGTCGGCCGCAACGGTTCCGGCAAGTCGACACTGCTGAAGATGGCTGCCGGCATTGCCGAGGCGCAGTCCGGCGAGGTGTTCCGCCATCCGTCGTCGACCGTGCGTTATCTTGAGCAGGCGCCCGATTTCGCCGGCTTCTCGACCGTGCAGGCCTATGCCGAAGCCGGGCTCGGGCCGGGCGACGATCCCTATCGTGTCACCTATCTGCTGTCGCATCTCGGCCTGACCGGCGAGGAAGACCCGAAGAACCTTTCGGGTGGCGAAGCCCGCCGCGCGGCCCTTGCCCGCGTCATGGCGCCAGAGCCGGATATCCTGCTGCTCGACGAACCGACCAACCATCTCGACCTGCCCACCATCGAATGGCTGGAAGGCGAGCTTCAGAAAACGCGGAGCGCCCTGGTTCTGATCTCGCACGACCGCCGGTTCCTGGAGAAGGTCTCGACGGCAACGGTCTGGCTCGATCGCGGCACGTCGCGGCGGCTTGACCGCGGCTTCGGTCATTTTGAAGCCTGGCGCGATCAGGTTCTCGAAGCGGAAGAGCTGGAGCAGCACAAGCTCGGCAAGGCGATCGAGCGCGAAGAGCACTGGCTGCGCTACGGCGTCACCGCCCGCCGCAAGCGCAACATGCGCCGTCTCGGCGAATTGCAGACGATGCGCTCGCAATATCGCGGCCACAAGGGTCCGCAGGGCACGGTGCAGGCGAGCGTTTCGGATGCGCAGGAATCCGGCAAGCTGGTCATCGAGGCCGACAAGATCACCAAGACTTACGGCGACCGGCCGATCGTCGCGCCGTTCTCGATCCGCGTTCATCGCGGCGACTGCATCGGTCTCGTCGGTCCGAACGGGGCTGGCAAGACGACGCTTCTGAAGATGCTGACGGGGCAGCTGGCGCCGGACGCTGGCACGGTGAAACTCGGAACCAATCTCGAGATCGCAACGCTGGACCAGAAGCGCGAAGACCTCAATCCCGAGGACACGCTTGCCAATTACCTGACCGATGGCCGCGGCGAGAACCTGCTGGTCAATGGCGAGCAGCGGCATGTAACCGGCTACATGAAGGAGTTCCTGTTCCAGCCGGAGCAGGCCCGCACGCCGATCAAGAATCTCTCCGGCGGCGAGCGCGCGCGGCTGATGCTGGCGCGCATCCTGTCGCGCCCGGCCAATCTTCTCATCCTCGATGAGCCGACGAACGATCTCGATATCGAGACGCTCGACCTGCTGCAAGAAATTGTCGCAGGGTTCCCCGGCACGGTCATCCTCGTCAGCCACGATCGTGACTTCCTCGACCGCACTGTGACCTCGACCATTGCACCGGCCGTTCCCGATGCGCCTGATGGTCGCTGGATCGAATATGCCGGCGGCTATTCCGACATGCTGGCGCAGCGCAAGGGCGCGATGGAGGAAAAGCGCAGGGCGGAGAAAGCGGCCGAAAAGCCGAAGGCCGAGGCTTCAGCACAGGCTGACGCGCCGAAGGGCAAAGGCAAGCTCTCCTTCAAGCAGAAGTTCGCGCTCGACAATCTGCCGAAGGAAATGGCGAAGGCTGAAGCCGAGATCGCCAAGCGCGAAGAGAAGATGGCAGATTCCAACCTCTTCACCAAGGATCGCAAGACCTTCGACAAGCTTGCCGCGGAAATGGAAAAACTGCGCGACAGCCTGACCAAGATGGAAGAGGAATGGCTCGAGCTCGAAATGCTGAGGGAAGAGCTCGAAGGCTGAGTTTCACGTTTCCTTGATTCGCCGGTGTCCCGGTGCGGCTCTACATTCCGCCACGGCAGCCGGGGATATGCCTGCTATCGTGGCGACAAGGAATAGTCATATGTCTCGCAAGCTTTCTTCCGCATTTCTGACGGCGCTCGCCGCCGCAGCCATCACCTTTTCAGCCGTTCAGTCCAGCCGGGCCGACGATACGCAGCGCGTTCGCATCCGCGGGATCGTCGAGAGCCTCAATGGCGACGTGCTGACGATCAAGACCCGCGACGGCAGCGATCAGTCGATCGCCATGCAATCGGGCTTCAAGATCGGCGGTATCCAGCGGGCATCCGTCGATGACATCAAGCCGGGCGATTTCGTCGGCGTTGGCTCGATGCCGAAGGGCAGCGGCCCCAATGATGCACTGCAGGTGATGATCTTCCCGGCCTCGATGAAGGGCACCGGCGAGGGCAATCGCCCCTGGGATGCCAAGCCGAATACAGAGATGACCAATGCGACGGTCAGCACCTCCGTCAAGGCGGTCAACGGCAAGACGATCACGCTCACCTATCAGGGCAAGGAAAAGACGATCGCCATTCCCGATGGCACGCAGATTGTCACCATCGCGTCGGCTACCAAGGATGATCTGAAGCCGGGTGCTGCCGTCATCGTCACGGCCGAGAAGGCCGCCGATGGCAGCGTTTCGTCCAAGCAGGTTTCCGTCGGCCTCAGCGGCGTCCAGCCGATGTGATGACTGCTAGAGCACCGGAGCCGCCGCCGGGCGGCCGGTGCCGGCTTTCGGCGGTGCGGGTTCTTCGGTCTTCGAAGCGATCGCTTCGAGGTGCAGCACCCGCGGCTTCAGCACTTCCATATAGGTCTCGGAGCGGCCGATATAGATCATCGCCGTATCAGGCAGCGCCGTCAGCAGGTTGGTGAGCGTCGTCTGCCACTCCGGTTCGAGACCTTCGAGCACTTCGTCAAAGACCACCCAGCGCGGCCGCACGAGCAGAAGCCGGGCAAAGCCGATGGCCTTCTGCTCGTCGGAATCCAGCACCTTGTCCCAGCGCGCACGCGTATCGAGACGGCCGATGAGCTGACGCAGCCCGGCCTTCTCCATCGCAGCTTCGATATCTTTGTTCTTGTAGGAACCGGCAGGTTCGGGGAAGCAGAGCGCCTCGCGCAGCGTGCCGCCGGGGATATAGGCGACCTGCGGGATGAACAGCATGTCGTCGGATGGCGGCAGGCCCATCGTGCCGCTGCCGCAGGGCCACAGACCGGCCATTGCCTGGAACAGCAGCTTGCGATTGACGTTGTGATCGCCGTTGATCATCACCTTCTCGCCGGCCTTCAGCGTGACGTCAGGCTCGTGCACACGGAAGCCGCCGCACTGGTCGACTTCTTCGCCGAGCTTTGCGGCGATCGTCACGTTCTTCATCACAAGCCTGTCCGCGGCAGTGTCCTCGTAGGCGATGACATTCTTCGGGTTCATCGCGTCATCCATGTGCTGAAGCGCATGGCGGAAATCGGTGACGCGGTTCAGCGTTGCGCGCCATTCGGCGATCGGGCCGAAATTGGCGACGTACCAGCGCAGCGCCGTGTTGACCTGGTTGAAGGCGCCGACCGACATCATCAGCTCACCGAAGGTCAGGCCGCCGGAGAAATAGGCAGGGGCAGCGACGATGATCGGGATAACGATGACGAGCCAGCCATAGCCGGCAGAGACCCAGGTGAGATTGGTATTCGCCATCGTCAGCCGCTTCAGGACGGCGAGAACGGTGCTGATATCGATATTGATGCGCTGGCGCTCGTTTTCCTCGCCCTTGGCAACGGTGATCGCCGGCATGTTCTCGTTTGCATGCATCAGCGAGAAACGTAGCTCGGCTTCCTTCGAGAAGCGCTCGGCATTGATCGGCACCAGCTTGCGGCCGACGATCTGGCTGAGGATCGATGCCGAGGCGGCATAGAAGACCGCGGCCCAGACCATGTAGCCGGGGATGGCGAAGGAATAGGTGCTGAAGTGGAAGACGAAGCCGCTCGACAGTTCCCAGAGAACGCCGATGAAGCTGACGAGCAGGATGGTGGACTGAATGAGCCCGAGAACGAGGCCGGTGGTGCTTTCCGCCAGGTTTCGGGCGTCTTCATGCAGGCGCTGGTCGGGATTGACGCCGATCAGGCCGCTCGAGGCCAGCCGAAGGGCTCGCTTGCGCTTCAGCCATTGATCGACGAGATCGCGTGTCAGGCCCTCGCGCATGTAGAGCGCGGTCATCTGGTTCAGCCATGCCTGGCCGACATTGAGCAGCAGGAGGGAGCCGGCGATCAGGCCGAAGACCTGCAGCTGGTGGAAGAATTCGGTGACATCGCGCCGCTGCAGCGAATCGTAGAAGGGTGCGTTCCAGCGGTTCAGGACCACCTGGCCATAGGCCGTCGCCAGGATGACGGCGAGCAGAATCGCCGCGAGCGACAGGATCTTGCCGCGCACCTTGGAGGCCCAGAAAGCCTGAAACATCAATTTAAGGCGGTAGCCGAGGCTCAGGTCATATCCGACCCGGTCTTGCCGCTGACCGCCAGCCGCGCCTTTGGCGTCGTCCGTCATCACGCATTCCCGTACAGCATCGCCCCTGATTAACATGGTAGCGCGCACTGTCCATCAACAGATTCTACCAGTCATTAATGCGTGAGTTACCTTGCGCCAAGGCGCCGCATGCGAATCCTCATTGATTCGCGCCGCTGTCAGCGCTATCTAGGAGACCTCGTGGTGATTTGGCCGGCCGGCTTGCAGCCACGTTAAATAAGTCGCTAAAGGGCCGCGTGCGGACCGGTAGCGATTCTTTCGTTGCCGGTTTTTTATTTGCCGGTTGTTCTGTTCGATCGAGTGAATGCGATGCCCATCAAGATTCCTGACACGCTCCCCGCTTTCGAAACCCTCGTTCAGGAGGGGGTTCGGGTGATGACCGAAACGATGGCTATCCGCCAGGATATCCGTCCGCTGCAGATCGGGCTTCTCAATCTCATGCCGAACAAGATCAAGACCGAGGTGCAGATGGCGCGCCTCGTCGGCGCCTCTCCGCTGCAGGTCGAGTTCTCGCTGGTGCGCATCGGCAACCACAAGGCCAAGAACACCTCCGAAGACCATCTGCTCGCCTTCTACCAGACCTGGGAAGAGGTGAAGCACCGCAAATTCGACGGTTTCATCATCACCGGCGCGCCGATAGAGCTGATGCCCTATGAAGACGTCACCTATTGGAAGGAGATGCAGGACATCTTCGAATGGACGCGCACCAACGTGCATTCGACGATGAATGTCTGCTGGGGCGCGATGGCGGCCATCTACCATTTCCATGGGGTGCCGAAGCATGAGCTCGGCGAAAAAGCCTTCGGCGTCTATCGCCACAAGAACCTGAAGCCCTCTTCCGTCTATCTCAACGGTTTCTCCGACAATTTCGAAATCCCGGTCTCCCGCTGGACCGAGGTTCGCCGTGCCGATATCGAAAAGGCATCGGGTCTGGAAATCCTGATGGAATCGAACGAGATGGGCGTCTGCCTGGTTCAGGAAGAAGCGGCCAAGCGGCTCTATATCTTCAATCACGTCGAATATGACTCGACGTCACTGTCGGACGAGTATTTCCGCGACGTGAATGCCGGCGTGCCGATCAAGATGCCGCATAACTATTTCCCGCATAACGATCCAGCCCTTCCGCCGCAGAACCGATGGCGCAGCCACGCGCATCTGCTCTTCGGCAACTGGATCAATGAAATCTACCAGACGACGCCCTACGAGCTCAGCGAGATCGGCACGAAAATCTGAGGGCTTATCAATCTGTTGACGTTGCGCCGCTGGCCTTGATGCCGCGGCGCTTCTTTTTTGCCTTTGGCAGTTGCGGTTCGTGGAAAATGGGGGCAGGTTCGCTGCCGGAAAGCGAACAGATTTCAGGACGATGGATAGATGGCTGAACAGCTGAAGCGGGAAGTTTTCGGAACGACGAAGGATGGCGAGACCGTCTATCGCGTCGAGATCAAGGGCGGCGGTCTGACGGCCAAGATCATGACCTGGGGCGCGGTCATCCAGGATCTGCGGCTCGACGGCCATGAGGCGCCGCTGCTGCTCGGCTTCGACAATTTCGCCGACTATCCGGCCTATTCCTCCTATTTCGGCGCAACGCCCGGCCGCTGCGCCAACCGTATCGGCGGCGGCAAGTTTACGCTCGACGGCAAGGCCCACCAGCTGGAGCTCAACGAGAAGGGTGTCTCGCATCTGCATGGCGGCAGCGACAATATCGCCAAGCGCAACTGGACGATCGTCGAGCATGATGTCGATCGCGTCGTGCTGAAGATCGTCGATCCCGATGGCCGCGCCGGCTATCCGGGCAATTGCACGATCCAGGCGACCTACCGGGTCCATGGCAACGGCGAGTTCTCGATCGTCTATGAATCGACATCGGATCAGCCGACGCTCGCCAATGTCTGCCAGCACGCCTATTTCAATCTCGATGGCCGTGACGATGCACTCGGCCACGACATCATGATCGCCGCCGACCATTATCTGCCGACCGACGAGCGGCAGATCCCGACCGGCGAGCTGCGCCCGGTCGACGGCACCGCTTTCGACTTCCGCGAAATGACCTCGATGAAGCGTTTCGAGGGCTCCGAGCAGGCGCTCTACGACCATAATTTCTGCCTGTCGAAGGATCGTGTCGCCAAGCGCTCGGTCGTTCTGGCGCGCAGCGTCAATTCCGGCGTGTCGCTGGAAGTACGCACGACCGAGCCCGGCGTGCAGTTCTATGCCGGCTTCAAGCTCAATGTCGCGGTGCCGGGTCTCGATGGCCGCAAGTATGGCCCGTTTGCCGGTTTCTGCCTGGAAACGCAGGTCTGGCCCGATGCGATCAATCACGAGGGCTTCCCCAATGCCGTGCTGCGGCCGGGTGAGGCGCTGCGTCAGGAAACGGACTATATCTTCAGCAAGAGCTAAGCCGCTTCAGCATCGCCGTTTTCGAAACCCTCGTGACCCCGTCACGAGGGTTTTGTGTTTTTGGCGTAAATTCATCTTGAAGAGTGGTTCTAGATAGGTTCTAATCACTTTCCATGGATAGAACCAGTCTGATAGCAGAGCTGAATGCGCGCGGACTGCGCGACGAGGCGTCCACCGGCCCGCTTTACAAGCGGCTGGCGCTGGCCTTGACCGGTCTCATTCAGGAAGGGCTGTTGAAGCCCGGCGCGGCATTGCCGGGCGAACGTGATCTTGCCGAAGCGCTGAAGCTCGGCCGTGTCACCGTCAGGACCGCCTATCGCGACCTGATGTCGTCGGGTGCGCTGGAATCGCGCCATGGCAGCGGCACGTTCGTCTCGGCGCGGGTCGAACGCATGGAGCAGCCGCTCTGGCGTCTCTCGTCCTTCTCGGCCGATATGCGCTCGCGCGGCCGCTCACCTGCTGCAAAAATTCTGTCGAGACAGATCAACCAGCCCTCGCCGGAAGAATCCTTTCTCCTAGGTCTCAGTCAGGACGAGCCGGTGCTGCGGCTTGACCGACTGCGCCTAGCCGATGGCCTGCCGCTCGCGATCGAGCGCGCCGTCGTTCCGGTGAAGTTCGTCGGCGAGCATGCCGGTGGCGAGGGATCGCTTTACGATGCGCTGGCTGCCAGCGGACACAAGCCGGTGCGGGCGCTGCAGCGCCTGACGGCGGTGACGCTCGACCCTTCTTCGGCCGCGATGCTGAACGTCAAGGCCGGTGCGCCTGCGCTGCTGATCGAGCGGATTTCCCGCCTCGAAGACCAGCGCGTCGTTGAATATACCCGCTCGCACTATCGTGGCGATGCATATGATTTTGTTGCAGAATTGAGAATTGGAGATGAGCTATGAGTGAGAACAAGTCGCTGATGTTGCAGGAGGCGGGTCAATCGCCGGACGTGGTGGCGACCCTCCTCGAAAAGGAAAAGCCGGGCTTCGCGGAGATCGCCAAACTGTTCTCCTCGGCCCGGCCGAGCGTGGTGACGACGGCAGCGCGCGGGTCCTCCGACCACGCGGCGACCTTCTTCAAATATCTTTTCGAGATCAGCTGCGGCGTACCGGTTGCTTCGGTCGGCCCGTCGATCGCTTCGGTCTATGGCGCGCCGCTGCATCTGAAGGGTGGCATTCACTTCACGGTTTCGCAGTCGGGCGCCAGCCCTGACATCGTCGCCCTGCAGGAAGCAGCCAAGAAGGGTGGCGCAACGACGATCGCCGTCGTCAACGTCACCGACAGTCCGCTCGGCAATCAGGCCGATATCGTGGTTGGCCTGAATGCCGGACCCGAAAAGAGCGTCGCCGCGACCAAGTCGTTCATCGCTTCCGTTGCCGCACTGGCTGGTGTTACCGCTGCAATCGGCGGCAAGGCCGATCTGCAGGCTGCCCTGCAGAAGCTTCCGGAGGCGTTGTCTGCGACTTCCGGCATCGATACGGCCGCCGCCGAAGACGTGCTCTTCAACGCGAGCTCGCTCTATACGGCAGGCCGCGGTCCGGCTTTCGCGATTGCGCTCGAAGCTGCGCTCAAGGCTAAGGAAACCTCCGGCCTGCATGCCGAGGCTTTCTCGCTCGCCGAGCTGATGCACGGCCCGATGCGCCTCGTGCAGCCGGGCTTCCCGATCGTCGCCTTCGCGCCTGACGATGCCGCCTATGCCAATAACGTCCAGGCGCTGGAGCGCCTGCAGAAGCTCGGCGCGACGACAGTTCCGTTCTCGGCGCAGCCGCTTGCCGGCGTCAACCTGCGTGTGCCGACGACCGGCAACGGTCTGCTCGATCCGCTTGTCTCGCTGCTCGTCTACTATCGCCTGATCGAGTCTGTTACCCGCCGCAAGGGTTTTGATCCTGACAAGCCGGCAAACCTGCTCAAGGTCACGGAGACCGTCTGATGTCCCGGAAGATTTTCACCGGCGCGCGCATCTTCGATGGCGAGCGCTTTCATGACGAGCGGGCGCTCATCGTTTCCGATGGGCGCATCGAGACGATCGCTGCGCTCAACGATCTACCCGAAGGCGAGCGGGTCGTGCTCGACGGCGGCGTTCTCTCCGCCGGGTTCATCGACGCGCAGGTGAATGGCGGCGGCGGCCGGATGCTGAATGATGAGCCGTCGGCCGGCTCCATGTATATCATCGCCGACGGTCACCGCCGCTACGGCACGACGGCCCTGCTGCCGACGCTGATCACCGATACGGCCGATGCGACCAAGGCGGCGATCGAGGCGGCCAAGGACGCCGTGAAGACCAACCGCGGCGTCGCCGGTCTGCATCTGGAAGGCCCGCATCTGGCGCCGGCCCGCAAGGGTGCTCATCTCGCCTCGCTGATGCGGCCCGTCGAAGACAGCGACGTCAAGGCGTTCATCGCGGCACGCGAGGCGATCGGTACGCTGCTGGTTACCATGGCGGCGGAGCAGGTTTCCGTGAAGCAGGTGCGGGAACTCGCCGAAGCAGGCGTCACCGTCAGCATCGGCCATTCCGACTGCACCAGCGAACAGGCCGAAGAGCGTTTCGATGCCGGTGCCCGGGGCGTCACGCATCTCTTCAATGCCATGAGCCAGATGGGCCATCGCGCACCTGGCCTCGTCGGCGCGGCGATCGATCATCCGGCGACCTGGTGCGGCGTGATTGCCGATGGTCACCATGTCGATCCCAAGGCTCTGCGCACGGCGCTTCGCGCCAAGCGCGGCGAGGGCAAACTGTTTCTGGTCAGCGATGCGATGTCGCTTGTCGGCTCCGACAAGGACAGCTTCACGCTGAATGGCCGCACGGTCCATCGCGAGAGCGGCAGCTTCTGCTCCAAGGTGGTTCTGGCCGACGGCACGCTGGCCGGCTCGGATGTCGATATGGCCTCCAGCATCCGCTACTGCACGACCTATCTCGACCTGACGCTGGCGGAAGCGTTGAGGATGGCGACACTCTATCCGGCCCGCTTCCTGCGCCTCGAAGGCTACGGACAGCTTCTGCCGGGATACCGCGCCGATGTGGTTCACCTCAACGACAAGACCGAAGTGACGGCGGCCTGGATCTCCGGCGAGAGGAAGTAGCGATGACGGCGATTACCGACGCCTATTTCTCCAACCTGATCGCCCGTCTCGGCAAGCTGCAGTCCGCTCTTGACGATCCGATGCAACAGGCTGCGGCGGCTATTCTGGACGCGGCACGCCATGACCGGCGCGTCTATGTCTTCGGCACCGGCCATTCGCATATGCTGGCCGAAGAGGTCCATTACCGCGCAGGTGGTCTTGCCTTTACCGTGCCTGTTCTCGTCGGTTCCGCAATGCTGCATGAGGGGGCTGTCATCAGCTCGGTCTACGAGCGGACGCAGGGTCTGGTGCGGCCGGTTCTGGAGCGCTACGGCATGCAATCCGGCGACGTGATCATCATCGCGTCAAACTCGGGCGTGAATGCCGCACCGATAGAGGCGGCGGATTACGGCCATGAGATCGGCGCCAAGGTGATCGCCATAACCTCGGTCGAATATTCGAGCGCCATTGCCAACGGCCGCCGCCGCCTGGCCGACGTCGCCGATATCGTCCTCGACAACGGCTTGCCACCCGGCGATGCGGTGATCGAGATCGAAGGCAGCGGCCTGAAGGTCGGCCCGGTTTCGACGGCGATCGGTGTGACGGTTCTCAATGCCATCTTCGCCGAGGTCGCCTCCGAGCTCGCGAAAGCCGGCGATGCGCCTGTCTATCTGAGTGCCAACATGCCAGGTGCCGCCGATGTCAATCAGCGGCTGGTCAGGCGCTACCGGCCGCGCAATCCGCATCTCTGAAACGAAAAAAGCCGGCGTCTCCGCCGGCTTTTTTGTTCGGTCCCTGAGGGCCAATCAGTTCTTGGCGCGCTCGACGTAGGAATTGTCTTCCGTCGCGATGACGACGCGGGTGCCGGCATCGATATGCGGCGGAACCATCGTGCGAACGCCGTTCGAGAGCATTGCCGGCTTGTAGGAAGAAGAAGCCGTCTGGCCCTTGACGACCGGCTCGGTCTCGGTGATCTCCAGCGTGACGTGACGCGGCAGCTCGAGCGCCAGCGGGATGCCTTCGTGAATCGACAAGATGCAGGTCATGCCTTCCTGCAGATAGGCCTTCTGGTCACCCATCGTTTCGACATCGACGACGACCTGGTCATAGGTCTGCGGGTTCATGAAGTGGAAGCCTTCGCCGTCTTCATAGAGGAACTGGAAGTTGACGTCTTCGACGAAAGCGCGCTCGACCTGTTCGGTCGTGCGCCAGCGCTCGGACACCTTCACGCCATCGACGATGCGGCGCATGTCAACCTGCGTGACCGGCGTGCCCTTGCCCGGGTGGAAGTTGTTGGCAGTGAGAACGACGTAGAGCTTGCCTTCCACTTCGAGAACGTTGCCCTTGCGGACGGAGGAGGCGATGACCTTGACCATAAGACTTCCTTGTAACTCAGGCTTCGGCGTCGTAGAGGACTGTCGCAATAGCCCCGGAGACGCGATTGATTTTCCTTTGGGGCGGCAACTAACGTAAAATCCGGTGAAAAGCCAGCCCTCGCGTTGGTCCTTGCAGTGAAGAAGCGGAGAATGACCCTGACGAGCGCCAAAGCCTCGCCCTGGTGGACGCCTGATGTTCATGCGGATCGCCGCCCGTTCCTGATCGGGCGCAATGCGATCCAGGCGGCTCTGCGTCTTTACTTTGCCAAGGAAGACTTCATCGAAGTCGATACATCGGCTCTACAGGTCTCCCCCGGCAACGAGGCGCATCTTCATGCCTTCGCGACCGAAGCGCTGACGACCGACGGGCAGTCCGCACCCTTCTATCTGCACACGTCGCCGGAATTCGCCTGCAAGAAGCTGCTCTCGGCCGGCGAGCAGCGCATTGCCTGTTTCGCGCATGTCTATCGCAACCGCGAGCGCGGGCCGCTGCACCACCCTGAATTCACCATGCTGGAATGGTACCGGGCGGGCGAGAGCTACGAGACGCTGATGATGGACTGCGTGCGGATGGCCGCACTCGCCGCCGAGACCGTCAAGGCATCCAAGCTCACCTATCGCGGCGCCGAGGCCGATCCCTTTGCCGGGCCGGAACGGATTTCCGTTGCCGAGGCTTTCGATCGCTACGCCGGCATCGATCTGCTCGCCTCCGTCGCCACCGATGGTTCGACCGATCGCGAGCATCTGGCGGCCGAGTTGCGCCGCAACGGCCTGCGCGTTGCAGAGGACGATGGCTGGGCCGATCTCTTCAGCCGGGCGCTGGTCGAAAAGATCGAGCCGCATCTCGGCTTCGGCCGCATCACCATTCTCGACGAATATCCGGTTTCGGAAGCTGCATTGGCGCGACCCTCGGCCGGCGATCCCAGGGTTGCCGAGCGCTTCGAGGTCTATGCCTGCGGAGTCGAGCTCGCCAATGGTTTCGGCGAACTGACCAACGCTGCCGAGCAGCGCCGCCGTTTCGAGATCGAGATGGCCGAGAAGGCGCGCATCTATGGCGAGCGCTATCCGCTGGACGAGGATTTTCTCGACGCGTTGCAGATCATGCCGGAGGCAAGCGGTATCGCGCTCGGCTTCGACCGGCTGGTGATGCTGGCGACGGGTGCCACGCGCATTGATCAGGTGCTCTGGGCGCCTGTCGCGGAGTATGGCCGATGAATATCGTCCGGCCGATCAAGAGCGTCGATGACCTGTCGAGCGCCGGCCTGATCGCCGAGGGTGACCGGCTGGCTCTCGAAGAGGTCGCGGCCCGCTATGCGATCGCGCTGACGCCTTCAGTCGCGGCGTTGATCGATCGCGATGATCCGACCGATCCGATCGCGCGCCAGTTCGTACCTGTCGGCGACGAACTGCGGATCCTGCCGGAAGAGCGCGCCGACCCGATCGGCGATATCGCGCATAGCCCTGTCGAAGGCATCGTGCATCGCTATCCAGATCGCGTGCTGTTGAAGGCCGTGCACGTCTGCCCGGTCTATTGCCGCTTCTGCTTCCGCCGCGAGATGGTCGGCCCTCAGGGGCTGGGCACGCTGGAGCCGGAGGCGATGAAGGCCGCCTTTGATTATATCCGCCTGCACGATGAAATCTGGGAAGTCATTATGACGGGTGGTGATCCGCTGATCCTGTCGCCGCGACGCCTCGAAGAGATCATGCGGGAACTGGCGACGATCGATCACGTCAAGATCGTCCGTTTCCATACTCGTGTTCCGGTGGTTGAGCCGCGCAAGATCGATGCGGCGCTGATTGCGGCGCTGAAGGCCAGCGGCAAGACCGTCTACGTCGCACTGCATGCGAACCACCCCCGTGAATTCACCGACGAGGCCCGCGCTGCCTGCGCCCGCCTCGTCGATGCCGGGATCGTCATGATCAGCCAGTCGGTGCTGCTGAAGGGTGTCAACGACGATCCGGCCGTGCTTGCCGACCTGATGAAGCGGTTCGTCGAGAACCGCATCAAGCCCTACTACCTGCATCATCCGGATCTTGCCCCGGGCACCAGTCATTTCCGGCTGTCGATCGAAGAAGGGCAGAAGATCGTCGCCGCCTTGCGCGGGCGCATCTCCGGGCTCTGCCAGCCTGCCTATATTCTCGATATCCCCGGCGGTCACGGCAAGACGGTGATCTCGGAGAGCGGGTTGCGCAAGACGGCGGACGGCTGCTTTTCGGTCTCCGATTATCGTGGCGGCGAGCACGTCTATCCGCCGGTGGGTTGACGGTTTTGCGTTTCATTTCTGCACTGCAGGCTTGAACGCCAATTTCGGGTATTTCGGCAGATCGTTGCCGCAAATCGCTGAAATCAAATATAAAACATCGATCGCTTTCGAATATCCGATAAAACTTTAAGTATGAACCTTGCTCATATTTAACCAGACCAATTAGCGGAATGTTGTTTTTTCCGGCCTAAAAGAACGCTCATGATTTAGGCGATGACTGCCTGCTCAGGATCATGACAATCTTGGAGATGCTAGGATGAACACGACAATCCGCGACCTTATAGCCAAGTTCGGCAAGCTTCCGGTGGCGGTCGACCAGATCGCCGATGATGCCGATCTCTATGCGGCGGGTCTTACGTCCTTCGCCTCCGTGCAGCTGATGCTGGGCATCGAAGAAGCCTTCGACATCGAGTTCCCCGACAATCTGCTCAACCGCAAATCTTTCGCCAGCATTTCGGCGATCGAGAAGACCGTCGATCAGATCAAGGATAGCCGGAAGGTCGCCTGATGAACTTCCAGGTCAAGATTGCCGAAGAGAGTTTTGCGGCACGGGCCGCGCGCGTCGCCGAGATCGCTGCCAAGCACGCCGATACGGTCGATGCGGAAGGCCGCTTCCCGCGCGAAGCTGTCGATGCGATGAAGGCTGAGCGGTTGCTCGGCATCCAGGTCCCCCGCCATCTCGGTGGCGAGGGTGCGACGACGACCGAAATCGCCGAACTCTGCTCCATTCTTGGCCAGGCCTGTGCCGCAAGCGCCATGGTCTTCGCCATGCATCACATCAAGCTTTCGAGCCTGGTGGAACACGGCACTGAAAGCGAATGGCATGCAGGCTTCATGCAGCGGCTTGCTGCCGAACAGCTGCTGATCGCCTCGGCGACGACGGAAGGCGGCATCGGCGGCAACCTGCGCAACAGCATCTGCGCCATCGAGGTCAGCGGCGGCATCTGCCGTCTCGAAAAGGACGCGACCGTCATCTCCTATGGCTCGCATGCCGATGCGATCCTGATTACCTCGCGCAGCAATCCGGAAGCCGCTTCCTCCGACCAGGTTCTGACGGCCTTCACCAAAGATCAGTACACGATCGAGCGGACCCATGTCTGGAACACGCTCGGCATGCGCGGCACCTGCTCGGACGGGTTCCTGTTCAAGGGCGAGGCGCCGGCGGTCCAGATCCTGCCGAAGCCGTTTGCCGAGATCGCGGCGCAGTCGATGCTTGCCTCCTCGCACCTCCTCTGGAGCGGCGTCTGGTATGGTATCGCCGTCGATGCTGTCTCGCGCGCTCAATCCTTCGTGCGTGCTGCTGCGCGCAAATCTCCCGGCGCCCCGCCCCCAGGCGCGCTGCGGCTCGCGGAAGTTTCCAACCTTCTGCAGATGGTCAAGTCCAATGTCGTTGCGGGCCTGAAGGCCTATGAGGACGCCAAGGCCGATCCCGACAAGCTGTCGTCGATGGGCTTTGCCGTTGCCATGAACAACGTGAAGATCGCCTCGTCGGAAACGATCCTCGAGATCGTCAACCACGTCATGCTGATCTGCGGCATCATGGGCTACAAGAATGGCACGCCCTTCAGCGTCGGCCGCCATCTGCGAGACGCGCATTCCGCGCAGCTCATGATCTCGAATGACCGCATCCTCGGCAACACGTCGAGCATGCTTCTCGTCCACAAGCAGGACACTAGCCTACTGGGGTGACTCACATGGATATGCAGACCTCGTTTCTGGACCGGCTTTTCGAATCCGGCCTGCTGATCGATACCGGCGTTGATGGTCTTTATGGCCGCAGCGGCCAGTTCGAAGACGTGATCACCGCCTTCGAGCGGCTGATCGACAAGTTCGGTGGCGCCGATGGCGCGGAGGCCATGCGCTTTCCGCCGGGTATGAACCGGGCGATCTTCGAAAAGAGTGGTTACATGAAGAGCTTCCCGCAGCTGGCCGGTACCGTGCACAGCTTCTGCGGTGCCGAGCTCGATCACATGAACCTGCTGCAATGCATGGAAGTCGGCGACGACTGGACCAAGGGCCAGGAAGCGACCGAAATCGTGCTGACGCCGGCAGCCTGCTATCCGCTCTATCCGACTGTTGCCAAGCGCGGCAATCTGCCGGCAAACGGTGGTCTCTACGATCTGCAGTCCTATTGCTTCCGCCATGAACCTTCCAAGGATCCGGCGCGCCAGCAGCTGTTCCGCATGCGCGAATATGTCTGCATGGGCACGGAGCAGCACGTGACGGAATTCCGCCAGCGCTGGATGGATCGCGGCGTGGAGATGATGAAGCAGGTCGGCCTCGACGTCGTCATCGATGTCGCCAACGACCCGTTCTTCGGCCGCGCCGGCAAGATGATGGTCAACAACCAGCGTGACCAGAATCTCAAGTTCGAGCTGCTGATCCCGATCACCTCGACTGCCAATCCGACGGCCTGCATGAGCTTCAACTATCATCAGGATTCGTTTGGTCTGAAGTGGGGCCTGAACCTCGAAGACGGCAGCGTCGCGCATACGGCCTGCGTCGGCTTCGGTCTTGAACGCATCGCGCTCGCGCTCTTCCATCACCACGGTCTCGACGTGAAGGAATGGCCCGAAAACGTTCGCAAGGCGCTCTGGGGCTGAGATCTCGGATGAACGCCGTCTTTCCAGCCATCCGTCCCGATGGCTACGCCAGGCATGCGCTCCATTCCAGTGAGCGCATGTGGCCTGAAACCAATTGCTACATCGATCTCTGGATCGAAGTGCTGAACGCGCTTCGCCTGCCGCCGGAAGCCATGCTCGGCTTCACGATGACGCAGGATTTCGAGGGCGATCAGTTCACCTTCTTCAAGGTGCCGCTCGAGGATCTCGAAGCGCTGTTCGGCATCCGCGTCAGCGAGCTGGCGATTTTCGATGCGGTGGAAAGCCATATCCAGACGCAGATCGGCCGCGGCCGTCTCTGCTTGATCGAGATGGATTCCTATTTCATGCCCGATACGCAGGGCACCGTCTATCGCACCGAACACGGCAAGACGACGGTGGCGATCAACCGCCTGGACATGGCGGCAAAGCGCGTCGAATACTTCCACAATGCCGGCTTCTTCTCGCTCGAAGGCGAGGATTTCGACGGGCTGTTCCAGCTGCATCTGACCGAATCCGATGCGCCGTTCCTGCCCTATACGGAATTTGCGAAATTTCCGGCGATGCTTCCCGGCGATGCCGATATCCGCAAGGTTTCCGGCGAGCTCTTCCGCAAGCATTTTGCGCGCCGCCCTTCCACAAATCCGATCCGGGCCTTCGCTTCGGTTTTCCCGCAGCAGGTCGAGGCGGTTGCCGAGCGTCCCTTCGGCTTCTTCCACAAATATGCGTTCAACACGTTGCGCCAGTTCGGCGCCAATTTCGAGCTCGCGGCCGATCATCTTGCCTGGCTGGCGCCCGGCCGCTTCGCCGATGCCGAAGCTAGCGCGCGGCAAATTTCCGAGACTGCAAAATCGGTGCAGTTCCAGCTGGCGCGCGCCGTCATCCGCAAGAAATTCGAGCCGTTGCAGACCGCGCTTGATCCGGCTGCCGATGCATGGGATTCCATGATGGCTTCGATTTCCGAGCGGTTGTGACACCGGAGAGTTGAGCATGCGGGGGAGGTTGGCAAGCGTCGCGGCAGAGGAAGTTCTGCTTTCGGAAGGATGGAACCTCGTCCTGACCGAACCGGATGCCTATGCGACGCCGCACGATATTCCGCCGACATCGCAGTTCATCGCCGCACCCGTGCCGGGTACGGTGGCAGCGGCACTCGAAAAGGCCGGATTGTTCGACCGCGAAAATCCGCAGCCGCTGAACACCCGCGATGCTTGGTATGTCTGCCGCCTGTTCGATGCCGAGCCGGGCGACTGGGTACTGCGGCTCGAAGGGCTGGCGACGCTCTGCCATGTCTTCGTCAACGGCAAGGAGATGCTGTTTTCGGAGAGCATGTTCACCGCACACGAGATTCCGGTGACGCTCGCTGGCGGCGATGAGCTCGCGCTTTGCTTCCGCGCCCTGGCGCCGAAGCTTGCCGAACCCGGACCGCGGGCCCGCTGGCGCCCGCAGATGATCACGCCCCCCGGTCTCAAGAATATCCGCACCACCGTGCTCGGCCACATGCCGGGCTGGTGCCCTGAAATTCATGCTGTCGGCCCCTGGCGGGCGATTTCGCTGGTGCGCGGCAGCCCGGTCTCGATCGACAATGTCTCGATCCGCGCGGTTCTCGACGAGGATGGTGCCGGGCGCCTCAGCGTGTCGCTCTATTGCGATGCCGAGGAGCCGGTGCTGCAGCTGCGCTGCGGCGAGCATGAAGCGTCCTTCGAGAAGGTTGGCGACAACCATTATTCGGCGATCCTGAAGATCCCCGACGTGACGGCCTGGTGGCCGCATACGCATGGCACGCCGCATCTCTACGATCTGACGCTTCTCTCCGACGGGATCGCATATCCGCTCGACAAGACCGGTTTCCGGCGGATCGAGCTGGATCGGGGTGTCGATGGCGATGGTTTTGGTCTTGTCATCAACGGCGAGCGGGTGTTCTGCCGCGGGGCGGTCTGGACGACGGCCGATATCGTGCGGCTGCCTGGAGATCGCAGCGCCTACGAGCCGTTCCTGCGGCTTGCGGCGGAAGCCGGTATGAACATGATCCGCATCGGCGGCACGATGGCCTACGAGACGCCGGAGTTTTTCGCGCTGTGCGACGAGCTCGGCCTGCTCGTCTGGCAGGACTTCATGTTCGCCAATTTCGACTATCCGCGAAACGACAAGGCTTTTGCCGGTCATGTCCATACCGAGGTCGAAGGCTTCCTGCATGGCGTTCAGGCGTCGCCGTCGCTTGCCGTGCTCTGCGGCGGCAGCGAGGTGCACCAGCAGGCGGCAATGCTCGGCCTGCCGCGCGAATTCTGGGGCGGCCCTTTCACCGACGAGGTGATTCCAGCGATTGCTTCCCGCCTGCGGCCCGATGTGCCCTATGTGCCGAACTCTCCCTATGGCGGCGCGATGCCGTTTTCGCCGAATGCAGGGGTGACCCACTATTACGGTGTCGGCGCCTATATGCGCCCGCTTGAGGACGCGCGTCGGGCGGATGTGCGTTTTGCCGCCGAGAGCCTCGCCTTCGGACATGTTCCGCAGCAATCGACGCTGCAGCGGCATCTCGATGTTCCCGCCGTCCATAGCCCGCTCTGGAAGGCGCGAGTGCCCCGCGATCGCGGCGCTTCCTGGGATTTCGAGGATGTCCGTGATTTCTATCTCGGCCTTCTCTACGACACTGACCCGGCAAGCCTTCGCCGCGAGAACCCGGAGCGCTATCTCGAGCTCTCCCGCGCCGTCACGGGAGAGGTGCTGACCGAGACCTTTGCCGAATGGCGCCGCACCGGTTCGCGCTGCGACGGTGCGCTTGTCTGGACACTGCAGGACCTGCTCCCCGGCCCGGGCTGGGGCGTGATCGATTCCACGGGTGAGCCCAAGCCGGTCTGGCATGCGATGCGCCGTGCCTTCCAGCCGCTGCAGGTGCTGCTGACCGACGAAGGCACCAACGGGCTCGACATTCACGTCGTCAACGAGACGGCGGACGATCTAGCGGCCGAGCTCGAGATCATCTGCTTCCGTGACGGCCGGCAGCAGGCGGCGAGCGGTAGCCACAGCCTGGCGCTTGCTGCGCGCAGCAAACAGAAGATCGCCGCGACCGAGCTTTTCGGCGCATTCTTCGACACGACCTACGCCTTCCGCTTTGGGCCGCCGTCGCATGACGTCACGGTCGCGCGGCTTCGCTCCGTCGATGGCGAATTGCTGGGCGAAGCGTTTCATTTCCCGCTCGGGCGCGCCAAGGCCTGCCATGACGCCAGCATCGACGTCAGGCTCGTCGAGGATGCCGGTCATTGGGCCGTTGATCTGACGACCGATCGCTTTGCGCAGTCGGTGCATGTCGAAGCTGCCGGTTACCGTCCGTCGGACGACTGGTTCCATCTCGCGCCGGGCATCCAGCGGCGCATTCGTTTGACGCCGATGACGGCAGACGCGGGCGAGCCTCAGGGCGAGGTGCTCTGCGCTGGAAACATGCGCCGGTTTGCCTTCAGCGCCGGTGGTTAAGGACAAGATGTCGATCCGATCGCTTTACCGTGCCTTTCGCTCCCATGTTCTGCAGCGGCTGATCCCGAAATCGCGTGTTGCGTTCGATCCGGCGCGTCCGGTCGAAGTCGCCGGTTATCTCTCGATGATGGCAGGTGTGGGCGAATCGGCGCGGCTCTGTGCCGACGCCCTCGTCTCGGCGGGACGGACGATTTCGCTGCGCGATGTCAGCACGCATGCTGGCGAGGGATCGTCGGTCGAGTGGACGGCGGCTGCGCAGTCTTCGGCGAAGCCCGGCACCCGCATCTGGCACCTCAATCCGCCGATGCTGCCGCGCGCCGTGCTCAGCACCGGTCTCGGCGAATTCGCGCGTGCTTACAATATCGGCTATTGGGCCTGGGAGTTGGAAGTCGTTCCCGCCGAATGGCGCAATGGTGCGCGCTATGTGAATGCCGTCTTCGTACCCTCCGAATTCACCCGCAAGGCGATCGCGCCGTTGACGTCGGCGCCCGTTATCGTCGTGCCGCATCCGGTGACAGAGAAGCCCGCTGCCGACGGCATGCGCGCAAAGTTCGGGATCGAGGACGATGCCTTCCTCGTCAGCTTCATCTTCAGCGCGGGATCGTCTATCAACCGGAAGAACCCGCAGGCGGTGATTGACGCCTTCAAGATTTTCCAGGCGCGCTGCCCGAAGGCATTCCTGCTGATGAAGGGCAGTGGCGATCCGGCGAAGGATGCCGGATTGGCCGCGCTTTATCGCTCCGCCGAGGGCAATAGCCGGATTCGGATCGTCACCGACAAGCTGGCAAGCAGCGAGATCAACGGACTGATCCGCGATTCCGACGCCTACATCTCGCTGCACCGCTCGGAAGGCTTCGGTCTCACCGTTGCCGAGGCGATCATCCACAATACGCCTGTCGTGAGCACGGGCTGGTCGGGCACGGTGGATTTCTGCGATCCGAACAACACCTGGAACGTCGCGCCGTCGCTGATCTCCGTCGTCGATACGCATCCGGAATTTGCGGCACTTGACGGTGCGGTCTGGGCCGATCCATCGCCTGAAATCGCCGCCGGATATCTGGCAGAAATCCATGCCGATCCGGAAGCCGCCAAGGCGAAAGCGGCGCGGGCGAAGCGTTTCCTGATCGCCTATCTCGAGGCCAATACCTACGAGAAAGCGCTGCAAACACTGGCGAGCGCTGACCGTTAACCGAAAACTTCGGGCCTTATTTAACGGTTTCACTTTAGGAATGGCTGAGAAAGCAACGGAACGGGACTGATGTCGAACGGGATCATAGCAAACTCGGTGATGAACGCTGCGGCCGGCATGCTGCTGCTTGCCACCGGCTTCGCCTCGTCGATCATCACCGCGCGCCTGCTCGGCCCCGAGGCGAACGGCATCGTCGCCTTCTCGCTGTGGCTCGTCGTCACCGGCGCTTCGATTGCCGAACTTGGCTCCAGCATCACGCTGCTGAAAACCCTGCCGCAGCTCAGCGCTCAGGGTTATGACAGCAGGAGGCGCATGGGCTTTGCGTCGATCCTCGTCACCTTCATGGTATTCTCGACGGTGGTGCTGCTCGGGCTCTACGCGATCTTCTTCCTGTCGTCGGAGGAGATGCATTGGGCCGAAACCGCGCCGTCAGTGGCACTCGTTACCGGCGCGCTGTTCTTCATTCAGGCGATCGGCTCCTTCGTCAAATTCTACCTGATCGGCGAAAAGCGGCTCGGAGACTTCTTCAAGCTGACGGTTGGCGTGTCGATCCTGCAGCTCGGCGGTGTTGCCATTGGTGCCGTCCTGCATGGCGTCGAGGGGGTGCTGATCGGTTATGCGCTCGGCCAGCTGGTGTTCTTCGTCGCGACCATGCCGATCCTCTTCGCCAAGCGGGACAAATGCGGTATCGCCTTCGGTGCGCTGGCCTCGTCCTCGGTGATCATCTCGACGCAGTTCCTGATCGATTCCGTCTTCATCAATCGCCTCGAACTGCTGTTCCTGCAGCAGTTCTGGTCGGTGGAGATGGTCGGCTATTATGCGATCGGCCTGTCGGTCGCCAATATCGCCCTGCAGCTGCCGATCCAGATGACCGGGAGCTTGTTGCCCTATTATTCCGAGCAGCGCCACAGCAGCAAGGATGCCACGCTTCCCGTCGAAGTCTTCGCCGCCGTCACTCGCAGCATGGCCTATATCATCCTGCCGATGAGCTTCGGGCTTGCCGCCATCTCGGGCGTGCTCGTCGTCAGTGTCTTCGGTGAGGCCTTCCGCCCGAGTGGTCCCGTCGTCATGCTGCTGGCGCTCGCCGCACCCGCCTACACCTTCATGCAGATCCTCAGCCTCTACCTCCTGTCGATGGACCGGGTGCGCGATCGCCTGAAGACCAGTGTGATTGGTGGCCTTGTGATGGTAGGCGGTTGTTTACTCCTGGTGCCTAGTTTTGCGGCGGAAGGTGCGGCACTCGTTCGCATCGGCGTTTTTGTCGTGATGTGCGTGATCATGATCAAACAGACCGGATTTGGCAGTCAGCTGTCGACCCTCTATGTCAGCCTCGCGAAGGTGACGGCTGCCGCAGTCCTCTGCGCACTGGCAGCGCTTGCCGTGCTTGAGGTCTTCCATAATCCAGTTGGGCTCGTCCTCGCGATAATCGCCGGTGGCATTGCCTATCTGCTGGCGCTGAAATTCCTCAAGGTCATTCCGCGGCAGGATGCGCTGGTCATCCGCTCGATCCTCGGCAAGGTTCCCTGGGCATTGCGTGGCCCCGCGCTGAAGGCCGCACAGTTCATCGCGCCGCTGCCACCTGAAAAGGACGGCGAAGCTTCTGACGCAGCGGTTCAGGAGCCCGCGGAAGGTGCCGGCCGCAGCGCTGCATTTCCGGTTGCCTTCGACGGAACGATCGGGCTTTTCATGCCTGAGAATCCTGCCGTCACCAAGCGTTCTTCGGCGGTGCTCTTCGTCAGCCCCTGGGGCTTCGAGGAAATGTGCAGCCGCAAGTTTTATCGCGTGGCCGCCGAGCATCTTTCGGATATCGGCGTTCCCAGCCTGCGTTTCGACTATCTCGGCACCGGCGATGCGCTCGATTTCGGCAGCGAGCCGGCGACGCTGGCAAGCTGGGAGAAATCGATCCGTGCAGCCGCCGAAGAGCTGAAGTCGCTCAGCGGCTGCGACCAGATCATTCTGGCAGCTCAGGGCATCGGCGCAGCACTCGTGCAGCGCATCGGCGCGACGATACCCGGTGTCAGTGGCGTCGCGCTTCTGGCTCCCGTATTGAGCGGCCGCGGGTATCTCCGCGAACTCAACATGTGGGCGAAGATCATTCACGCCGATCTCGGCCTCAGCAAGGAACATGCGCCTGCCGACCAGGTGACGATCGCCGGTCTATTCATGCCGGAAGCGATCGCCGCCGAAATCCGCAAGCTCAATCTGAGCACTCCGGAAAGCATTGCTGCTGCCAAGTATGTTCTCTTCGAACATCCGTCGCGCGCCGGCGATTCCGCCTTTGCCGAAGCCTTGCGGGCCCTTGGCGCCAGCGTCGATGAGAAGGTGTTCGAAGGCTACGAGGAACTGGCGACCAATCCGCTGTTTGCCAAGACGCCGATGGCCGTCGTCGCGGAGCTTGCCCGCTGGATCGAAGCGAACACCGTTCCCGATGCCACTGCAGCCAACTCGGTCGTTCCAGCCGAAAACCAGATCCTGCGCGGTGACGGTTTCGAGGAGATACCGGTTCGCTTTGGTGATCATCATCATCTCGTCGGCGTTCTCAGCCGCCCGATCGGTGAGTCCCAGGGCAATTCGGTGATGTTCCTGACCACCGCCTATGACCGTCATGCCGGCTGGGGCCGGACGATCGTCGATATGGCGCGTGATCTCGCCCGCCAGGGTGTCACGTCGCTGCGCTTCGATTCAGCCAATGTCGGCGACAGCGTTCCGCGCCCGGATGCGCCCGATCAGATTCTCTATTCAGCCACCCAGATCGAAGACGCCGTCTCGGCGCTCGATCTTCTGGAGGCGCATGTGCCGGGGCCGGTCATGGTCGCCGGGCGCTGCAGCGGCGGCTATGTCGCTTTCCGCGCCGGGATTGCCGACGAGCGCCTGAAGGCCGTCGTCTCGATCAATCCCTTCGTCTATTACTGGGATCCGGCGGTCCAGGTTGCCAAGGAGCACGTCGTTTCGGTGCCGCGCAGCGTCGATGACTACAGCCAGCGCCTGATGAATATCGAAACGCTGAAACGGCTGTTCCGCGGCCAGGTCGACGTGAAGGCCGCGTTCCAGAATTTCTTCATCGCCGTCGGCCGCCGCGTCTCCTACCGCTTCGCGCCGCTGATCGAGCTTCTGCCGCACAAGGGTCATGTCGCCCGCGAGGTGAAGCATGCCTTTGCCTCCTTCGGTAAGCGTAATGTGCCGCTGACGCTGATCTACAGCGAAGCCGATGTCGGCCTCGATCACATGTATTTCCACTTCGGCCCGGGTGGCCGCAAGCTGCAGCGCTATCCGAATGTGCGCCTCGTCATGCTTCAGGACGCCGACCATAACCTGACGCCGCTGGAATCGCGCCGGATCGTTCTGGAAGAGATCGCCAAGCTGGCGAAGGCTTAAGCGCTGGCTTTGAAAGCCGGGATGCCGAGCGACCGGTAGAGCTCGATATAGAGCCCGGCGACATGATCCCAGGAATAGGGGCGGGCTGCCGCTATCAACGCTTCACGCATGGCCGTCGGGTTTGCAGAGATCGCATCGAATGCCGCGCCGATCGCATCGGCTGCTGTCCCGGCGTCGCTGAAATCCGTGATCGTCACCGGTGCCTGACGCTCCGCGAGGGCGCGGTAGGCTGCATTGCCGTTTAGAACGGGATAGAGCCCGGCGCTCATGGCCTCTAGTGCGACGAGGCCGAAGCCTTCGTATTCCGAGGCGGAGGCGAAGAGCGAGGCACCCGAGACCAGTGCCCGGATGGCCTCGTTGTCGATGCCGACATGCAGGCCGACCGATTGGTCGAGATTGCGCGCGGTGATTTCGGCGCGCAGATCGCCGGCCTTGAGATCGGATTCCGAGCCGACGATATCGAGATGCCAGGACGTGTCGCGGCCCGTCAGCACCCGCATGGCGTCGAGGAGATGATCCAGACGCTTGTTTACCGAGAAGCGGCCGATGGTGACGATCCGGCGAAGCGGGGTGCGCGATGCGCTATCGGCGAACTTGCCGATATCGACGCCGTTCTCGATCAGCACCGTATTCGGGGCGATCTGCGAGAACTGGGCGATATCCGAGGTGCTGCAGCCGATGACACGGCGGTAATTCATCGCCGACAGCCGCGTCAGCGTCTGGAACCAGACCTTCTTCAGTGCGGCGTATTTCTGCGTATGGAAGAAGCCGCCATGGGTGGTCACCACCATCGGCTTTCGATGCAGGATCCGGCCGATCGCCAGCGCATCGAAGAAGAAGTCGATGGCGTGAACATGCACGAGATCGGCATCGCCGAGATGGCGGAAGACCTGTGGGGCGATCGGGTAGCGCGTGCTGCCGGACCAGGGAATGCGGACGACCTCGATACCGTCGATGGTTTCGCGCGGCGGCAGCTTGCGGTCGCGGGCGGTAAAGAGCGTATCGAGCGTTACGACGCGGACGCGGAAGCTGCGTCTTGCGGTTTCACGCGCCAGATTGGCGACGACGTCTTCGAGGCCGCCGCGGTTCGGCAGGAACTGGCGCACGACATGGACGATCAGCGGCGCGTTTGTCCTCTGCGCATTCGTGGTCATGCCTGCCGTTACTTCCAAAGCAATACTCCTGACCCGCGCGGCCGTACAGCCGGACGAAATACCCGATCGCCTTAAAGCCGGGTTTACGGTGCTGCGCACGGCTGGAAATCTTGCGAAGACGGTTAATCGCCGGACGGCTCAGAAAGCCTTGAAAGTCAGTGTCGTCAGCGAACGGACGATGCCCGGGATATTGGCGATGTTGTCGTTGATGAACTTGCCGATATCCTGGCCTTCTTCGATATAGACCTTCAGCAGCAGATCGTAATCGCCGCTGGTCGAATAGAGCTCAGAAACACGTTCCGTCTGGTAGATGGCGTCGGCGACTTCGTAGGTCTTGCCGGGGGCGCACTGGAGCTGGACGAAAATGGGCTTCATGGGACTTTCCTGCGGATCGGATGCTGTTGGCGCGCATAATGCGCGAAAGCTCTCCCTGGATGCAAGCTCAAGACTTGGCTTCTGCCTCTATCCACTCGCGAAAGGCGGCAAGCGGGGCGTAATCGGCGCGTTCGGAGGGGTAGGCGAGATAGTAGCAGTCGCGGCTTTCGATCTCCCGGTCGATCGCGGCGACGAGATCTCCGCGCTTCAGTTCGTCCTGGATCAGGAAGGTCGGCAGCAAGGCGACGCCGAGGCCGGCGACGGCAGCCTGTGCTGCGGTGGCGAACTGGTCGAACAGCATGCCGTGAAGGCTCTGGAAGGCGACGCCGTTTTCGGCAAACCAGATCTCCCAGGCGTCCGGCCGCGTCGTCAGATGCAGTAGCGGCAGGTCCAGCAGGTCCTCCGGCTTGCTGATCGCATGCTCCCTCAGGAACTGCGGGCTGCAGGCCGGAACCGTCTTCTCCGACATCAGAAAGGTCAGCTCGGCACCCGGCCAGTGCGGGTGACCGAAATGGATCGCGGCATCGATGGCATCGAGGCGGAAATCGAAGGAGGAGAGCCGGGTAACGAGATTGATCGTGACGCCCGGATTTTTGCGCAGGAAGCCTCCCAACCGCGGCGCCAGCCAGCGCGTGCCGAAGGTCGGCAGGATCGCCAGATTGAGCGTGCCGCCATGCGGGTTGGCCCGGAGGTTCAAAGAGGCGCTGGAAATGCGGCGCAACGCTTCCCGGATTTCTCGCGCGTAGCTGTCTCCTGCCAAGGTCAGCCTGACGGTCTGGCGTTCGCGCAGGAACAGTTCGACGCCGAGCTGTTCTTCGAGCGCCTTGATCTGCCGGCTGACGGCGCTCTGGGTGAGGTCCAGCTCGCGAGCTGCGGCGGTGACGCTGCCGGTGCGTGCCACCGCTTCGAAGGCGGCAAGCAGGGAGATCGATGGCAGAAAACGGCGTGATGCGAGCATATCTCATTCCATTTCAGAATGACCTGTTTCCGAAACGTCGATATTCACTCCAATAAGCGCTTTGTAAAGAATGGTTTGCCGCAATTTTGGAATGAACTGGCGCCGTGAAAGCCCTGCCGTCAGACGCTTTCGCAGGCCGTCCGGTAGCGGTAGATTAACCGCGATTTTGCCTTGGGATGGAACGACCGATGTTGAATGATCCGCGCTCGCACGGGCTCTGGGAAAAGACCGCTCCGCAACCGCCTGTCACCGTGCCGCTTCAGGGCGCAGTCGAGGCCGATGTGGTGATCGTCGGCGGCGGCTATACCGGCATCTCTTCCGGCCTGCATCTGGCGGAAGCCCGGACGAAGGTCGTTCTGCTCGAAGCCAAGGAGATCGGCTTCGGCGGCGCCGGCCGCAATGTCGGCCTGATCAATGCCGGCATGTGGGTGATGCCCGACGATCTTCCCGGCGTTCTCGGCGAGGTCTATGGCGAGCGGCTGCTCGATATGCTCGGCAATGCGCCGCGTCTGGTCATGGAGCTGATCGACAAGCATGGGATCGCCTGCGAGCTCGAAAAGAACGGCACGCTGCATTGCGCCGTCGGCGCCGAGGGCCTCAAGGAGATCGAGGACCGGGCGGAGCAATGGGGCAGGCGCGGTGCGCCGGTAACCTTGCTCGACGCGGCGGAAACCGCCCGCCGGATCGGCAGCGACGCCTATGCGGGCGCGCTGCTCGACATGCGCGCCGGCACGCTGCAGCCGCTCGCTTATGCGCGCGGGCTGGCGCATGCTGCCGTCAAGGCCGGCGTCTCGCTGCACACGGCAAGTCCGGTGACCGTCACCGAGCGCAAGGGCGCCAAATGGGTGGTGAAGACGGAAAGGGGGTCTGTTACCGCCGACTGGATCATCGTCGCCACCGACGCTTACAGCACCGGCCCCTGGGAGCAGGTGCGCACCGAGCAGGTCCATCTTCCCTATTTCAATCTCGCCACCACGCCGCTCAGCGACAATCTGCGCAAGTCGATCCTGCCCGGCCGCGAAGGCGTCTGGGATACCAAGGAGATCCTGTCGTCCTTCCGCATGGATCAGGCCGGCCGCCTCGTCTTCGGCAGCGTCGGGGCATTGCGTAATACCGGTATTTCCGTCCACAAGAACTGGGCGAAGCGCTCGCTGCGGAAACTCTTCCCGCAGATCGGCGAGGTCGAGTTCGAATGCGAGTGGTACGGTAAGATCGGCATGACCGACAATGCTCTGCCGCGCTTCCACAAGTTTGCCGAAAACGTCGTCGGTTTTTCGGGCTATAATGGCCGCGGCATTGCGCCGGGCACGGTCTTCGGGCGTACGCTGGCGCAGCATATTCTCGGCCAGATCAGCGAAGCCGAGCTGCCGCTGCCGCTGACCGACCCTCGCGAGCCGGGGTTCCGGGCAATCAAGGAAATGTGGTACGAAGCCGGCGCCCAAGTTGCCCACTTCGCCGATGCACGTTTTTAAGAACAAGAAGGTTGGAAACACATGACCATCGCTAGCCTCGATCTCGCAGCCGAAACGAAGAAGCTGCTTTCCGAACTCGGCGTCGATGCCGCCCGCTATACCGGCGGCACGCTGCGCGTCACCTCGCCCGTCACTGGCAAGGAAATCGGTGCACTGAAGGAAGATACCGTTGCCGACGCCAAGAAGGCGATCGATGCAGCACATAAGGCCTTTGCCGAATGGCGTGCCGTTCCGGCGCCGAAGCGCGGCGAGCTCGTCCGCCTGCTCGGAGAAGAGCTGCGCGCCGCCAAGGGCGCGCTGGGCCGTCTCGTCTCGATCGAAGTCGGCAAGATCACGTCCGAAGGCCTCGGCGAAGTTCAGGAAATGATCGACATCTGCGATTTCGCCGTCGGTCTTTCCCGTCAGCTTTACGGCCTGACGATCGCCACCGAGCGTTCCGAGCACCGCATGATGGAAAGCTGGCATCCGCTCGGCGTCGTCGGCATCATCTCGGCCTTCAACTTCCCGGTCGCCGTCTGGTCGTGGAATGCAGCGCTGGCGCTGGTCTGCGGCAATGCAACGGTCTGGAAGCCGTCCGAAAAGACGCCGTTGACGGCGCTTGCGACGCAAGCGCTGTTCGAGCGGGCGCTGAAGCGCTTCGTCGCCGAAGGCGGCAAGGCGCCGGCAAATCTCTCGACGCTGCTGATCGGCGGCCGCGATGTCGGTGAAGTC
This sequence comes from Rhizobium sp. BG4, assembly GCF_016864575.1. Taxonomy (NCBI): domain Bacteria; kingdom Pseudomonadati; phylum Pseudomonadota; class Alphaproteobacteria; order Hyphomicrobiales; family Rhizobiaceae; genus Rhizobium; species Rhizobium sp. BG4. The sequence continues at coordinate 1,990,602 of NZ_CP044125.1, forward strand.
CTCGTCGACCATCCCAAGGTGCCGCTGGTTTCGGCAACCGGCTCGACCGCCATGGGCCGCGCCGTCGGTCCGCGCCTGTCGCAGCGGTTCGCCCGCGCCATCCTCGAACTCGGCGGTAACAATGCCGCGATCATCTGCCCGACGGCCGATCTCGACCTGACGCTGCGCGGCGTTGCCTTTTCCGCCATGGGCACGGCCGGTCAGCGCTGCACGACGCTGCGCCGCCTCTTCGTGCATGACAGCGTCTACGACAAGCTCGTTCCGCGTCTGCAGAAGGCTTACGGCTCGGTCACCATCGGCAATCCGCTGGAAAGCGGCACGCTTGTCGGCCCGCTGATCGACAAGGCGGCCTTCGACAAGATGCAGGCGGCCCTTTCCGAAGCCAAGTCGGAGGGCGGCAAGGTCACCGGTGGCGAGCGCGTCGAGAACGGCGCCGGCGAAGCCTTCTACGTTCGCCCGGCTCTGGTTGAGATGCCGTCGCAGACGGGTCCCGTTGTCGACGAGACCTTCGCGCCGATCCTCTACGTCATGAAGTACAGCGATTTCGACGATGTACTTGAGCTGCACAATGCCGTGCCGCAGGGCCTCTCCTCGTCGATCTTCACCAACGACATGCGCGAAGCGGAAACCTTCGTCTCCGCCCGCGGTTCGGATTGCGGCATCGCCAACGTCAATCTCGGCCCATCCGGTGCCGAAATCGGCGGTGCTTTCGGTGGAGAGAAGGAAACCGGCGGCGGCCGTGAATCCGGTTCGGATGCGTGGAGGGCCTATATGCGCCGCGCGACCAACACCATCAATTACGGCAAGACGCTGCCGCTCGCACAGGGCGTCAAGTTCGACGTCGAATAAGGGCGCTTGCATTGCAGCATCGGGGGCGATGACGTAACACCGTCGTCGCCCTTTTCTTTGTTCCAAGGTCCTTCCCATGCATCTGACGCTCGCCGCCGCCGAAACGCTCGTTCTCGACGCGTTGAAACGCAACGGCGTCGAGGAGGGGAATGCGCTCTCGGTATCTCGTGCGCTCGTCGCCGCAGAAGCTGCCGGGCAGAGCGGGCACGGGCTTCGCCGCGCCGTGGCCTATGCCCTTCAGGCGAAATCCGGGAAGGTCGATGGCGTCGCCAAGCCGATCCTCTATCAGCCCTATCCTTCCGTGATCCAGATCGATGCCTGCCATGGATATGCCTATCCGGCGCTTGATCTCGCCGTTCCTGCCCTGACCGAAATGGCCCGGTCGCAGGGTATCGCCATGGCAGCGATCCGCCGCTCGCACCATGCCGGCGTTCTGGCGCTGACGGTCGAGCGTTTCGCCGAGGCTGGCCTCGTTGCGATCATGGTTGCCAATGCCACCGCGGCAATGGCGGCCTGGGGCGGGCGCAAGCCGCTGTTCGGCACCAACCCGATTGCCTTTGCTGCGCCCGTAACGGGACAGGACCCTGTGGTTATCGACCTCGCACTTTCGCGCGTGGCGCGCGGCAAGATCATGGCGGCGCGGCAGAAGGGCGTGCCGATCCCTGCCGACTGGGCCTTCGACCGCGATGGCCAGCCGACGACGGATGCGGTTGCGGCACTCGATGGCACGATGGTGCCTTCGGGCGAGGCTAAGGGTGCTGCCCTTGCGATGATGGTCGAGATCCTGGCTGCGCCGCTGACGGGCGCCAACTTCTCCTATGAATCGACTTCGCTGTTCGACGATAAGGGTGCTGCTCCCGGCCTCGGGCAGATGATCATCGTCATCAATCCGGAAGCGGGCGGCGGCGCGTTTGCGGCGGCCCGGCTGACCGAGCTTGCCAATGAAATTTCCTCGGATCCAGGGGTGCGGTTGCCCGGCAGGCGCGGGCTGACGGCGCGGCGCGCCGCGATCGAAAACGGCATCGATGTCGAGGATGATGTCGTCGATGCGATCCTCGCGGTATAGAATCGTTCTAAACTTGATAAATAATTTCAAGTATTTGTGATCATCCCACGGTGAAGCAAACTTGAAAATTGAAGTCAGGAAAAATATAGGGGGCGCGCATCACCCCACCCCCAGGGGAGATATTGCCATGGAGGGCATCATGAAGAATTCCATTACGCGCCGTTCCGCGCTCGCGCTGGCTGCGTCTCTTCTCGCTGCAACATCGCTCGCATCAGGCGCCAGCGCGCAGGACGAAGGCATCGTCGTCTATAACGCCCAGCACGAAAGCCTCGGCCGCGAATGGATCGATGCCTTCACCAAGGAGACCGGCATCAAGGTCACCATTCGTCAGGGCAGCGACATGCAGTTCGCCAACCAGATCATCCAGGAAGGCGACGCCTCCCCGGCAGACGTATTCCTGACGGAAAATTCCCCGGCCATGACGCTGGTCGACGGCGCAGGCCTTTTCGCACCCGTCGATAAGGAAACGCTCGATCAGGTTCCGGCCGAATACCGCCCGTCCGACGGCATGTGGACCGGCATTGCTGCCCGTTCGACCGTCTTTGCCTATGACAAGCGCAAGCTGACCGAAGACAAGCTGCCGAAGTCGATGCTCGATCTCGCCGATCCGGCCTGGAAGGGCCGTTGGGGCGCTGCTCCTGCCGGTGCCGACTTCCAGGCCATCGTCAGCGCGCTGCTGCAGCTGAAGGGCGAGGAAGCGACTGCCGCATGGCTCAAGGGCCTCAAGGACAATGCGACGCCCTACAAGGGCAACAGCGTTGCAATGAAGGCGGTCAATGCCGGCGAAGTCGAAGGCGCGATCATTTACCACTACTACTGGTTCGGCGATCAGGCGAAGACGGCTGAAAACAGCGCCAATGTCGGCCTGCACTATTTCAAGAACCAGGATCCGGGCGCATTCGTCTCGATCTCCGGCGGCGGCGTTCTGAAGTCGACGCAGCACATGAAGGAAGCCCAGGCGTTCCTGAAGTTCATCGCCGGCAAGGCGGGTCAGGCAATCCTGAAGAACGGCACGTCCTATGAATATGCCGTCAGCGGCGATTCCAACGACAAGCTCGTTCCGCTCAAGGATCTGAACGCGCCGAAGGTCGAAGCCTCGGAGCTGAACAGCAAGAAGGTCGTCGAAATGATGACCGCTGCAGGCCTGATCTAAGCCCATCTGCCGCAGGCGGGCGGAGTCAAAACTATTGCTTTTGGCTCAAGAAAACCTTACGGCATGACCAATCATGGCAACCGCTTCCTGACGAGGCGGTTGCCTTCCTTTTTCAGCGTCACAAAGGCGTCGGCCTTGCTGCAAGACAACAGATCGCTCGTGACCGGCCTAGCCGGCAATGAAGCGCCGGTCAGCACAATCGGTTCCCTGCGCGGGCGCATGCCGCACGCTTCCGTCGTCGTCTTCGCAACCATCGTCGCGCTCTTCAGCCTCGTGCCGCTCGGCTTCATCGCCTGGATCACCTACGATGTCGGCTGGGAAACCGTGAAGGCGCTCGTCTTCCGCCCGCGCGTCGGCGAGCTGATGATCAACACGGTGTTCCTGGAAGCGCTGACGGTTCCGCTGTCGATCGCGCTTGCGGTGACGCTCGCGTGGCTGACGGAGCGGACCGACATTCCTTTTGCGCGGCTCTGGTCGTGGCTTGCGGTCGCGCCGCTCGCCGTTCCCGCTTTCGTTCACAGCTATGCCTGGATCAGCCTCGTGCCCGGTATGCGCGGGCTGCAGAGCGGCGTCTTCGTCTCTGTGCTTGCTTATTATCCCTTTCTCTACCTGCCGGTTGCCGCGGCACTTCGCCGTCTCGATCCGGCGATCGAGGATGCTGCGGCCTCGCTCGGGCTCGGCCCCTGGCGGGTGTTCTTCCGCACGATCCTGCCGCAGCTCAGGCTGGCGATCTGCGGCGGTTCGCTGCTGATTGCGCTGCATCTGCTGTCGGAATACGGGCTCTATGTGATGATCCGCTTCGACACGTTTGCGACGGCGATTGTCGACCAGTTCCAGTCCGCCTATAACAGCCCGGCCGCCAATATGCTCGGCGGCGTGCTCGTCGCCTGCTGCCTGTTCCTGCTCGGGCTCGAAATCCTCGTTCGCGGCAATGAGCGCTATGCCCGCGTCGGCTCCGGTTCGGCGCGCCCGGCAGACCGGCGCAGGCTCGGATGGTTCACCATTCCGGCGGTGCTGTTGCCGATCGCAGTCGCGGTGCTGACGCTTGGCGTTCCCCTCGTGACGCTGGGACGCTGGCTCTATCTCGGCGGCGCCGAGATCTGGCGGCTGGATACGGTTGGCAATGCGTTCATTCAGACCATCATTCTTGCCGTCGCAGGCGGTGTGCTGACGACGATTGCCGCGGTGCCGATGGCCTGGCTCTCGGTGCGTGCGCCGGGCCGCTTCCAGCGCTTCCTCGAAGCCTGCCATTACTATGTCGGCTCGCTGCCTGGCGTCGTCGTGGCGCTAGCGTTGGTGACGATCACCGTGCGGTTGGTGCTGCCGCTCTACCAGACCTTCGCGACGCTGACCGTCGCCTATGTGCTGCTGTTCCTGCCGCGTGCCATGGTCGGCCTGCGCGCCAGCATTGCGCAGGCGCCGGTCGAGCTCGAACGTGCCGCCATGGGCCTTGGCCGCACGCCGTCGCAGGCCGTGCGCCAGATCACCATGCGGCTTGCAGCACCCGGTTTTGCCGCCAGCGTGGCGCTTGTGGCGCTCGGGATCACCAACGAGCTGACGGCAACGCTGATGCTTTCGCCGAATGGCGTCGAGACGCTGTCGACGAAATTCTGGTCGCTGACGAGCGAGATCGATTACGTCTCGGCGGCGCCCTACGCGGTGATGATGATCATCCTGTCGCTGCCGCTGACGCTGCTTCTCTATTCCCAATCGAAACGGACTGCCGGACAATGACGCTGCTCACGATCCAATCCGCAAGCAAGCGCTATGGTCCGGTCACCGCGCTGGATAACGTTTCGCTGGATGTTCCTGCCGGCAGCCGCACCGCAGTCGTCGGCCCGTCGGGTTCCGGCAAGACGACGCTGCTGCGGCTGATCGCTGGTTTCGAGCGGCCGGATCAGGGCAGGGTGGTGCTGAACGGCGAGACACTCGCCGATGGGCCGGCAATCGTTCCCGCCCACAAGCGCGGCATCGGCATCGTCTCGCAGGATGGAGCGCTGTTTCCGCATCTGAGCGTCGCCGAGAATATCGGCTTCGGCTTCGAGCGCGGGGCAATGGACCGCGAGAAGCGGATCGTCGAGCTTCTCGATATGGTCGAGCTCGATCGCAACATGCTGACGCGCCGTCCGCATCAGCTCTCCGGCGGTCAGCAGCAGCGCGTGGCGCTTGCCCGGGCGCTTGGCCGCAAGCCGCGGCTGATGCTGCTCGACGAGCCGTTCTCGGCGCTCGACACGGGTCTTCGCGAAAACATGCGCAAGGCCGTATCGCGCGTTCTGCAGGCGGCCGGTATTACCACGATCCTCGTGACCCACGATCAGGGCGAGGCATTGTCTTTCGCCGATCAGGTCGCAGTGTTGCGGGATGGGAAGCTGGTGCAATCAGGCTCGCCGCAGAAGCTCTATCTGCAGCCGAAGGACCGTGAGACTGCGCTGTTCCTTGGCGATGCCGTGATGCTGCCTGCGGTCATCCGCAACGGTTTTGCGGATTGTGCGCTTGGCCGGGTTGCCGTCGATGGCGATCATCAGGGCAAGGCCGAGATCATGCTGCGGCCCGAACAGATCCGCGTCGTTCCTGACGACAGCAAGCCGGCCTATCACGGCCGGGTGGTCGAAGTGGAATTCGGGGGCGCGACCTGCACCGTTGCCGTCTCGCTGGAAGGTGTGCAGCTGCCGCCGATCCTGATCAAGACGTCGAGCGTCGCGCTGCCGGAAACCGGCGACCGTGTCCGTCTGGACATCGCCGGCCGCGCACATGTTTTCTCGGCGCGCTAAGCCGTCTTGCGATCGGCTTCTTCGCCCTGCTCCAGCCAGCCGCCGGTGAAGCCGGCGCGCTCGAGGCCAAGGCGAATGACCGGTGATTGCCGCATCAGGCTCCAGATGAAATCCGAACGGTCGTTCTCGATCGTCATCACCAGCAGACCCTGATCGATGCCAACGCAGCGGTCATCCACCCAGCCTTCCGGACGTCGGGTCTTCACCGTCGGATTGAAGCCGCCGGGGAAGCGTCCCTCGTAGGTGAGGTCAGGATAGGTTTCGAGCAACGCCTTCGTGCCGTCGAGTGCTGCCTGCCGGTCATAGGGGAGCGATGCCAGGGCTGCCCAGGGCGCGATCGTTCCATCATCGGGGCCGAGCGGGGCGCCGCGAGCTGCATAGCCCAGCACCTTCGGATGACGTCCGCCGCGCATATGGCGGCTCGGCGGCGGGCCGTCGGAGGCGGAAAGGCCCCAGACATCCTTGTTATAGCCGACGAAATGGCCGGGATTGCGCACGGCATAGTCGCGCTGGACGGCGATCGAGATTTGCGTATTGCGGAAATAGTCCCAATCGCGGGCCGCCATCGGGCGGTCCTGGATGCCACGGAAATCGATCCAGGCATGCGAGAAGAAATGGATGAAGAGCGGGCCGGCATAGAGATAGGCCTGTTCCCCAAAGAGCATCCAGGAATAGCTCGAGGTAAAGGCGTCATAGCTCGACTGCGGGATCGGGTGCGTCGGCGAGGCGAGCGCCAGCGTATAGAGCAGCACCGCCTCGTCGTAACCCTGCCAGCGCCAGTGCAGGAAGCCGCTGGCGGGCTTCCAGCCCATGCAGATGGTCTCGCCCTTGTTGAGAGCCCAGTGCCAGTCGATACGCTCGTAAATGACCTTAACGAGGTCGCGGATTTCCTGCTCGTCGCCATCGGCGCGATCGAAATAGGCCGAAGCCGTCAGCATGCCGGCGACAAGCAGCGTCGTATCGATGGTCGAGAGCTCGCTGTTCCAGGCGCGGTGGCCGGTGTCCATGTGCAGGAAGTGATAATAGAAGCCGCGATAGCCGCTTGCGTGGCGCTCCCGGCCCTGATGGCTTCCGGCAAAGAAGCGAAGCGTCGTCAGCGTGCGTTCGATGGCGCCCGTCCGAGTCATCCAGCCGCGCTCGACGCCGACGGTATAGGATGACAGCGCAAAGCCGACGGCGGCGATGCTGCAGGGTACGCCCTCGATCGAGGTGTCGGCAACAAGCCCGTTATCGGGATTGGTATGTTTCAGGAAGTAGTTAAAGGCGGATTCTTGCAGCCTGTCGATCAGCGCAGCATCCGTGTCGTCGAGTCGTTGCAGCATACTCAAACCATTTGTTTTCGCCCCTGCTTCAACATGGCGATGCGTTGCGTGCAAATCAAACCTTTTTGAAAAGCGCGCAAATTCGATGGATGCTGCGGCCGGAAAGGCGGAAACGACAAAGCACACGCCGGAGCGTGCTGTCTGTATTCTAGATCTCTAAGGAGAAACTGGAGCGGGCGAAGGGGTTCGAACCCTCGACCCCAACCTTGGCAAGGTTGTGCTCTACCACTGAGCTACACCCGCTCATAATCCCGTCGGCCTGTGGTAGTTGTGAGGACCGTGGGCGCCACCTTGCGGCGACGGGCGCTATATCGCCCAAACGATTTTCAAATGCAACAGGGAAATGACGGAAAGCCGAAGAAAAATTCCAAGCTGTTGAAATGATTTCCGAAAACGCCGCAAATCTGCGCGAAAGCGTCGATCATGCGCATTGCCAAAGCCGGCCCCTGGACTTAATCAAAGCGCCTGCCCGCAATTTTCATCAGATGGGTGCCGCGATGACCGATACCAAACCGAAGACCCGCGACGAACTTTTCGCCTTTCTGGACAGCCTCGGCATCAAACATTCCACCAAGGATCATGCACCCGTCTTTACGGTCGCCGAATCGGTGGCGCTGCGTGATGAAATTCCGGGCGGGCACACGAAGAACCTTTTCGTGAAGGACAAGAAGGACCAGTTTTTCCTGCTGACTGTCGAGGAGCATGCTTCCGTCGATCTCAAGACGGTGCACACGCTGATCGGTGCGGCGAGCAAGGTCTCCTTTGGCAAGCCCGAGAAGCTGATGGAATATCTCGGTGTCATTCCCGGCTCGGTCACGGCCTTCGGCGCGATCAACGATACCGGCCACAACGTGACCTTCGTTCTCGATGCGGATCTGATGAAGGACGAGATCATCAACTGCCATCCGCTGTCGAACGACGCGACGACCTCCATATCAAGTGCCGATCTCGTCCGTTTCATGGAAGCGACGGGCCACAAGCCGCTTGTCTTGAAAGTCACGGCCTGACATACGATTTTAACGCTAGAAAAAAGGCCGGGCACGACCGGCGTGGCGGGAGATACCTATGAGCGGCAACGACAACCCCTACAGCACGTCCTACGGCACGATGTCGGCAACGGCGACCTATGGCGGCGCGCAGCAGCCTGCGGCGGCTCCGGCAGCAGCCGGTAGCTATATCAAGGACACGACGACGGCGAATTTCACCAAGGATGTCATCGAGGATTCGCGCAACCAGCCGGTTCTCGTCGATTTCTGGGCGCCCTGGTGCGGTCCGTGCAAGCAGCTGACGCCGGTGCTCGAAAAGGTCGTCAACGAGGCCCAGGGCCGCGTCAAGCTCGTCAAGATGAACATCGACGATCATCCGTCGATCGCCGGCCAGCTCGGCATCCAGTCTATCCCGGCCGTCATCGCTTTTGTCGGCGGCCGTCCGGCTGACGGCTTCATGGGCGCGGTTCCGGAAAGCCAGGTTCGCCAGTTCATCGATCGGCTCGCCGGTCCGGCAGGCGCCGATCAGGCAGCCGAGATTGAAGCCATTCTCGAAGAGGCCGCCGGGCTTCTGGCGTCGGGCGACGTCAATGGCGCCGCGCAGCTCTATGGCGCCGTCATGCAGGCCGATCCGGAAAATGCCAAGGCACTCGCCGGCATGGTCGAATGCATGATCGCCGCCAATCAGCACGAGCGTGCCCGCGAAGCGCTGACCGATCTGCCGGAAGAGCTTTCGAAGGATGCCGCCATCCAGGCCGTTCTCAAGAAGCTCGACCAGATCGAAGAGGCCCGCAAGCTTGGCGATCCCTTTGCGCTGGAACAGCAGCTTTCGGGCAATCCTGACGACCACGAAGCGCGAATGAAGCTTGCCAAGATCCGCAATGTCGAGGGACGCCGCGACGAAGCTGCGGAACATCTCCTGACCATCATGCGCAAGGACCGCACCTTCGACGACGACGGCGCTCGCCGCCAGTTGCTGCAGTTCTTTGAGGTCTGGGGCTTCAAGGATCCGGCCACCGTTTCCGCCCGGCGCAAGCTTTCGGCGATGCTGTTCTCGTAACTTGATGCGGGTGCCCTTGCGTTTTTGAGCGGGGGCACCACATTCAGTTGAATGGCAGGGGCTCCGATTTTTCCTGCTTGAAGAATGCGGGACGAAATTTCATGCAAGTCGGGAATGCGAGATATTTGAAACCCGGTGATCTGCCGGACACGATCGCTGTTTTCCCCCTGACCGGCGCTCTCCTCCTGCCGACCGGGCAGCTTCCCTTAAACATTTTCGAGCCGCGTTATCTGGCGATGTTCGATGCCGCCATGGCCGGAAACCGGCTGATCGGCATGGTGCAGCCGGCACTTGGCGATAGCGACGAAAAGATGCCGGATTGCAATCTGGCGCCTGTCGGCTGCCTCGGCCGCATCACCTCTTTCGCCGAAACCGGCGATGGCCGCTATATCGTATCGCTGACCGGCATCTGCCGGTTCAGGCTGATCGGCGAGAAGGTGAGCCACGACCCGTTCCGCACCTTTCGTATCGCTCCGTTCATTTCCGATCTCTCGGCACGTGACGAGGAGGATGCAGTCGATCGCGCCGCCCTGCTCTCTGCCTTCCGTGCTTATCTCGATGCCAACAAGCTGGAAGCGGATTGGGAGAGCGTCGAGCGGGCAAGCAACCTGACGCTCGTCAATTCGCTCGCCATGATGTCGCCCTTCGGCCCTGCGGAAAAGCAGGCTCTGCTGGAAGCGCCCGATCTCAAGACACGCGCTGAGACGCTGATCGCCATTACCGAAATCGTGCTGGCGCGCGTCTTCGGTGACTCCGATACGGTTTTGCAGTAAGTCCTGAGAGATGGACGAAAAACTCAGCCGCGTTGATCCAAAGCTCCTCGAGCTCCTCGTCTGCCCCCTGACCAAGGGGCGGCTGACCTATGACCGCGACCATAACGAGCTCGTCTCCGAGAAAGGGCGGCTCGCCTACCCGATCCGTGACGGTATTCCGATCATGCTGGTGTCTGAGGCTAGGCGGCTGGACGACTAGATCGCCTCGCCCGCCAATAGCCGCGGATTATCCTTTGCCGTCGTTCCGGCGGCCTGGCCGATGAAGAAGGACTTCAGGCCCGGCAGGCGATCGACGATGCCGAGGCCGACGTCGCGGGCGATGCGGATCGCCGTCACGTCGTTCGAAAACAGACGGTTCAGCACGTCGGTCGTAACACCCATGCGGAACGTGTCGAAACGGCGCCATGTCTGGTAGCGCTCCAGGATATTGATCGAGCCGATATCGAGGCCGAGACGGTCGGCTTCGACGATGGTTTCGGCGAGCGCCGCCACATCCTTGAAGCCGAGATTGAGGCCCTGGCCGGAGATCGGGTGAATGCCGTGTGCTGCGTCTCCTGCCAGCGCAAAGCGCGGGGCGACGAAAGAGCGCGCCAGCGTCAGGCCGAGCGGGAAGGCGCGCTTTGCGCCGATCACCTTGAGAGCACCGAGCTTGTGGCCGAAGCGGCGTTCCAGTTCTTCTTCGAAAATCAGATCGTCACCGGCAACCAGCCGGTTCGCATCGCTGGTGCGTTCGGTCCAGACGAGCGAGGAGCGGCTGTTGGTCAGCGGCAGGATGGCGAAGGGGCCGGAGGGCAGGAAATGCTCCTCGGCGCAGCCATTATGCGGCCGCTCGTGCTCGACGGTGGCGACAATGCCGGACTGGCCGTAATCCCAGCTGACCGTCTTGATACCGGCAAAGTCGCGCAGCTTGGAGCGCACGCCGTCGCAGGCGACCACGAGACGCGCCTCGATCGCGCTGCCATCGGAGAGTTCGACGGTCGCGTGGTTTTCACCGCTGCTCAGTCCCGTTGCGCTCAGGCCATGGCGGATTTCGATGCCGAGCCGCTCGCAGACGCCGCGCAATTCGCGCACCATGACGGCGTTCGGGATCATGTGGGCGAAAGGCCGACCTTCCTCGATCTCACCGTCGAAGGTCAGGAAAACGGGGCGTACCGGATCCGATGTCTTGGAATCGGTGACGATCATCTTGGTGATCGGCTGCGCCTCGGCGCGGATATTCTCCCAGATGCCGAAGACCTCCAGCATCTTGGCTGCGGCGGCGATGATGGCGGAGGCGCGCATGTCCTTCTGCCAGACGTGCTCGGGCGCGGCCTCGACAACGGCGACATCAAGATGCGGTGCGGCCTGCTTGACCGCCACCGCCGCGGAGAGGCCCACATAGCCTCCGCCAACAACCAGCATATCAAGCATCGCTTACTCCTCAGCCTTGTGAATACAATCGTGATCTATATAGATCATCGCTCCCTTACTTCCTACTGCCGGGGGCAAGCAAATGACCGCAGCTGCGGCAAAACCGACTGCCATGGAAACCCTTCTCGCGACGCTTGATCTCGAGCCGATCGAGATCGACATTTTTCGCGGTCGCAGCCCCCAAGTCGGCTGGCAGCGTGTGTTCGGCGGCCAGGTGATCGGGCAGGCGCTGATGGCGGCGCAGCGGACGATCGAGGCGGGGCGGATCGTGCACTCGCTGCATGCCTATTTCATGCGTCCCGGCGATCCCTCAGTGCCGATCATCTATCAGGTCGAGCGTATCCGCGACGGATCCAGCTTCAATACGCGGCGCGTCGTTGCCATCCAACATGGCAAGGCGATCTTTGCGCTATCCTGCTCGTTCCAGATCGAAGAGCCGGGGTTCGATCATCAGATAGCAATGCCGGATGTGCCGCCACCGGAGAAGCTTCTCGGTGAGCAGCAGATCAAGGACCAGTATCTGGCCCACGCACCAGCCGCGATCCGCAAATACTGGGAGCGTGAACGGCCGATCGAAATTCGTCCGGTATCGCTGAAGCATTATTTCTCCAACGAGAAGCTGGAGCCGCGCCAGGATGTCTGGGTGCGCGCCACGGGTCCCGTTCCCGATGACCGGCTTTATCAGGCGGCGGTGCTTGCCTACCTCTCGGATATGACGTTGCTCGACACATCGCTCTATGCGCATGGCACGTCGATTTTCGATCAGACCCTGCAGGTCGCCAGCCTCGACCATTCGATGTGGTTCCACAGGCCCGACAAACTGGACGATTGGCTGCTCTATACCCAGGATAGCCCGTCTGCTTCGGGTGCTCGCGGGCTGACGCGCGGTAGCCTGTTTACGCGCTCGGGTGTTCTGATTGCGTCGGTCGCCCAGGAGGGTTTGATTCGGAAAAAGGCAGATGAATAAATAATGTGCATATTTGTGTTTTTGCGCATTTTTTAAGCTGTGATTGCTTCGTCAGATGCCTCATAATTGGCATCCTCTGATATCATCTTTACTTTTCAATAACTTATAACGCGCCTCGAATCTGGCACGCCCCTTGAATGTATATCCTCGGTCGCTGCTCGCAAACGTCAGCGGCAAGGAGAGTCGGCTCCGTGCCGAGGATAACGAAGGATGGGAAACCAGATGAAAATTGTGATGGCCATTATCAAGCCGTTCAAGCTCGATGAGGTGCGCGAAGCCCTCACCGCGATCGGCATCCAGGGCCTGACCGTGACCGAAGTTAAGGGCTACGGGCGCCAAAAGGGACATACCGAAATCTATCGCGGCACTGAATATGCGGTCAGCTTCCTGCCGAAGCTCAAGATCGAAATCGCTGTTGCCACCGAGATCGTCGACAAGGCGGTCGAAGCCATCGCGTCGTCGGCCAAGACCGGCCAGATCGGCGACGGCAAGATCTTTGTCTACTCGATCGACCATGCCGTCCGCATCCGCACCGGCGAAACCGATACCGAAGCGCTCTAAGAACCGCTGAGCAAGGAGCTTTATACCAATGTCAATTTCGAAGTTTTCCTCCACTTTTGCGCGGCTCGGCGCTGCGTCGGCTGCGCTTCTCGCGCCAGTCGCCGCTTTCGCACAGGATGCGGCAGCGACGGCCGCTCCGGCAGCTGCCGCTGCAGCACCGGTTGCTGACAAGGGCGATACCGCCTTCATGTTCATTTCTACGCTGCTGGTTCTCTTCATGATCCTGCCGGGTCTCGCCCTGTTCTACGGCGGTCTCGTTCGCGCCAAGAACATGCTCTCGGTTCTCATGCAGTGCACGATGGTCGCTGCAGTTCTGATGCTCATCTGGGTCATCTACGGCTATTCCTTCGCCTTCGGCGGCTCGGACAGCCCGTATTGGGGCGGCACGGCGAAGATGTTCTTTGCCGGCGTCACCAAGGATTCGACGGCTGCGACCTTCTCGCAGGGCGTTGTCATTCCTGAGTTCATCTTCGCGATGTTCCAGATGACCTTCGCAGCCATCACGCCTGCCCTGATCGTCGGCGCCTTCGCCGAACGCATCAAGTTCTCGGCAGTCGTTCTCTTCTGCGCACTCTGGGCAACCTTCGTCTACTTCCCGATCGCTCACATGGTCTGGGATGCCAACGGCATGCTCTTCAAGATGGGCGCGCTCGACTTCGCAGGCGGCACGGTCGTTCACATCAACGCCGGCGTTGCCGGTCTGATCGGCGCGATCATGGTCGGCAAGCGTACCGGCTACGGCAAGGACATGATGGCTCCGCATTCGATGACGCTGACCATGGTCGGTGCATCCATGCTCTGGTTCGGCTGGTTCGGCTTCAACGCCGGCTCCAACCTGGAAGCTTCCGGTGGCGCCATGCTCGCAACGGTCAACACCTTCGTTGCAACCGCTGCTGCCGTCATCTCCTGGGCGATCGTTGAAAGCCTGACGCGCGGCAAGGCATCCATGCTCGGCGGCGCTTCCGGTATGGTCGCTGGTCTCGTTGCCATCACGCCTGCTGCCGGCATCGTCGGCCCGATGGGCGCGATCGTCATGGGTCTGATCGTTTCTCCGCTTTGCTACTTCTTCGTCTCCGTCGTGAAGAACAAGTTCGGCTACGACGATACGGCTGACGTGTTCGGCGTTCACGGCGTCGGCGGCATGTTCGGTGCCGTTGCTACCGGCATCTTCGCCAGCGCTTCGCTCGGCGGCGTCGGTTACGCAGAAGGCGTGACGATGGGCGGTCAGGTCATGACCCAGATCACGGCTATCGCCACCACCATCGTATGGTGCGGCGTCGGCTCGGCGATCCTCTACAAGGTCGTCGACCTCATCGTCGGCCTGCGTGTTGCAGTCGAAGCCGAACGCGAAGGTCTCGACCTCGCAACCCACGGCGAAGCTGCCTACCACTCGTAATCAAGGGATTGCAGCGCCCGGAAACAAAGGGCGCCGCTGAACGGCCCGTCGCGGCCTAGCGAAACGCCTAGACCGCATTTTGGCCCGGACCTTCCAAGGTTCGGGCCCTTTTATTTTGAAGCTGCTAATCCTGCCTGTCATGGTTAACACCGCTTTAACCGTCCTCTGATTAGGTGGAGCGGACGCATTCTGCGTGGATGGCGCGAGGGCGATTCGCGCCGCAGCAAATGGACGGGTAGGTTACATGGCAAGAAGCACGTCGCCGGCGATCGATAGCCGGCCGGACCGTTTCTCCCTTTCGGGGTTCCTGTTCAGGCAGGCGCAGGCTCTTCTGGGCTTTGCGATCTTCCTGATGCTGGCGCTTGCCGTCGCAGCGCTGGCAACCTGGAATGTCGCCGATCCGAGCTATTCCTATGCCACCGGCAATGCCCCCACCAACGTACTCGGCTATAGCGGCGCCGCCTTCGCCGATATCGCCATGCAGTTCTTCGGCCTCGCCAGCGTCATCGCCCTGCTGCCGGTCGTCGCCTGGGCGCTCTCCCTGATCTCCGGCCGCCATATCAGCCGCATTCCGGCCCGTGGTGGCGCATGGGCCCTGGGCTCCGTGCTGTCCTCGGCCGTCGTCGGCTGCTTCCCGCCGCCGCTCACCTGGCCGATCCCGAACGGTATCGGCGGCGTCGTCGGCGACATGATCCTCCGTTTCCCGGCGCTCTTCGTCGGCGCCTACCCGACCGGCACCTTCGCAACTGCCGTCGGCTGCGTCTTTGCCATTCCGACCGTTTGGATGATGCTGTTTGCTGCCGGTCTCGTCGGCCGTACCGAGGAGGACGAGGATTTCGCCGAAGACTACGCTGCCGCGACGCCTTCCAAGGCGCGTTCGGTCGGCGAAGCCGATGATGACGATGGTGAAGACGAGGGTGGCTGGCTTGCCTTTGGCGCGTTGACGCACGCCTGGTACATGAGCCAGGCGCGCATGCGCCGCATCTTCGGCATGGGTCCGCGCAAGCGCCGCCAGAGCGATTTCGAATCGCCTTACGACTTCAACGACGACGAGTTCGGCAAGCTCAACGAACCGGTTCGCGCCAAGACGCCGGCCGGCCGCGGCGACCGCATGGATCCGTCGATGGAGATGGGTGCGGGCTCGCAGCGCCGCGTCGTTTCCGCACCGTCGATCTCGCTCAACGATGACGATGATGACGCGCCGTTCGATACGGACATGCCGCCGCGTCCTGCCGACATCCTGCCTGATGACGATGAAGACGCCTGGATGATGCGCGCTCCGGCGCGCTCCAACGGCGGCAAGCCGGAACCGCGGGTCATTCCCGCTGCATCTCGTCCCAAGCCCGGTGCCCGCGTCGATCGTGAATCGCAGGGCAGCTTCATTCGCCCCGAAGGCTTCCAGCTGCCGCCCATGCATCTTCTGGCGGAGCCGAAGAATGTCGTGCGCGATTCCTCGCTCTCGGCCGACGCGCTGGAGCAGAATGCCCGCATGCTGGAAGGCGTTCTCGAAGATTTCGGTGTCAAGGGCGAGATCATCCATGTCCGCCCCGGCCCGGTCGTCACGCTGTACGAGCTGGAGCCCGCACCGGGCATCAAGTCGTCGCGCGTCATCGGCCTTGCCGACGATATCGCCCGCTCGATGAGCGCGATCGCCGCCCGCGTCGCCGTCGTTCCCGGCCGCAACGCGATCGGCATCGAACTGCCGAACTCGACCCGCGAAACCGTTTACCTGCGCGAGCTCATCGCATCGCGCGACTTCGAGGGATCCAAGGCGAAGCTCGCTATGGCGCTCGGCAAGACGATCGGCGGCGAAGCCGTCATCGCTGACCTCGCGAAGATGCCGCATCTGCTTGTTGCCGGTACCACCGGTTCGGGTAAGTCGGTCGCCATCAATACGATGATCCTGTCGCTGCTCTATCGGATGACGCCGGAGCAGTGCCGCCTGATCATGATCGACCCGAAGATGCTCGAACTCTCCGTCTATGACGGCATTCCGCATCTGCTCTCGCCTGTCGTGACCGATCCGAAGAAGGCCGTCGTGGCGCTCAAGTGGACCGTCCGCGAGATGGAAGAGCGCTACAAGAAGATGTCGAAGATCGGCGTGCGCAACATCGACGGCTTCAACGCCCGCGTCGAGCAGGCGCTTGCCAAGGGCGAGCAGATTTCGCGCACCGTCCAGACCGGCTTCGATCGCCACACCGGCGAGGCGATGTACGAGACGGAAGAATTCGATCTGCAGCCGATGCCGTATATCGTCGTGATCATCGACGAAATGGCCGACCTGATGATGGTTGCCGGCAAGGATATCGAAGGCGCCGTTCAGCGTCTGGCGCAGATGGCGCGTGCCGCTGGTATCCATGTCATCATGGCAACGCAGCGTCCGTCGGTAGACGTCATCACCGGCACGATCAAGGCAAACTTCCCGACCCGTATCTCGTTCCAGGTCACCTCAAAGATCGACAGCCGCACGATCCTTGGCGAACAGGGCGCCGAGCAGCTGCTCGGTATGGGCGACATGCTCTACATGGCCGGTGGCGGCCGTATCCAGCGCGTCCACGGTCCGTTCGTCGCCGATATGGAAGTCGAAGAGATCGTCTCGTTCCTGAAGACCCAGGGCGCGCCGCAATATCTCGACGCGATTACTGCTGACGATGATGAAGACGACGATTACGGCGGCGGCCCGGCCGGCACCTCCAATCTCGCCGATTCCGACGATCCCTATGATCAGGCGGTCGCCGTCGTGCTTCGTGACGGCAAGGCCTCGACCTCCTATATCCAGCGCCGTCTCGGCATCGGCTATAACCGTGCCGCATCGCTGATCGAGCGCATGGAGAAGGAAGGGGTTGTCGGTCCGGCGAACCATGCCGGTAAACGCGAGATTCTCGTTCCGACCGAAGGTGATATACTCGATCGCTAGAGGCCGAAAAAAATCTTTCGAGGCAACAACTTCACGGAAACCTGATCGCCTCGAAAACGTTACCTGCTTCAGCCATGCTTCTGCGCCATGAAGACGCCGCCTTTCGGCAGCAAGCAGGTCGCATAAAGGAGACTTAGATGAACAACTCCGATTCCTTCCTCGAAGGCTTTTCGCTGACGCGCCGCCATATGCTGGGCGCGATGGCGCTGGTGGCTGCGTCTGCGGCCCTGCCGGTCAATGTCTTCGCTCAGGCTGCTGCCGGAGGTTCGGCGACGGCTCAGGCGATTGCCGACCACTTCTCGAGCGTCGGCACCATGCAGGGCGAGTTCGTGCAGTTCGGACCGCGCGGTGAACAGACCGGCGGCAAGTTCTTCATCCAGCGCCCGGGCAAGCTGCGCTTCAACTACGACGACCCGTCGCCGATCCGCGTGATCGCTGATGGAAAGAACGTTGCCGTGGGCAACCTGAAGCTCAAGACCTGGAACCTCTATCCGCTGTCGAAGACGCCGCTCAGCCTGCTGCTGGCACAGAAGATCAATCTGAACGACGGCTCGGTAAAGAGCGTCAAGGAAGAGTCCGACCTGACGACGATCGCGCTCGGCAACAACACGGTGTTCGGCAATTCGACGATCACCATGATGTTCGATCCGAAGACCTACGATCTGCGTCAGTGGACGATCACCGACAATCAGGGCAAGGACACCTCCGTCATGGTGTTCAACGTCAAGACCGGCGTGCAGTTCGACGACAAGGTCTTCAAGGTGCCCTACGAGAGCATCCCGGGCACTGCCGCCTATCGCGACTGATCCTGCCTTCCGCGGTTTCTGGAAACGCCCGGCTTTGTCCGGGCGTTTTTGTTTGCGGCCCGTTTCCTATGGCGCCGCTTTGCTCTAAAGCCTCTGCGACCCCTGATGAAAGGCATTGGCATGAGCTTCTCGATCACGACCTGGAACATCAATTCCGTGCGGCTGCGCATGCCGATCGTCGAGAAGTTTCTGATGAAGCATCAGCCGGATATTCTCTGCCTGCAGGAAACCAAGGTTCCGAACGAGCTCTTCCCGCTCGCGCCTCTGCGTGCGATGGGCTACGAGCACATCATCATCCACGGGCAGAAGGGCTATCATGGGGTGGCGATCGCCTCGCGCATTCCGCTGACCGAGGATCACAGTTTCGATTACGGCAGCGTCGGCCATGCCCGCCATATCTCGGCGATCTTCGAGCGCGGCGGACGGCGTGTGCGCCTGCATAACTTCTACGTTCCGGCAGGTGGCGACGAGCCGGATCCGGCGATCAATCCGAAATTCGAGCACAAGCTGAACTTCATCGAGGAGATGAAGCTCCTGAAGGCGGGAGCCGAGGTCAATACTTCAGCCATCCTCGTCGGCGATCTCAATATCGCGCCGCTGGAGCACGATGTCTGGTCGCACAAGCAGCTCCTGAAGATCGTCAGTCATACGCCCGTTGAAACAGAGGGGCTGCTCGAAGTCATCAAGCGGGGCGCCTGGCTCGATCTCATGCGCCAGCACGTGCCTGCCAACGAGAAGCTCTATACGTGGTGGAGCTACCGCGCCAAGGATTGGGAAGCGGCCGACAAGGGGCGCCGCCTCGACCATATCTGGTCGTCCTCCGATCTCGGCCCGCTGCTTCAGCGTGTCGATATCCTCAAGGAAGCGCGCGGCTGGGAGAAGCCGTCGGATCACGTGCCCGTCACGGCCCACTTCAATCTCTGATCAGGAGAAGCGGTGCAGCTGCGCCGTCGCCCGGGCGGCGAGCGCGGCGATGTTGTCGCGGATGCGGTTTTCGATCAGCTTTGCGGCTTCCGGATATTCCTCGATGAGGCGATGGAAGAGTGCGCGGGTGATGCGGATGATGCCGGTGTCCTCGCGCGCGACAGCCGTATATTTGCGCTCGACGAGCGTCACAAGCGCAAGTTCGGACAAGAGCGTGCCCGGTCCGGCGACACGCTGCACCCGGTGGTGCCCATCCTTGTCCATCACCGTCAGCTCAAGCGCACCGCTGGTGACGACATAGGCGCTCTCCGCCGGAGAGCCCTCGCGGAACAGCATCTGGCCGGTCGAGATGATGCGGCGGTCGGCGCCGAAGGCCACCAACCGCAGCTGGTCGTCGGACATGCCGTTGAACAGCGGCAGCTGCGAGAGCGTGTGAATGTCGTCGGTCAGCGCCATCTGCGCATCTGCCTCACGGTATGATCTTGTAGCCGCCGTTCTCGGTGACGAGGATTTCGGCGTTGGAGGGGTCGCGCTCGATCTTCTGGCGCAGACGGTAGACGTGGGTTTCGAGCGTATGCGTCGTCACGCCGGAATTGTAGCCCCAGACCTCCTCGAGCAGCACGTCGCGGGTCACGACCTTCTGTTCGGCGCGGTAGAGATAGCGGATGATCGCCGCTTCCTTTTCCGTCAGGCGGATCTTCTGGCCGTTTTCGGCAGTCAGCAGCTTCTGGCTCGGCTTGAAGAGATAGGGGCCGACCGTGAAGGTCGCGTCTTCGCTCTGCTCGTGCTGACGCAGCTGCACGCGGATGCGGGCGAGCAGGACGGCGAAGCGGAAGGGCTTGGTGACATAGTCGTTGGCGCCGGCCTCAAGGCCGAGGATCGTATCGGAATCCGTATCGTGACCGGTCAGCATGATGATCGGCGCCTTGAAGCCGCCCTTGCGGAGCAGCTTGACGGCCTCGCGGCCATCCATGTCGGGCAGGCCCACGTCCATGATCAGGAGGTCCACAGGCGCGCTGCGCGCCGCCTGCACACCCTTGCCAGCGGTCGATTCCTGGAGAACCGTGAACTCCTCATAGAGCGACAGCTGCTCCGTCAGGGTTTCGCGGAGGTCGTCATCGTCATCCACCAGTAGAATGGTGCGTGCGGTCATGCGGGTCTGTTCCTCAGGTTCCGTCTTACAAGTCCTACGCCAAATTCGACGATTGGCAAAGAGCACAAGACGCGCGGTTGCGGGGCTCGGATCGATATGATTTCATCGAACATCCAAGCAAAACAAAAACATGTGAGAATAATGGAAAAAACAAGGCAGAGAGCGCCGAAGCGCATCTCCACCATCCTTGTAAGGCCTCAACCGGGAAAAAAGAGCCGGGCGCTGGTGCAATGCGGGCCTATCGTCGTGCCTGCGGCGATCGGCCGGACGGGCCGCAGCATCCTCAAGCGCGAGGGCGATGGGGCAACACCTGTCGCGGCGATGAAGCTACTTTACGGCTTCCGGCGAGGCGAGCGCCCGCAGCGGCTCACAACGCCGCTTGCGCTTTCGCGGATCCGTAGCGGTATGCTCTGGTGCGACCAGGCTGAGAACGCCAACTATAACCGGCTGGTCAAGGCGCCCTTCAAGCCGAGCCACGAGGAGCTGAAGCGCAAGGACGGGCTCTACGATGTCTGCCTGGTCATGGACTGGAATGTCTCGTCCCGGGCGCGTCATCGCGGCTCGGCGATCTTCCTCCACCTGATCCGCCCGGGCTACCAGCCGACGGATGGCTGTGTCGCCGTCAAACCGCAGGACATGCGCCGGATGCTTCCCCACATGCGCAAGGGGACGGTCGTCCGGGTTCTCTGAATCTCAAGGGGTGATAATTTTTCGCCGCCGTCCTATATGGCTTGTCGACGTCGCGCTGCCTGGCGCGCCGGCTTTCAAACTGACGGAGACATATTGTGGCCAATCAACCCATCATTACTTTCCATGACGGACATTCCATCCCGCAGGTCGGCCTCGGCGTCTGGCAGACGCCGCAGGACATTGCCGCGCCGACAGTGCTGAAGGCGCTGGAAGCCGGCTACCGCCACATCGATACGGCATCCGGATACGACAACGAGCAGGGTGTCGGCGAAGGCTTCCGTTCCTCCGGTCTCGACCGCAAGGACGTGTTCATCACCACCAAGCTGCGCAACACCGATCAGGGCTACGACAATACGCTGCGCGCCTTCGACGGCAGCCTGAAGAAGCTCGGCATGGACTATGTCGATCTCTACCTCGTCCACTGGCCCTCGCCGCATCGCGGCCTCTACCGCGAGACCTGGAAGGCTTTCGTGAAGATCAAGGAAGAGGGCCGGGCGCGCTCGATCGGCGTTTCGAACTTCTATCCCGATCATCTGGAGCACATCATCGGCGATACCGGCGTCGTACCGGTGATCAACCAGATCGAGCTGCATCCCGACTTCCAGCAGAAGGCGGCGCAGGAAGCGCACCAGAAGCTCAATATCGTCACCGAATCCTGGAGCCCGCTCGGCCAGGGCAAGTTCATCGCCAACCCGGTGATCGGCACCATTGCCAAGAAGCACGGCAAGACGCCGGCGCAGGTGATCATCCGCTGGCATATCGATACCGGCCTCGTGGTCATCCCGAAGTCGGTAACGCCGTCGCGCATCGAAGAAAACTTCAAGGTTTTCGATTTCAAGCTGGATGCCGAGGATATGGCTGCGATCGCCAAGCTCGACGACAAGGGTGCGCGAATGGGGCCTGATCCGTATACGGCGACTTTCTAATATCCCGCGGTCAAGACCCCTCCCCAACCCCTCCCCACAAGGGGGAGGGGCCTGCGGCGAGCGCGAGGTTTGCGCACCGGCTCCCTATTTGATGGTCAGTTGGGTCACAGCGGCGCAGCAAGCTAAGCCCCTCCCCTTGTGGGGAGGGGTTTGGGGCGGGGGTCCTCACAAACGAAAAAGGGCGGCTCAAGGCCGCCCTTTTCATCTCTTGAACCTAAAGGCTCAGTTCCATTCGCGAATATCGACGAAGTGGCCGGCAATCGCCGCCGCAGCAGCCATTGCGGGCGACACGAGGTGCGTGCGGCCCTTGAAGCCCTGGCGGCCCTCGAAGTTGCGGTTCGAGGTCGAGGCGCAGCGCTCGCCCGGCTTCAGGCGGTCGTCGTTCATCGCGAGGCACATCGAGCAGCCCGGCTCGCGCCAGTCGAAGCCGGCAGCCTTGAAGATCTTGTCCAGGCCTTCCTTCTCGGCCTGTTCCTTCACGAGGCCGGAGCCCGGAACGATCATGGCGTTGACGGTGGAAGCAACGGTCTTGCCTTCGACGACCTTGGCGACTTCACGCAGGTCTTCGATGCGGCCGTTGGTGCAGGAGCCGATGAAGACACGATCGATGCTGATATCGGTGATCGGCGTACCGGGCTTCAGGCCCATATAGTCGAGCGCGCGCCACTTGGAGGTGCGCTTGGTCTCGTCCTGGATATCATCAGGGTTCGGAACGATACCCTGAACCGAGATGACGTCCTCGGGCGAGGAGCCCCAGGAGACGATCGGCGGCAGTTCGGCGGCGTTGAGCTTGACGATGCGGTCGTAATGCGCGCCTTCGTCGGTCTTCAGCGTCTTCCAGTAGGCGATCGCCTGTTCCAGCGCTTCGCCCTTCGGCGCGCGCGGCTTGTCCTTCAGATATTCGAAGGTGATCTCGTCAGGCGCGATCAGGCCGGCACGGGCACCGCCTTCGATCGACATGTTGCAGATCGTCATGCGGCCTTCCATCGACAGCGCGCGGATCGCTTCGCCGGCATATTCGATGACGTAGCCGGTACCGCCTGCGGTGCCGATTTCGCCGATGATGGCAAGAACGATGTCCTTGGCGGTGACGCCTGCCGGCAGCTGGCCGTCGACCTGCACCAGCATGTTCTTCGCCTTCTTCTGGATCAGCGTCTGGGTGGCGAGAACGTGCTCGACTTCAGACGTGCCGATACCATGGGCGAGCGAACCGAAGGCGCCATGCGTCGAGGTATGGCTGTCGCCGCAGACGATCGTCATGCCCGGCAGGGTGAAGCCCTGTTCCGGTCCGATGATGTGGACGATGCCCTGACGCTTGTCGTTCTCGGAGTAATATTCGACGCCGAATTCGGCAGCGTTGATGGCGAGCTGCTCGACCTGGATGCGGCTTTCCTCGTTCTTGATGCCGAGGTGGCGATCCGGCGAGGTCGGAACGTTGTGGTCGACCACCGCCAGCGTCTTCTCCGGCGCGCGAACCTTGCGGTTCGTCATGCGCAGGCCTTCGAAAGCCTGCGGGGAGGTGACTTCGTGGACCAGGTGGCGGTCGATGTAGAGAAGACAGGTGCCGTCAGCCTGTTCGTCAACCAGGTGATCGTCCCAGATCTTGTCGTAAAGGGTACGCGGTGCGCTCATGGCAGTTCAATCCGTGTTTGGATGCGATGAAAATGGAAAAATGGCGGCAAGGCCCGCCGGCCGTCATTCGATCAACGAAGTCGGCTGTTGAGCGCACCGCAAACCGACGCAAAGAAACGTGCGGGCAGGCGGTAATGGTCCTGCAGCACGAAGATATGCGCGCCAATGCACTTGAACTTGCTTTCCATGGCGCTGGATATAGCGATTTTTCCGCGTGTCGGCAATTCGAATCGTGAGGCGGCCTAGCGGCCTCTTGTCCGGCGCATGCGCATCTCCACCCGCCGCAGCGCCAGAGACAGGCCTATCGTCAGGATCAAGTAGATGTAGGTGACGATCGAATAGGTCTCGAAGAAGCGGAATGAGCCTGACGCATAGACCTTGCCCATCTGCGTGATGTCGGAGACTCCGAGCACGGAAACCAGCGAACTGTCCTTCACCATCGACACGAAATCGTTGGAGAGCGGCGGGAAGATCACCTTGATCGCCTGCGGGAAGACGACCAGCCGGAAGCGGTGGTAGCGCGACAGGCCGAGCGCCTTGGCGGCTTCGATCTGGCCGTGATCGACCGACTGGATGCCTGCCCTGAAGACCTCGGCGATGAACGAGGAATAGCCGATCATCAGCGCGATGATCGCCCGCCACATCAGCGACAGGTCACGCACGAGAATAGGCTCGGCGGCGCCGGCTTTGACGAGCGGCGTGATCAGGAAATTATAGGCGGCAACGATCCCAGGCGCGCCGACGAAGGCGACGTAGAAGAGCAGCACCAGCATCGGGATGCCGCGGATGACCTCGATATAAAAGCGCGAGATCTGCCTGAGGACGACGCTGTCCGACAGCCCGAGGAGGGCGATGCCGAGGCCGAGGACCGTTGCCAGCACGAAGGCGACGATGGTGACGAAGACCGTCACCCACACGCCGTTGACGACGGTCTGGAAGACCTGCGCATAGATACCGTTGGTGACGATGACGATGGCGAGAATGATGCCGATAATGGCAAGGGCGACCAGCCACCAGGGATAGTCGCCCTTCTCGGATCGCGGGGATGGGTGTGGCGCCATCTGCGATGATCCGGAATTACTGGCCCATCTTGTAGTCGAGGAACCACTTCTTGTTCAGGGCGTCGAGCGTACCGTCGGCCTTCAGGCTGGCGATCGCCGCATTGACGGGCGCGACAAGGTCCGAACCCTTCGGGAAGATGAAGCCGAAATCCTCGGTGCCGAGCGGGCCGCCGATGACCTTCAGCGCGCCGTTCGAGGCATCGACATAGCCCTTGGCGGCCACGCCGTCGGTCAGCACGGTATCGACGTCGCCGGTCTTCAGCGCCTGAACGGTGGCGCCGAAGGTTTCGAAGAGCTTGATGCGCGGGTTCTGCTCGTTGCCGTCGAGGATCTCGTAGACGGCGGTGTAGAAGGGCGAGGTGCCAGGCTGAGCGCCGACCAGGCCGTCCTTGAAGGCGCCAAAGGTCTTGCCGTCGGTGAAGCGGCTCTCATCGGCGCGGACCAGCATGAACTGCTGCGAGCGCATATAGGGGTCGGAGAAATCAACCTTCGCCTTGCGGTCGTCCTTGATGGTGATGCCGGTCATGCCGATGTTGTACTGATTGTCGGAGACGGCCTGGATCATCGCGTCCCAGCTGGTGTTCTGGTACTCGACCTTGAAGTTCAGCCGCTTGGCGATCTCGTTCATCGCATCATATTCCCAGCCGATCTGCTTGCCGGACTTCGGGTCGACGAACTGCAACGGCGGATAGGCGTTCTCGGTGACCACGACGACCGTCTTGCCGCCGAGATCGGGCAGGGTGTCGGCGACGGCCGCGAGCGGCGAGAGCGTGAGAGCGGCAAGGCCTGCGAGAATGGTGCGGCGGAAAAGCATGCTGAAAAGTCCCCGGAAAAATGTAGCTGGCGAAAACTGTCATAGAAGAGAAGGCGATGGCAAGAGCGGTGAACTTGCAGTTGCTGCCTTAAAACAGAAAAGGCGGCCGAAGACCGCCTTTTCATGCAATGATTTTGCTTCGCAGAACTTATTCTGCTGCCGGCTCAGCGGCGGCTGCTGCTTCTGCGGCTGCCTTTGCTTCAGCGGCTTCTGCTGCTGCCTTTTCGGCGGCGAGAGCCTGTGCTGCTGCAATCTTTTCAGCTTCGATGCGTGCCTTTTCCTCGGCAACTGCAGCGCGCTCGGCTTCGTTCAGCTTGCGGGCGCGGGTGCCGGTGTTCTCGACGATACGAGCCGACTTACCGCGACGATCGCGCAGGTAGTAAAGCTTGGCGCGACGGACCTTACCGCGGCGAACGATTTCAACGCTTTCGACAGCCGGGGAGTAAACCGGGAATACGCGCTCGACGCCTTCGCCGTAGGAGATCTTGCGAACCGTGAAGTTCTCCTGGAGGCCGCCGCCGGAGCGAGCGATGCAAACGCCTTCGTAGGCCTGTACGCGGGTACGGTTGCCTTCCTTGACGCGGACGTTAACGCGGACGGTGTCGCCCGGGGAAAATTCCGGGAGCGTGCGCTGGGCTTCGATCTTGGCGACCTGTTCGGCCTCAAGCTGCTGGATGATGTTCATGACTCAACCTCATTGTTGGTTCAACAGCCAGAGCGCTCTGAACGATCTATCCTTGGTCGAGCCTCAGATATATGCCGGTGAAGGCAGGAGCGAATTCGTCTGTTTTTCTTTGCTTGGCTGATGGGAGTTTTCCCATTCCGGGCGTGCGCATACCCTATTACGCAGACCTTGTCACCCCTCTCCGCCGGAAAATCCGCAATGCCGGGCGGTTCGCTGCGCTTCTCCGCGCGATCATGGCTGCGACTTCAGTGATTAATTATTTGTCGAATGCCTAATTTAGGAGCAGATTCTGATTCGGGCCAAATCATGACCCGTGGGAATTTGGAGGGGAATGAATGTCGATAAGCAATCCATCGCCTTCGTTGTATAACGAGGACCTGGCGCCTGCAGAGGAGAGGAAGTGGGGCGCCTTCAGTATCTTCAATGTCTGGACGTCCGACGTCCATAGTCTTTGGGGTTATTATCTCGCCGCCAGTCTGTTCCTGCTCTGCGGCAGTTTCATCAACTTCGTGATTGCGATCGGCATCGGCTCGCTGGTCATCTTCTTCCTCATGAGCCTCGTCGGCAATGCCGGCGTCAAGACGGGCGTGCCTTTCCCGGTTCTCGCGCGCGCCTCCTTCGGCACGTTCGGCGCCAACCTCCCGGCGCTGGTGCGCGCGGTCGTCGCCTGCTTCTGGTACGGCGCGCAGACGGCGGCGGCATCCGGCGCCATCGTTGCGCTTCTCATCCGCAACGACAGCATCCTCGCCTTCCACCAGAACAGTCATATGCTCGGCCACTCGACGCTCGAGGTGATCTGCTACGTCATCATCTGGGGGCTGCAGCTGCTGATCATCCAGCGCGGCATGGAAACCGTGCGCAAATTCCAGGATTGGGCAGGCCCTGCCGTCTGGATCATGATGCTCATTCTTGCCGTCTATCTCGTCACCAAGGCCGGCACCTTCTCCTTCGGCAGCGAAATCCCGCGCGACGTGCTGATCGAAAAGACCAAGGACGCAGGCATTTCCTATGAGCCCGGATCCTTCCCGGCACTTGCGGCCGTGGCTGCGACCTGGATCACCTATTTCGCAGCGCTCTACCTGAACTTCTGCGACTTCTCGCGCTATGCCAAGGACACGAAGACCTTGCGCAAGGGCAATCTCTGGGGGCTGCCGATCAACCTTCTCGCCTTCTGCCTTGTTGCCGGTGTCACAACTACGGCCGCCTTCACCGTTTACGGCGAGGTGCTGCTGCATCCGGAAGCGATCTCAGCGAAATTCGACAGCTGGTTCCTGGCGCTGCTTGCGGCTCTGACCTTCGCCGTCGCCACGCTCGGCATCAATGTCGTCGCCAACTTCGTCTCGCCGGCCTTCGATTTCTCGAACGTCTTTCCGCGGCAGATCAGCTTCAAGCGGGGCGGCTATATCGCGGCTCTGATCGCGCTGGTGCTCTATCCGTTCGCTCCGTGGGAAACGGGTGCGGCGCATTTCGTCAACTTCATCGGCTCGACGATGGGGCCGATCTTCGGGATCATGATGGTCGACTACTATCTGATCCGGAAGGGCGAGCTTGATGTTGCCGCGCTCTACCAGGAGAACGGCGAATTCCGCTTCCAGAACGGCTGGCACACGAACGCCTTCATCGCCTTCATTGTCGGTATGGTGTTCTCGTCGATCCTGCCGACCTTCACCTCGATCCTGCCGGATTGGTGGGGAACCTATGGCTGGTTCTTCGGCGTCGGCATCGGCGGCCTGGTTTATTATGTGCTGCGCATGAGCACGCGCGGCTCGGCCGTCGGCGCCGCCACCTGACATGTGATGCGCCCGGTTCTCCGGGCGTCTACTCTTCCAAGAGGTCGGGCCGTCGTTTCCTGGTCAGGGCGACGGCCTGTTCATGCCGCCACTTCTCGATGGCGCCGTGATTGCCTGAGGTCAGAACCGCGGGGATTTCCCGGCCTTCCCATTCCTGCGGACGGGTATAATGCGGATGCTCCAGCAGGCCGCCCTCGAAGCTTTCATGCAGGCCGGAGAGATCGTTACCCATGACGCCGGGCAGGATGCGGACGATCGCGTCCAGGACGGTCAGCGCAGCGGGTTCGCCGCCTGATAGCACGTAATCGCCGATCGAGACCTCTTCCAGCTCACGCGCATCGATGACGCGCTGGTCGACACCTTCGAAGCGGCCGCAGACGATGATGACGCCTTCACCCCCAGCGAGTTCGCGAACGCGCTTCTGCGTCAGCGGTTTGCCGCGGGGGCTCATCAGCAGGCGGGGGCGATTGTCGTTTTCCGAGACCGTATCGATGGCACGCGCGAGAACATCGGGCTTCAGCACCATGCCTGCGCCGCCACCGGCCGGGGTATCGTCGACGGTGCGATGCTTGTCGGTGGTGAAATCACGGATCTGCACTGGTTCCAGCGACCACTGCCCGCGCTCCATCGCCTTGCCTGACAGCGAGAAGCCGAGATGGCCCGGAAACATCTCCGGATAGAGGGTGAGCACGGTTGCCCGGAAGGCCATGACTTACTTCTTTTTCTTCGGCTTGCCGGAGGCGAGCTTGGAGATGTCCTCGGGATCGTCGACGAGACCGGCAGCCATCGGATCGATACGGATCGTGCCGCCTTCAAGATCGATCTCAAGTACCGATGCCTCGGAGAACGGAATCAGCACGGGACGCTTGCCCGGACCCTTGAGCTCCAGAAGATCGCCGGCACCGAAATCGAAGACGCCGGTGATCGTGCCATAGCTGACGCCCTTGTCGTCGAGCGCTTCCAGCCCCTCGAGATCGGCATAGAAGAATTCGTCTTCCTCAAGCTCGTCGTCGGGGAGATTGTCGCGCTCGATATAGAGTTCGAGGCCATTCAGCGCTTCGGCGGCATTGCGGTCGTTGACGCCGCGGAAGCGGACGACGACCATGTTCTTCATTTCGCGCAATTCGAGGACCTCGAAGACGCGGCCATCGAGGCTGTGCAGGTGGCCGTAATCGCCGAGCGCGGTCGCATCAGCGGTATAGGGCTTGACGCGGACTTCGCCGCGGATGCCCTGCGCGCCGCCGATCGTGCCCATCAGCACCGGGTTTTCAAGCTTTGTCATGGTGTCCTTCGTCCGAATGCCGGCATCGATCCGAGTTCACGCTTCTCATAAACGAAGTGCACCGGATTGAAAACGAAAACGGGCGGCATGTCGCCATGCCGCCCGCCCCATAAGGAAATCCTTCTGGGATTATTCTGCGGAAGCTGCAGCTTCAGCGGCGTCAGCAGCCTTCTGAGCCTTTTCAGCAGCGCGCTCCTGAGCCTTCTTGCCCGGCTTTGCCTTTTCCGGGTTGCTCTTGGCGTCGCGCTTTGCGAGGCCGGCTTCGTTGAGGAAGCGGAGAACGCGGTCGGTCGGCTGTGCGCCCTGCTCAAGCCAATGCTTGATACGGTCGTTGTTCAGCTTGATGCGGCCGTCGTTGTCCTTGGCCAGCATCGGGTTCCAGGAACCGAGGTTCTCGAGGAAACGGCCATCGCGCGGCGAACGGGCGTCGGCGAGAACGATGTGGTAGTACGGGCGCTTCTTGGAACCACCGCGTGCGAGACGAATTTTCAGTGCCATGTTCTTTACTCCTTAGGCTTTCTTGGACCGCTTCGTGAGGCGGTTTGTTCACTTTGCTGCGGCGTGGTCCGCAGCGATCTGCTCATGATGCCGGATGACTTCCGTGATGACGAAGTTCAGGAACTTCTCGGCGAAATCCGGATCCAGATTGGCATCCTTCGCCAGGCGGCGAAGGCGTTCGATCTGGTATTCTTCGCGCGCCGGATCGGCCGGCGGCAGCTGGTACTTGGCCTTGAGCACGCCGACCTCTTTGGTGCAGCGGAAGCGTTCGGCCAGGATATGGACGAGTGCCGCGTCGATATTGTCGATCGACTGGCGGTAACCCGAAAGCTGGGCTTTGACGTCTGGATCAATCATGGGGCAGGCGATCCTCTCACTTCTTCTTCGGCAAACCGGGAAGACCCGGGAAACCACCGCCGAGACCCGGCAGCTTGGCGCCACCGAGCCCGGGCAAGCCACCCGGCATTCCGCCGAGACCGGGCATGCCCCCGCCCGGCTTTCCAAGACCCGCAGCTTCGGCCTGCTTCTGGAGCGCTTCCAGCTGCTTGGGGTCGATATTCGAGAGATCGGGCATGCCGCCCATTCCACCCATGCCGCCAAGACCCATCTTGCCGGCAAGGCCGCCCATCATCTGCTTCATCAGGCCGCCCTTACCCTTGCCGCCCATCATCTTCATCATGTCCGCCATCTGGCGGTGCATCTTCAGAAGCTTGTTGATGTCGGAGGCGTCGGTGCCGGAGCCGGCGGCGATGCGCTTCTTGCGCGAATGCTTCAGCATATCGGGGTTGGCGCGCTCGGCCTTGGTCATCGAGGAGATGATCGCCAGCTGGCGGCCGAACAGGCTGTCGTTCAGACCGGCGGACGCCATCTTGTCCTTCATGCCGGCCATGCCGGGCATCATGCTCATGATGCCGCCCATGCCGCCCATCTTCTGCATCTGGCGCAGCTGATCGGCGAGGTCGTTCAGGTCGAACTTGCCCTTGGCCATCTTGGCGGCCATGGCAGCCGCCTTCTCGGCGTCGATGTTTTCGGCGGCTCGCTCGACCAGCGAAACGATGTCGCCCATGCCGAGGATGCGGTCGGCGATACGGCGGGGATGGAATTCCTCCAGCTCGCCCATGCGCTCGCCGACGCCGATGAGCTTGATCGGCTTGCCGGTGACGGCGCGCATCGACAGCGCTGCACCGCCGCGGCCATCGCCGTCCATACGGGTCAGAACGAGGCCGGTGATGCCGACGCGTTCGTCGAAGTTGCGCGCCAGATTGACGGCGTCCTGACCGGTCAAACTATCGGCGACCAGGAGGATTTCATGCGGGTTCGACTTCTTCTTGATGTCGGCCATTTCGACCATCAAGGGCTCGTCGATATGCGTACGGCCGGCGGTGTCGAGAATGACGACGTCGTGGCCACCGAGCTTCGCAGCCTGGACGGCGCGTGCGGCGATATCGGTCGGCGACTGGCCAGCGATCACCGGCAGCGTATCGACGCCGGTCTGGACGCCGAGCTGGCGCAACTGTTCCTGGGCGGCCGGACGGCGCGTATCGAGCGACGCCATCAGCACCTTCTTCTTTTCGCGGTCGGTGAGCCGCTTGGCAATCTTTGCCGAAGTCGTCGTCTTACCGGAGCCCTGCAGACCGACCATCATGATGACGACGGGCGCTACGGCATGAAGATCGACGCCCACGCCCTCGCCGCCGAGCATCTCGATCAGCTCGTCATGGACGATCTTGACGACCATCTGGCCGGGCTTGATCGACTTCAGGATCTCGGCGCCGACGGCCTTTTCGCGAACACGGTCGGTGAAGCCACGAACGACTTCCAGCGAGACGTCGGCTTCCAGAAGCGCACGGCGAACCTCGCGCAGCGCTGCGGAAACATCGGCTTCCGAAAGCGCGCCACGGCCTGTCAGTCCATTGAGAATGGATCCAAGACGGTCCTGGAGGTTTTCAAACATCGGCTCTTCCTTGTGATTTCCGGGATGACGGAAACCTTGTGCTTTTCCTTGACGAAAACAAGACGCAAAGCCAAAAAGCACCCGAGGGCGCATCGCGCTGTCGGGTGTGGACCTCCGGGATCAGGGTCCCGGTCGGCGGCTCGGAGTCATGTCGCTCGTCGCAGAATTGAGGCGCGGTAAACAGGAAAGCGGCCGGAAAGTCAAGCCGAAGCAGCCAAATTAGCGCTTCCGGTTCTTCTCAAACCACGCTTCCGATCCCAAATGCATCATCCCGCCACGAGAGTCCATTCGCTCATGCCCGACGCCAAGATGCGCAATTCCTATTATCAGGGGCCGGTTTCAGACCACTTCGATGGCGTTCAGTTTTTCAATCCTGAAGGGATCGAGCCGCTCGGCTTTCGCGCGCTGATGCGCTGGCAGTTCGGCGGCGGGCGCTTCCGCTGGCCGAAGGCAGTCGACAGCCCATTTCCTCCGGCGAAACCTGCTCAACGCATCGATGGCGAGGATCTGCGGGTGACGATGGTCGGCCATGCGAGCCTGCTGATACAGGTTGCCGGGCTCAATATTCTGACGGACCCCGTCTGGTCGGATCGCGCCAGCCCCTTTTCCTTCGCCGGGCCGCGGCGGGTGTCGCCGCCCGGCATCCGCTTCGAGGACCTGCCGCCGATCGATATCGTACTCGTCTCGCACAATCACTACGACCATCTCGATATCAGGACGCTGAAGAGGCTGTTCGAAGAGCATGGCCCGCATTTCATCACCCCGCTCGGCAACGACACGATCATCCACCGTGCCATTCCCGACGCGAAGATCTCGGACATGGATTGGGGCGACCAGCTTTCCTACTGGGACGGCGTGACGATCGATGCCGAGCCCTGCCATCACTGGTCGGCCCGCGGCACGCGCGACCGGCGCATGGCACTCTGGGCCGCCTTCGTCATCTCGACGCCTGCGGGCAAGATCTACCATGTCGGCGATACCGGCTTTCACGAGGGCATCAATTACAAGGCGACACGCGAGAAGCATGGCGGCTTCCGCCTCGCCATCCTGCCGTTCGGCGCCTACGAGCCGCGCTGGTTCATGAAGGGGCAGCACCAGAACCCGGAAGAGGCGGTGGTTGGCATGGAACTCTGCAACGCCGCCCATGTCGCCGGGCACCATTTCGCCACCTTCCAGCTGACCAACGAGGCGATCGACGCGCCGGTTGCAGCGCTGCAGCAGGCGCTTTCAGCCCGCGGTATCGAACCCGGCCGCTTCCGGCCGCTGCGCGCAGGTGAAGTGTTTGACGTGCCGGTTGCGTGAGCGCCCGGTAAACCACTGGTAATTCGCCCGCGTTTCCGCCATATACAGCCCGAAAGCAATGGAAGTGGCAGCAATGAGCGCAACGGTCGAATTCGCGAAGATGAACGGGCTTGGAAACAAGATCCTGGTTGTCGACATGCGCGGCCGCGGCGACAAGGTGACGCCCGATGCCGCGATCGCGCTGAATGCCGATCCGGATACCGCCTTCGACCAGATCATGGCGATCCATGATCCCCGGGCCGACGGCACCGATGCGTGGATCGACATCCTCAATTCCGACGGCTCGAAGGCGCAGGCCTGCGGCAACGGCACACGCTGCGTCGTGCAGGCACTGTCTGCCGAAACCGGCAAGAAGATCTTCACCTTCCAGACGGTCGCCGGCATTCTGAACGCCGTCGAGCATGAGGACGGGACGATCTCCGTCGACATGGGCAAGCCGGTCTTTGCCTGGGACAAGATCCCGCTCGCCGAAGAATTCTATGACACGAGCCGCATCGAGCTGCAGATCGGGCCGATCGACAATCCGGTGCTTCATTCGCCGTCGGCCATGTCGATGGGCAATCCGCATGCGATCTTCTGGGTCGATAAGGATGTGATGTCCTTCGACCTCGCCCGCTTCGGACCGCTGCTCGAAAACCATCCGATGTTTCCGGAGCGCGCCAATATCACGCTGGCGCAGGTCACCTCGCCCACCTCGATCACGACGCGCACATGGGAGCGCGGCGCCGGCCTGACGCTCGCCTGCGGTTCTGCTGCCTGTGCCACCGCCGTTTCGGCAGCGCGCACCGGCCGCACCGGCCGCAAGGTCGAAATCAAGGTGGCGAGCAGCCCGAATGCCGGTTCGCTCTCTATCGAATGGCGTGAGCGCGACGATCACGTCATCATGACCGGGCCTGCCGAATGGGAATGGTCCGGCATGGTCGATCCGACGACCGGCAGCTGGTCGCGCGATGCGGAGCAGGGAGCCGAGGCGCGGTGAGCGGCGTCGAGGTCATTACCTTCGGCTGCCGTCTCAATACCTACGAATCCGAAGTGATGCGGGCGGAGGCCGAGAAGGCCGGGCTCAACAATGCCATCCTCGTCAATACCTGCGCCGTAACGGGCGAGGCCGTGCGCCAGGCGCGCCAGGCGATCCGCCGCGCGCGACGGGAAAATCCGCATGCCCGCATCATCGTCACCGGCTGTGCGGCGCAGACCGAGACGCAGGTTTTTGCCGAGATGGCCGAGGTCGATGCTGTGCTCGGCAACGAGGAGAAGCTGAAGAGCGCCTCCTATCGCGCGCTTCCCGATTTCGGTGTGTCCGCCGAAGAGAAGCTGCGCGTAAACGACATCATGAGCGTCAAGGCGACGGCGCCGCAGATGGTCAAGCATATCGACGGTCATGTGCGCGCCTTCATCCAGGTGCAGAACGGTTGCGACCACCGCTGCACCTTTTGCATCATCCCCTATGGCCGCGGCAATTCGCGGTCGGTGCCGATGGGCGCCGTGGTCGATCAGGCCCGAAATCTGGTCGAGGGCGGCTATAGCGAGATCGTGCTGACGGGTGTCGATGCCACCAGCTACGGCGCCGATCTGCCGGGCCAGCCGACGCTCGGGCTGCTTGCCAAGACGCTGCTGAAGCAGATCCCCGAAATCCGGCGCCTCCGCCTTTCCTCAATCGACAGCATCGAGGCCGACCAGCATCTCTTCGACCTGATCGGCGACGAGCCGCGCTTCATGCCGCATCTGCATCTGTCGCTGCAGCATGGCGACGACATGATCCTGAAGCGCATGAAGCGGCGGCATAGCCGCGCCGATGCGCTCGATTTCGTCGCGCAGGTGCGCCGTTTGCGGCCCGAGATCAGCCTCGGCGCTGATATGATTGCCGGCTTTCCGACCGAGACCGAGGAGATGTTTGCCAATGCCGTCAGCCTCGCCGAAGAGGCCGGCATCGCACATCTGCACGTCTTCCCCTACAGCCCACGCCCGGGCACGCCGGCCGCCCGAATGCCGCAGCTCGACCGCTCGCTGATCAAGGATCGCGCCGCCAGGCTGCGGGCCACTGGACAGACGCTCTACCAGTCCCATCTCGACAGGATGGTTGGAACGCGGCAATCGCTGCTGGTCGAAAACAACGGCCTGGCGCATACCGAAAACTTCACGCTCGTTGCCGCCCCCGGCCTTCGCCCGCGCTCCATGCTGCAGGCCGAAATCACCGGTCACAACGGCAAGCACCTCGACATGCAATTGACGGCCGCAGAGGCCGCCTGACTTTCACGGAATTCTCATGGCCCTCAGTTTCATCAAAAAGGTCTTCACCTTCGGCAAGCCGCTCGAAGAGGCAAAGCCGCAAGAGGCTGCGCCCGCCATCGAGCCGGTGAAGGAAGAACTGCCGGTTGCTGCCGATCCGGTGCTGCCGGAAGAGGTGGAGACGGCTGGCGGGCCTGTTGCTGATGTTGCCGAGCCTGAGGTGGCTGAGGAAGCGGAAGAGCCGGCGATCCTGCCTGATGTCGCGCAGATGAGCGATGTGGGTGTGGTGCCGTTGTCTTTGCTGGAGGCGGAAGCCGAGGCTGAGATTGAGGATTCTACTGCGATCCCTGCGGAAACACCCCCCTCTGTCCCTACGGGACATCTCCCCCACACGGGGGGAGATCAGGTCGAGGATGCTGTTCCCGATCGCGAAGAAGGCCGCGTAGAGCCGACTGAAACTTTCCCGGAAGAAATCCTCTCGAAGGAAGACGAAAGCCTTCTCGACGCCGAAGTGGCGCAAGACCTCCCCGCTCAGCCAATCTCCCCCCCTGTGGGGGAGATGCCCGGCAGGGCAGAGGGGGGTATCGCACCCGCGGACATCGAAGAAGCGCAGGCTGAACAAGTATCGGACGCCGAAGACGCGCCGTCCGAACAGTCACCCATCCTCCCGAAAGGTTTCGCCACAGGCGCCGCCGCACCAGAACCCGAACCCGTCGTCATCCAGCCGAAGCTCAGCTGGTTCCAGCGTCTCCGTGCCGGTCTCGCGCGCACCTCCTCGCAGCTGACCGGCCAGATCACCGCGCTCTTCACCAAGCGCAAGCTCGATGACGAAACGCTGCAGGATCTGGAAGACCTGCTGATCCAGGCTGATCTCGGCGTCGAGACTGCGATGCGGGTCACCGATACGCTGGCCTCGGAGCGCTACGGCAAGGATGTGACGGGCGAAGACGTCACGCGCATCATGGCAACCGAGATCGTCAAGGTCCTGAAGCCGGTCGCCAAGCCGCTGCAGCTCGATCTCAGCCACAAGCCGCATGTCATTCTCGTCGTCGGTGTCAACGGCACCGGCAAGACGACGACGATCGGCAAGCTGGCCGCCAAGCTCTCGGGCGCCGGGCTGAAGGTGATGGTCGCCGCCGGTGACACCTTCCGCGCCGCCGCGATCGAGCAGCTGAAGATCTGGGCCGACCGCACCAAATCCGAATTCATCGGCACCAAGCTCGGCGCCGATGCCGCCGGTCTCGCCTATGACGCCTTCGAGCAGGCGAAGGCGAAGAAATGCGATGTACTGATCATCGATACCGCCGGGCGCCTGCAGAACAAGGCGGAGCTGATGGCCGAGCTCGAGAAGATCGTGCGCGTGCTCGGCAAGCTCGATCCTGACGCGCCCCATACCGTGCTGCAGACGCTCGATGCGACGACCGGCCAGAATGCCATGAACCAGGTGGAGATCTTCCGCAACGTCGCCGGCGTCAACGGGTTGATCATGACCAAGCTCGACGGCACGGCGCGCGGCGGTATCCTCGTTGCCATCTCCGCCAAGCACAAACTGCCGGTCTATTTCATCGGCGTCGGCGAAGGCGTGGACGATCTGGAGCCCTTCGAGGCCGAGGATTTCGCACATGCCATTGCCGGTATCGGTCAATGATGCCACAGATAAGCCGCCAAGAGCGCGCAAGCCGCGGCCGGTTGAGACCGGCCCGAAA
The DNA here is from genome assembly GCF_016864575.1 of Rhizobium sp. BG4. Classification (NCBI taxonomy): domain Bacteria; kingdom Pseudomonadati; phylum Pseudomonadota; class Alphaproteobacteria; order Hyphomicrobiales; family Rhizobiaceae; genus Rhizobium; species Rhizobium sp. BG4. Next base: position 2,027,285 of record NZ_CP044125.1, read on the forward strand.
CTGACAGGTTTTACGAAAGCATGACCACCGAAAGCGATATCACGCCCTCCGCCGCAGACCGGCATCATCCGCTGCTGAAGCTGGCGCTGGAGCTCGGACCGCTGCTGATCTTCTTCTTCGCCAACCTGCGTGGCCAGTGGCTCGTCGATCGCTTCCCGGCTCTTGCCGAGCTCGGCGGTCCGCTCTTCGTCGCTACCGGCCTGTTCATGGCGGCGACCGTGATTTCTCTGGTTGCCTCGAAGATCATCCTTGGCCATCTGCCGATCATGCCCTTCGTCTCGGGCATTGTGGTGCTGATCTTCGGCTCGCTGTCGATTTATCTCCAGAACGAGACCTTCATCAAGATGAAGCCGACGATCGTCAATGCGCTGTTCGGCGTGGCGCTGCTCGGCGGCCTCGCCTTCGGCAAGTCGCTGCTCGGCTATGTCTTCAATGCCGCCTTCCAGCTCGATGCCGAGGGATGGCGGAAGCTGACGCTGCGCTGGGGCATCTTTTTCCTGTTCCTCGCCGTGCTCAACGAAGTCATCTGGCGGAATTTCTCCGATGATTTCTGGGTCGCCTTCAAGGTCTGGGGGACGATGCCGATCACCATCCTGTTCACGATGGCGCAGATGCCGCTGATCCTGAAGCACACGATCCAGCCTGCGGGAGAAACCGAGAAGTGAGCTTCGACAGTACGGCCGAGCGCACGAAACATCAGACCTTCTGGGTTCTCGCCTGCTTTGCCGTGCTCCTTGCGCAGGTCGTGGCTGAATATTTCATGGGCCGCACGATCATCTGCACCTGCGGATATGTGAAACTCTGGGAAGGTACCGTCAATTCCAGCGGCAATTCCCAGCACCTCTCGGACTGGTACACGCCCTCGCATATCATCCACGGCTTCCTGTTCTATGGGCTGGCGCATCTCGTGCTGCGCGGCAAGCCGTTTGCGGCTCGCCTGCTCCTGGCGCTGGTGATCGAATCCGGCTGGGAGCTGCTCGAGAATTCGCCCATCATCATCGATCGCTACCGCGCGGCGACGATCTCCCTCGACTATTACGGCGACAGCATCATCAATTCGGCAATGGATGCCGTGTTCATGGTGATCGGCTTCTTCTTCGCGGCCCGGGCACCGGTAGCGCTGACCGTCGCGATCGCCATCTTCTTCGAGCTGTTCACCGGCTACATGATCCGGGACAATCTGACGCTCAATGTGCTGATGTTGATCTGGCCGGTCGAGGCGATCAAGACCTGGCAGGGTGCGATTTAGCGGACGTTTTGCCGTGCAGCCCCCTCATCCGCCTGCCGGCACCTTCTCCCCGCCGGGGAGAAGGGAAGATGCCGCGACGTCGCCGATCCCTTCTACCCAGCGGGGAGAAGGTGGCCCGATAGGGCCGGATGAGGGGGCTGCACGGTCAAGCGTCAGTCATATAATGCGACGTTTTAGGACGCCGGCTTCCCCAGCACTTTCTCCATCGCCGGGAAGAGCCCTTCCTTCATGCTGATCTCGTCGAAGGGGCCGACGCGCTTGTAGATGATCGTTCCATCAGGGGCGACGAGATAGCTTTCGGGAACGCCATAGACGCCCCAGTCGATCGCCGCTTTGCCGTTCGGATCGACGCCGATTGCCTTGAACGGGTTGCCGAGTTCGCTCAGGAACTGCAGCGCGTTCTCGCTCTTGTCCTTGTAGTTGATGGCAACGATGTTGAGCCTGCCGTCGGCGGCGAGCTGCTTTAGGATCGGATGTTCCTGCCGGCATGGGATGCACCAGGAGGCGAAGACGTTGACGAGCGTCAGCTTACCCTTGACCGCAGCGTCCGTCAGTGCCGGCAGGTTGGAGCCTTCGAGCGGTGCGAGGTTCAGCGAGGGCGCCTTGGTGCCGAGCAGCGCGGAGGGGATTTCCGAGATGTCCTTGCCGTGGAAGTCCTGGTCGTAGAGCATCTTGGCCGCAGTCGCAGCGATGCCGCCGAAGACGAGGAGCGGGATCAGGGCGACGGCATAGCGGCTGAGGCCACGCGCCTTGGTCTCTTGCGTCTCGGGCGCGCTCATTCGTCATCCTTCTTTCGGGCCGACCGGCGGCGGATGCCGGAGGCTTCGAGGGCAGCGAGCTCCTTCTGGCGGGCGCGGCCGTCGGCCCAGATCCAGAGTGTGACGGCAACCGTCACGAAAGCCGCGAAGCCATAGGCGCTGTAGACGTAGAAAGCATGCGTCATCGATCAGTCCTCGCGGCTTGCCATGCGCGCAGCAAGGCGGCGCTGAGCGGCGACGCGGCGGCGCCAGATCTCGTTGCGCATCGCCATGATGTGCAGCGTGAAGAATAGCAGCGTGAAGCCGACAGCCATGACGAGGAGTGGACGCAGGAATTCGGGATCGATTGTCGGGCCGTCGAGGCGCATGACGCTTGCCGGCTGGTGCAGTGTGTTCCACCACTCGACGGAAAACTTGATGATCGGGATGTTGACGAAGCCGACGAGGATCAGGACGGCGACGACGCGGGCGGCTTTCGACGGATCGTCGATGGCGCGATTGAGGGCGATCAGGCCGAGATACATCAGGAAGAGCACGAAAACCGACGTCAGGCGCGCATCCCAGACCCACCAGGTGCCCCACATCGGCTTGCCCCAGAGCGAGCCAGTGACGAGAGCGAGAAGCGTGAAGGCGGCGCCGAGCGGCGCGGCGGCCTTGGCGGACACATCGGCCAGCGGATGGCGCCAGACCAGCGTGCCGATCGCCGAGATGCTCATGACCGTGTAGCACATCATCGCCAGCCAGGCCGAGGGCACATGGATATACATGATGCGGACGGTCTCGCCCTGCTGGTAGTCGCCTTCTGTCGCGAAGCTCAGATAGAGCCCTACGGCGAGACAGAGGGCAGTGATGCCTGCCATCCAGGGAATGACACGGCTTGCGAGCGCCAGAAACCGGGTCGGGTTTGCAAGGTCGCTGAATTTGCTGATGGCCAGGCTGGTTTCGCTCATGAGCGGTTCTTTACCTTGAACGCGGTTCTCCCGCAATTGATGCCGGTCAACGGCGCGATCAATCCGACGTGTTTCTGAGCGCCAGAGCCGCCGCTGCCGGGCCGATGACGGCGAAGAACAGCGTCAGCGCGATCAGCACGAGGAAGGGCGGCATGAATGGCGCCGGGTCCTCGACGGCCGCGTAGGTGGCGCTGACGCCGAAGATCAGCACCGGGATCGTCAGCGGCAGGACGAGGATCGAGACGAGCAGGCCGCCGCGCGGCAGGGCGACAGCAACGGCCGCGCCGACAGCGCCGATGAAGGTGATCGCGGGCGAGCCGACCAGCAGCGTCAGCATCGTCGCGCCGATCGCCGTTTCGTTCATGTTCATGAAGAGACCGAGCAGCGGCGAGGCGATGACGAGCGGCAGGCTGGTTGCCGTCCAGTGCGCTAGGCATTTCATGAAGACCGTTAGCACCAGCGGCGCTTCCTGCATCAGCAGGATATCAAGCGATCCATCGTCGCGCTCCGCCTGGAAGAGGCGGTCGAGGCCGAGGAGGGCGGCAAGCAGGGCACCGATCCAGACGATCGCCGGGCCGATGCGCGAGAGCAGGTTGAGATCGGGGCCGACGCCGAAGGGGATGACGGCGACGACGGTGAGGAAGAACAGGACGCCGATGAGCGCGCCGCCGCCGGAGCGGATGGAGAGCCTGAGGTCTCGGAGGAAGAGGGCTTTCATGGGGTTTGGCCCTCTATGAATGAAAACCCCTCCCCAACCCCTCCCCACAGGGGGGAGGGATTTAGCCCGCTGCCCTCGTAGTGGAGAATGGCCAACATCTGCTTGGGGGATCGCAAACGTTGGGGAGGGGCCTTTGATGCAGCGGAAAATGAATACTTCATCCCCACACCCCCTGATCCACACCCGCAAATCCCGTCATCCGCAATTCCCGCGCATTCTCCAACCCCAGCGGCTGATGCGTCGCCGCCAGCACGATGCCGCCCTTTCTCTGATGCGCGCCGATCAGCTCCGCAAACAGCCTGTCGGCGCTGGCATCAAGCGCCGCCGTCGGCTCGTCGAGGATCCAGATCGGGCGATAGGCGACGAGCAGCTTGGCGAAGGCGAAGCGGCGTTGCTGGCCGGCAGAGAGATAGCCGAAGGGGAGGTGGGTAATGCCGGAGAGGCCGACAGCGTCGGCGGCATCGGCGATCGACATGCCGGAGACGCCGAGAACGTCGCCCAGAAAGTCCTGCCAGAAGGCGAGATTTTCCTCGACCGTGAGCTCGCTTTTCATCGCGTTCCGATGGCCGAGATAATGGCTGACTTCGCTGGCGCGATGCTCGTCCGAACCGTGCGAATCAGTGAAGCGCACGGCACCCCTTTCGGGGCGAAGAAGACCGGCAACGACACGCAGTAAAGTGGACTTTCCCGATCCATTTTTGCCAGTCAAAACCAATGCTTCGCCGCTTTCGAGGTTGAAGGACACGTCCTCGAAAATCAGGTCTTCGCCCCGGCGCGCAGCGAGTTTCTCGGCAGTCAGGTGCACGGCATTTCCGTTGTTTAAGATTTTAGTCATTGCGTCGCAAAAAATGTCCGAAATGGGCCACGCACTATCTGGCACCCTTCTTAGAAATTATCTATAAGACCCGCAACCACGCCAGCGGTCGGCGTGAACTTCATCCTTGCGCCGAACATGGAATATTCTTTCCACGTGCGGACAGCGGAAATGGCCGTACCCGCATCCTGATGTGCATTAAGTGCATAGGCGTTCGCACGACTGTGTTGGCTATCAGAAACGGGGTATCTCGTGTCTAAATCTCTTGACAGCTTCAATTGTCGCTCCACCCTCACCGTCAACGGTAAGGACTACGTCTATTACAGCCTTCCGAAGGCTGAGGCGAATGGCCTGGCTGGCGTCTCGAAGCTTCCCTATTCGATGAAGGTCCTGCTCGAAAACCTGCTGCGCTTCGAAGACGGCCAGTCGGTTACGAAGGAGCACATCCAGGCTGTTGCCGAATGGCTCGTCAACAAGGGCTCGGTCGAAAACGAAATCGCATACCGCCCGGCTCGCGTGCTGATGCAGGACTTCACCGGCGTTCCGGCTGTCGTCGATCTGGCCGCAATGCGCGATGCGATGGTTTCGCTCGGTGGCGACCCCGAGAAGATCAACCCGCTGGTTCCCGTCGATCTGGTCATCGACCACTCGGTCATCGTCGATGAATTCGGCACGCCGCAGGCCTTCGCCAAGAACGTCGAGCTGGAATACCAGCGCAACGGCGAGCGCTACCGCTTCCTGAAGTGGGGCCAGCAGGCATTCCAGAACTTCCGCGTCGTTCCTCCGGGCACCGGCATCTGTCACCAGGTCAACCTCGAATATCTCGGCCAGACCGTATGGACGAAGGAAGAGGACGGCGAGACGATCGCCTATCCTGATACCTGCGTCGGCACCGACTCGCATACGACGATGATCAACGGTCTCGGCGTTCTCGGCTGGGGCGTTGGCGGTATCGAAGCCGAAGCTGCGATGCTCGGTCAGCCGGTTTCCATGCTGCTGCCTGAAGTCATCGGCTTCAAGCTCACCGGCAAGCTGAAGGAAGGCGTCACCGCGACCGACCTCGTGCTCATGGTCGTTCAGATGCTGCGCAAGAAGGGCGTCGTTTCGAAGTTCGTCGAATTCTTCGGCTCGGGCCTCGACAACATGCCGCTCGCCGACCGCGCCACCATCGGCAACATGGGTCCGGAATACGGCGCGACCTGCGGCTTCTTCCCGGTCGATGGCGAAACCGTCAACTACCTCAACATGTCGGGCCGCACCAAGGACCGCATCGCCCTCGTCGAAGCCTATTCCAAGGCTCAGGGCATGTGGCGTGAAGGCGATGGTTCCGACCTCGTATTCACCGATACGCTCGAACTCGACCTCGGCGACGTCGTGCCTGCCATGGCCGGCCCGAAGCGTCCGGAAGGCCGCATCCCGCTCGAGAACATCGCGTCCGGCTTTGCCGGCTCGCTCGAAGGCGAATACAAGAAGCCCGGCCAGCTTTCGAACCGCTATGCGGTTGAAGGCACCGACTTCGATCTCGGCCATGGCGACGTTGCCATCGCTGCCATCACCTCCTGCACCAACACGTCCAACCCGTCGGTTCTGATCGCTGCCGGCCTTCTCGCCCGCAACGCCGTTGCCAAGGGCCTGAAGACCAAGCCGTGGGTCAAGACCTCGCTGGCTCCGGGATCGCAGGTCGTCGGCGAATATCTGGCCAAGTCCGGCCTGCAGGCCGATCTCGACAAGCTCGGCTTCAACCTCGTCGGCTTCGGCTGCACGACCTGCATCGGTAACTCCGGCCCGCTGCCGGCGCCGATCTCGAAGACGATCAACGACAAGGGCCTGATCGTTTCGGGCGTGCTCTCGGGCAACCGTAACTTCGAAGGCCGCATCTCGCCAGACGTTCAGGCGAATTACCTCGCCTCCCCGCCGCTCGTCGTCGCCTACGCGCTTGCCGGTACGGTCCAGAAGGACCTGACCAAGGAGCCGATCGGCGAAGACCAGAACGGCAACCCTGTCTACCTCAAGGACATCTGGCCGACCTCGCACGAAGTGCAGGAATTCATCCAGAAGTACGTCACGCGCGAACTCTATGAGTCCAAGTATGCCGACGTCTTCAAGGGCGATGAAAACTGGCAGGCCGTTCAGGTTCCTCCGGGCCAGACCTACGCCTGGGACGACCAGTCGACCTACGTCCAGAACCCGCCTTACTTCGTCGGCATGGGCAAGACCGGTAGCGGCATTTCCGATATCAAGGGTGCTCGCGTCCTCGGTCTCTTCGGCGACAAGATCACCACCGACCACATTTCCCCGGCCGGTTCGATCAAGGCGGCTTCGCCGGCTGGTGCATATCTCACCGGTCACGGCGTCGGCGTTGCCGACTTCAACCAGTACGGCACGCGCCGCGGCAACCATGAAGTCATGATGCGCGGCACCTTCGCCAACATCCGTATCCGCAACCACATGCTGGGTGCGAACGGCAAGGAAGGCGGCTTCACGATCCACTATCCGTCGAAGGAAGAGGAATCGATCTACGACGCGGCCATGCAGTATAAGGCCGAGGGCGTTCCGCTGGTCATCTTCGCCGGTGTCGAATACGGCAACGGCTCTTCGCGTGACTGGGCTGCAAAGGGCACCAACCTGCTCGGCGTCAAGGCTGTCGTCGCGCAGAGCTTCGAGCGTATCCACCGCTCGAACCTGGTCGGCATGGGCGTCATCCCCTTCGTCTTCGAAGAGGGCACGACCTGGCAGAGCCTCGGCCTGAAGGGCGACGAAATCGTCACCATCGAAGGTCTCGAGAACATCAAGCCGCGTGAGAAGAAGATTGCCAAGATCACCTACGGCGACGGCACCGTGAAGGAAGTTCCGCTTCTGTCGCGCGTCGACACGCTGGATGAGGTCATCTACCTCAACAACGGCGGCATCCTGCAGACGGTTCTGCGTGATCTCGCTGCTTAATTCTTAAGACAAGCGCATGATAATCGCCGCCGGAGAGCAATCTCCGGCGGTTTTTCTTTGCGGGACGGGGCTCACGGCGATGTGTTCCGGCTGCGATGGCGGGTGGGCCTGTCTCACCCGTTCGTTACTTCCCGTTTTGAGCCGGAAGGATTATCTCTACGGTCGTAATCGGGGCCTGCGGTATCGGTCCGCCGCATGTTCTGGAAAAGAGGTTGCAATGTCGCCGCGTTTTTTGATTTCGATGATTGCCGGTCTGGTGCTCGCGGCACCGCTTCATGCCGAAGACGGCAAGCCGAAAGGCGTCGTCGAACTCTTTACCTCCCAGGGCTGCGGCTCCTGTCCGCCGGCTGATGCGGCATTCCGCAAGATCGTCGGCCAGGGCGACGTCATCGCGCTCGCTTATCACGTCGATTACTGGAATTATCTCGGCTGGACCGACACGCTGAGCTCCAAGCAGAATACCGACCGGCAGTATGGCTATGCCCGGATGCTCGGCCGCAGCAACGTCTATACGCCGCAGGTGGTGGTCAATGGCCGCGACCATATGGCAGGATCCGACATCTCGGCGATCAACGGTAAGATCAATGGCTTCTCCACGGAGGGCAAGGGTCTCTCCGTGCCCGTCGATGCGCAGATGCGCGGCGACGAGCTGGAGATCAAGATCGGCGCCGGGCAGGGCAAGGCCAGTGTCGTCATGGTCTATTTCGACAAGGAAAAGACCATCGACGTCGAAAAGGGCGAGAACAGCGGCCAGAAGATTTCCTACATCAACAGCGTCAGCGACATTGAAACCGTGGGCATGTGGGACGGAAAGGCAACAAGCCTGACCTTACCTGCAACGGTGCTCCAGAAGGCCGACCTCGAGGGCTGTGCAATTCTGCTGCAGGCTGCTACGGCTGATGGTGACCCGGCCGCGATCCTGGGCGCAACCGTCATCATGGCGGGCAAGAATATCTGAGTGTTTCATCTGCTCCGGCAGATGGAAAACGGGGCGGCCCGGCTGATCGTATTCGGGGCTGGGGTTAAGGTCGATACGCTCAGCCGGGCCCTTTGGCGCGCTGGCGCCAAATCGGTGAGCGGAATTTCCCCTGCAAATGAGGCGCTGTTTTGACTGAATTGCGGCGCTCAGGAGATTGCATAGCATATGATTAATGTGATGACTGGCCGCACTTGCAATTTGGCGCGGCTCGGGCAAACTGTCACTCTCCTGTCACAAGCGGAGGCACAGGGAGACTGATGACAGATCAGCCGGATTTGCGGCATGGCGATCACCGTTCCGCCGACAATAGTTCCTCAGTCGTCGTCGATCTTAAAGAATACAAGCAGAGCAAGGATCCGTTGCCGGTGACGTTTCACCGGCGAGAGCTGGACGCAATCCTGTGGATTTACGGCCGCATGGTCGGCGAGGGCGAGTGGAAAGACTACGCCATCGACCACATGAAGGACAAGGCGGTGTTCTCCGTCTTCAAGCGCTCCGGCGAAATGCCCCTCTTCACCATCGAGAAAGATCCCAAGCTTGCCAACAAGCAGGGCGCCTATTCCGTGGTGAATACCAACGGCATGATCCTGAAGCGTGGCCACGAGCTGCCGCAGGTGTTGAAGGTTTTCGACAAGGTGCTGAAGCTCGTCGACAAATAGGCGCTCAGCCCTTGTAGAGGCTGCCTGGATAAGCAGAGAGATCCGGGTCTGTATCCTTGCCCTCGCCGAGCACACGCTGCATCAGCATCGTGTCTAGCCAGCGGCCGTGCTTGTAGCCGGTGCCCTTCAGCAGGCCGGTTTCCTCGAAACCCGATGAACGATGCAGCGCGATCGAGGCTGGATGGGCGCCGCCGATGACGGCCACCATTTGCCGGAAGCCGAGCGCGGTGCAGCGTGATATCAGTTCCGCCAGCAGCGCCTTGCCGACGCCCTTTCCACGGGCGGCGGGGGCAAGATAGATCGAATCCTCGACCATCCATCTATAGGCCGGCCGCGTGCGGAACGCCGACGCATAGGCATAGCCCAGAAGCTCGCCGTTTTCGTCAACGGCGGCAATATAGGGGTAGCCCTGGCCGGTTATGGCGGAGAGGCGGGTTGCCATCTCCTGGCGCTCCGGCGGTGCTATCTCGTAGCTGGCGACGCCCGACAGTACGGATTCACGGTAGATCGCGGTGATGGCGTCGAGGTCGGAGGTGGAGATATCGCGGAGGTTAACGGTCATTCGGCGGCCGATGTCTGGAGTGTGGTTCAGGCTGAAAACCATTCGCCGCGAGATTTGGCAACAGGAAAAGCGAATGGGGTATCGGGGCCGGTGCATTCAGACTGATCATGCTTGCGGCCGTTGTTGCCGTCGTTCCGCTCTGGTTTTGGCACGGCGTAGGGTGACATCGAGCCCGGCAGCAGAGCCAGCGAGTTGACCGAAGCCGCCGGAGCTTCTAGAGAACGGCATTCGCTGAACGGGCCCGTTGCCTCAGGCGGCACAGTCGCCGCATGCGTCAGCCATGGAGAAACGCAATTATCAAGATCCTGGTTTTGCTGCATGCCGCCGTCGGCATCGATTGGCAGTCTCCTCCCGAGGGCACCAGCCTGAAGACCTTGAACGAGGCCGAGGAGAAGGGCTTTATCGAGATTCGCGGAGAATTCCAGAAGCGGCAATTCCGTCTGACGAAGCGCGGCTCCGACCATGTTGCGCTCGATCGGCGGCGTCTGGCGGCGCGCAAGCTCTGAGACAAAGGGCCGGCTTTCGTATGCCGGCCGCATGTCGATCGTCATGATGCGCCACGCGAAGCGCCGCATCCTCATTCCGCAAAATAAAACCGCCCGTAACATCTCTGCTGCAGGCGGCTTGTGTCTTTGATCCGGTCGAGGTTGCCCTCGCCGGCAGTCGTTCCGTGTTACTTGCGGTTACCCATGAACTGCAGAAGGAACATGAACAGGTTGATGAAGTCGAGGTAGAGCGTCAGGGCGCCCATGATCGCCTTGCGGCCCATGACTTCAGCACCGTCTGCTTCATAGTACAGTTCCTTGATGCGCTGGGTATCGTAGGCCGTGAGGCCTGCGAAGATCAGGACGCCGATCACCGAGATCGCGAACTGGAGGGCAGACGAGCCCAGGAAGATGTTCACGATCGACGCGATGATCAGGCCGAAGAGACCCATGATCAGGAACGAGCCCATGGCCGAGAGATCACGCTTGGTCGTGTAGCCGTAGAGCGACAGGGCGCCAAACGAAGCGGCTGTCACGAAGAAGGTCTGCGTGATGCTCGACTGCGTGTAGACCAGGAAGATCGACGAGAGCGACAGGCCGACCAGCGCGGCATAGACCCAGAAGGTCGTCTGCGCGGCGGCAACGCTCATGCGGTTAATCCGGAAGCTCAGGAAGAAGACCGCAGCCAACGGAGCAAGGATCACGACCCAGCGAAGCGGCGACTGGAAAAGCAGTACGCCGAACTGCGTCAGCTGATTGTCCTGGACCGCGAAATTGAAGCCGAGATAGGCCGCAACACCCGTGATCGCCAGACCCAGCGCCATCAGGTTGTAGACCTTGAGCATATAGGAGCGCAGCCCCTGGTCGATCATCTCGCCAGTCTGTGCCCGGCTTTGGTAGTTACGAAGGTCAGCCATTGTTTCCTCTATACAAGCTCCGATGTGAATACGGTGTCGGGCTTTACGACCCGGGCGCCGCTGCGGAGCTCCAGCATGCCTGCAGACAATATGAGGCTTTCGCCCCTAGCAAACAAGGCCCTTGCAACCAGCGGCGGGGTTAAATCGCCGTAAGGTGAAGCTATTTCGTCAAACGCTCATTCTAGAGCTCGCGCAGAACGGGTGCTGCCTTCTGGCCGAGAATGCGCCATGTGCCGATCAGGCCGATACCGACGGTCAGCACAAGTGCCGTCACCAGCGTCAGCCCGGCGACATCCGGCAGGAAGGCCGAGGGCAGCTTCATGATGAGGCTGACGACGAACCACGCGGCCGTTCCGCCGGCAAGCAGCGCGAAGATCGCGGTAGCGACGCCGAGGATGAGATATTCGTAGCTGAAGGCGCGGATCAGCATGGAGCGGGTGGCACCTAGCGTCTTCAAGACGACGGCATCATGCGTGCGCGCCCTGTTTCCGGCGGCGAGGGCACCCGCGAGGACGAGGATCGAGGCGATCAGGGCGACGGAGGCTGCGGCGCGGATGGCGGTCGCAAGCTGGCCGACCAGCTCGTTGACGATATCGAGCGCGTCCTTCACGCGGACGCTGGTGATCGTCGGATAGGTGTTGGTGACGGTCTTCAGGAGCGCCGCTTCCTCGGCCGGTGTGGCGGACGGATCGGTCAGTGTGGCGAGCCAGGCATGCGGGGCGCCGCGGAAGGTGTTGGGCGAGAAGACCATCACGAAGTTGATCGACAGCGACTCCCATTCGACCTTGCGCAGGTTGGCGATGCGCGCGGTTATGTTGCGGCCCAGCACGTTGACGGTGACGGTATCGCCGACCTTGAGGCCGAGCTCTCCCGCCTCTTCGGCGGAGAAGGAGACCTGCGGTTCGCCGCTGTAATCCTTCGGCCACCAGCTGCCTTCGGTCAGCGAGGCATTTTCCGGCATGTTTTCGGAGTAGGTGATGCCGCGGTCGCCGCGCAGCACCCATTGGCCGGCGGGCGGCACCTTGCGCTTGGTGACGTCCTCGCCGTTAAAGGCGAGGATCCGGCCGCGCAGCATCGGCACTTCGACGAGCTTGCCTTCCGGCGCCTGCTCTCTGACGAGACTGCGGAAGTCTTCGACCTGGGCGCTCTGGATATCGACGAAGAAGAAGTTCGGCGCTCCTTCGGCCATCCGTCCGGTCAGCTGCTGGCGCAGATTGCCGTCGATCAACGTCAGGGTCACCAGCAGAGCGAGGCCGAGGCCGAGCGAGAGGACGACCGAGGGGGTCAGGGCGCCGGGGCGGTGGATATTGCCGATTGCGAGGCGCAGCGCCGGGGAATTAACGCGCGGACTGCGCTTCGCAAGCCAGGCGATGACAGCCGCGACGACGCGCAGAATGACGAAGGCGAAGATGATGGCGCCGACGAAGACGACGGCGATGAAGCGGTCATAGGCGGTGACGATCGCCAGGCCCGCGAGCGCGGCCATGAAGAGGGCGGCGAGCAGGATATAGGGCCAGGAGGGGAGCTTGCGGGCTTCGAAGCCCTGCTCGCGGAACAGTGCCGTTGCCGGAACCTCGCGGGCATGGCCGAGCGGCAGGATGGCGAAGGCGAGCGTCGTCAGGATGCCGAAGAGCGTGGCGAGCAGCAAGGCGCCCGGGTAGAGCGCCGGCTCGGTGGAGACCGGCAGGAACTGCGCCAGGAACTGCGCGGCGATGACGGGCGATATGGCGCCCAGGACGAGGCCGATCAGGATGCCGGCGAAGGCGATGATGGCGATCTGGAAGAGATAGATCAGCACGACGACCGAGGCAGGTGCACCCAGGCACTTGAACGTGGCGATTGTCGTGCGCTTGGAATCGAGGAAGGCACGCACCGCATTGGCAACGCCGACGCCGCCGACGATCAGCGCGGTCAGACCGACCAGCGTCAGGAACTGCGAGAAGCGGGTGATGTTTTCGGTGAGCGAGGGGCTGCGCGGTCGCTGGTGCGGATCGACCAGCCGGCGGAGGGGAATTCCTTGGCGGCGCGATCGCGGACGGTGCCGATTTCTCGGGGATCATCGAGCTTGATCTTGTAGGCATGTTCGACAAGGCTGCCGGTCTGGATCAGGCCGGATGCCTGCAGCGCCTCGCGGCTGACGATCAGGCGCGGGGCAAAGCCGAAGCCTTCAGAGAGGGCGTCCGGCTCGGTCTTCACGGTGCCTGTTATGTTGAGCGTCGCATTGCCGAGCAGGATTTCGTCACCGATCGACAGCCCGAGACGCTCAAGTAGCAGCGGGGCGGCGACGGCGCCGTAGGTGCCGCTCTGGGTGGAGAGCAGCGCGGCAAGCGGATAGTCCGGTTCGGACTGGAAGGTGCCGTACAGCGGATAGGCGTCGTCGACGGCCTTGACCTCGACCAGTGCCTGATCGGTACCGTCGGGCTTGCGTGCCATGGAGCGCAGGCCGGTGGAGGTCGAGACCTTGCCGAGGCCGCGCAGGAAATTCATCTCGTCCTGCGTTGCCTCGCGATTGTTCAGCTCGAAGCGCACGTCGCCGGCCAGCAGTTCCTGCCCCTGTGAGGCGATCGTATCGGTGATCGAGGTCGAGACCGAATTGACGGCGGCAATGGCGCCGGTGCCGAGCGCGATACAGGCGAGGAATATGTAGAAGCCTCTGAGGCCGCCGCGCAGTTCGCGAAGGGCAAGGCGGAAGGCGAGCGAAGCGCGCGGGGTGATCAGCGTCATGCGATGGCTGCCGCAGACTGGCGGACGGCGCTGTCGCCTTCGATCTTGCCGGAGCGCACGCGGATCTGCCGCGAGCAGCGGTTCGCGAGCGCATTGTCGTGGGTGACGAGCAGCAGCGTCATGCCGCGCTCGGTCTGTTTGGAGAACAGCAGGTCGGCGATCTGGCGGCCGGTATCGGTATCGAGATTGCCGGTCGGTTCGTCGGCGATCAGCAGGGCAGGCGATGGGGCGAGAGCGCGGGCAATGGCGACACGCTGCTGTTCTCCACCGGAGAGCTGACCGGGATAGTGGTTGAGGCGTTCGCCGAGGCCGACGGAGCGCAGCTCGCGCTGGGCGATCTCGAAGGGGTTCGGAACATTCGCGAGCTCGAGGGGAACGGCGACGTTTTCGAGTGCCGTCATGTTGGCGATCAGATGGAAGGACTGGAAGACGATGCCGATATTGCGGCCGCGGAAATCGGCGACCTGATCCTCGCTCATCGCGTGGAGCGGCGTTTCGTTGATGTGGATCTCACCGCTATCGAGCCTTTCAAGACCAGCCAGCACCATCAGCAGCGTCGACTTGCCGGATCCGGAGGGGCCGACGATGCCGACCGATTCGCCGGCGGCGATTGTCAGGTCGATGCCCTTTAGCACATGCACGGATGCGGCGGCATTGCCCAAGGTCAAATCCGCGTGCTTCAGCTCGATGATGGTTTTTGCCAAAGAAAATAGCCCTATATAAATCTTAAAGACTTCGACAATTTAGGGAAAGCGGAATGAGATTTAAAGTTGGCCTGCTTCACATCGCTGTCATTGCAGGCTCTCTGCTCGCAAGTTCCATGGCTCAGGCGGCGACGCTCAATCTCGTCGGCTTCGGCGACAGTCTGATGGCGGGCTACCAGCTGCCACCCGGCGACGGCTTTCCGGAAAAGCTGCAGGCGGCGCTTAAGGCCAAGGGCGAAGACGTTGCGATCACAAATGCAGGGGTTTCCGGCGACACGTCGACGGGCGGTCTGGCGCGAATCGACTGGTCGGTTCCCGACGGCACGAATGGTGTGATTCTCGAACTCGGCGCCAATGATGCGCTGCGGGGAATTCCGCCCGAAGAAACCGAGAAGAATCTCGACGCCATGATTACCCGGCTAAAGGAGCGGGGCATTCCGGTACTGCTTGCCGGCATGATGGCGCCGCCGAACATGGGTGCGGACTATGCGGCGCGCTTCAATCCGATCTACGAGAAACTGGCGCAAAAACATCAGGTTCCGCTCTACGCCTTCTTTCTCGACGGCGTCGTCATGGATGCCAGCCTGAAGCTGGAGGATGGGATGCATCCCAATTCGAAGGGTGTAGATGTCATGGTCCAGAAGATGGAGCCGGCTGTCACAAATTTCATCCGGACGATTTCTACTGTGAAGAAATAGGGGCTTGCGCGGCTCACCAATGCGTGATTCCGTGTTAGCACCTGCAAAAGATTCGGGGAGTGCTCGTTATGCCGAGACTATTTACCGCCCTCGAAATTCCGCGCAATGCGGCGATGAGCCTCTCTTTGCTGCGCGGTGGTCTTCCCGGTGCCAGATGGATCGATGTGGAGAACTACCACATCACGCTTCGCTTCATAGGCGATGTCGATGGCCGCACGGCAGACGAGATCGTCGACCGGCTCGATCGAATCGACAGGCCCGAATTCCAGATCAGGCTTGATGGCATCGGGGCCTTTGGTTCCAAGAAGCCGCATTCGGTCTGGGCCGGTGTCACGCCATCGCCGGAGATGTATGCGCTTCAGGCCGAAATCGAACGGATCTGCCAGCGCATCGGCCTGCCGCCGGATCCCCGCAAGTTTACCCCGCATGTCACGCTCGCCCGCCTCAAGTCGTCGCGGGTTGACGATGTGGTGCACTACCTCTCGGGCCGCGGCAATTTCCAGACCTCGGCCTTCACCGTACCCCGCTTCGTATTGCTGTCATCGCGGGAATCGGTCGGCGGCGGTCCTTACCTGACCGAGGAAGTGTTCCCGCTCCACGAAGCGCTTTCGGCGCCGAGCATGCCTGCGAGCTTCATGCAGCCGGTGTGAAGCCTGGCATAGACCGCTTCGAAACCTTCCGGGCCGCCGTAATAGGGGTCCGGAATGTCTTCGCCGGTGCCGAGCGCGATGTCTCCGAACAGGTGGATGTTTCTGGCATCCGGCGCCTTGCGCCTCAGCTCCGCCACGTTGCTGCGATCCATTGCGACAATCAGGTCGAATGCTGCAAAATCCGACGAGCGGATGCGGCGCGCCCTCTGGCCGGTAATGTCGATGCCGTGGCTTCCCGCCGTTGCGATCGAGCGAGGGTCGGGCTGATCGCCTTCATGCCAGCCGCCGATGCCGGCTGAATCGATCGAGACGATTTCGGCAAGCCCGCTTTCGGCCGCGACATGGCGAAAGATACCTTCCGCAAGTGGCGACCGGCAGATATTGCCCATGCAAACAAACAGGATGCTGACGCGTTTCATGAAAAGCCTGTTCTGAAAAACGATGGGAGAACCATGACATGAAGATGGAGAAACTGGAACGCCGGGCGATCGACGAGCAGCTTGCTGGTGTGAGCGGCTGGGCGCTTGCCGATGACGGACAATCGATCTCAAAGACTTTCAAGTTCGCGAGTTTCGTCGAGGCTTTCGGCTTCATGACGAAGGCGGCGCTGACGGCGGAGAAGCTTAACCACCATCCGGAATGGTTCAATGTCTATTCCAAGGTGGAGGTGAAACTGAACACGCATGATGCGGGCGGACTTACCGAGCTGGACTTCAAGCTCGCCAAGGCGATGGACAAGGCGGCGGGTTCGAACACGAACAATTGAATCGGCGTGTTCAATCCCCATATCAGCGCATGCCTTTTGAGGAGATCGGAATGGACGACGTCAAATATGGTGAGATCCTGCTGCCCGGCGATGAGGAAACCCAGAGCCGCCGGGAGAAAGCCGTGCGCAAGAAGTTCTGGCCGACCTTCAAGCGGGCCGTCCGGCAGATCCCGTTCTCGCGCGACGTCGTTGCCGCTTTCTACTGCGCGCTCGACCCGCAGACGCCGACGCGCGTGCGCGGCATCCTGCTTGCTGCGCTCGCCTATTTCGTCCTGCCCTTCGACCTGATCCCCGATGTCTTCGCGGTCATCGGCTTTTCCGACGACGTCGCCGTCTTGTCGGCGGCCTTTGCCATGGTCAGCGGCCATATGAAGCCGAAGCATTACGAAGCGGCTGATCGGGCGCTTGCGGACCAGCCCGAGGGCATGAAGACGATCTAGGCCGGTCGCGCCTAGGCGGTCTGCGCCTCCAGAACCTTCTTGAGCTTGCCGAAGGCGAGCCTGATGCGCGACTTCACTGTGCCGAGCGGAAGTCCTGTGGCTTCGGCGATCTCCGAATGCGACTGCCCCAGGAAGAAGGCGGCCTTCAGCATTTCGCGCTGTTCCTCCGGCAATTGGCTGACGGCGGCGCGCACATGCGCATCGCGGTCATCGTTGGCGACGGCCTCGTCGGCGCCGATCTCGGCGGGCGGCTGCAGCGTCGGATCGTCCTCGTCGAGAACCCGCGCACGGGCGCGGCGCTGCAGGTCGATGCGGCGGTTTCTGGCGATGCGGAAGAGCCAGGTCGAAAGCGACGAGCGCGCGGGATCATAGAGATCGGCCTTGTGCCAGAGCACGATCATCACTTCCTGAACCAGCTCTTCGGCTTCGGTTGCAGGCATGCGCTGACGTAGCAGCCAGGATTTCAGCCTCGGCGCGAAATAATCGAACAGGACGGAGAAGGCCTGCTGATCGCGCCGTTCTGCGACTGCTTTTGCGAGGGCAGCGAAACGCTGTTTTTCCTCAGCATCCATGTCCGGTTACGGGCCCCCTGGCTCAGGCAATTCTTCGACGGATTTCCAATACCTTAATGAGGTACAACGGATTTTCGAAAGGTCAAACTCTTGCCTGAATCTTTATGTCTTAAATTGCCCTCGAAGGGATGACGCGCCGTCATCAATGCAAGGACATCACACAGGCATCCGCACCAAGCCGAACGTTGACACTCGGGCCTAAATGACACAGGTGGAGACATATCACGGTCTCCGTTGACGCTTTGGTAACCTGAATTAAGTCAAAATAAAGCAGATCGTGACGAAAGCGCAGCCCGCTCGAACGGGCGCTGAATCGCAAGAACCGGCAGGAAATCAATGTTTGTAAAAAGTATCGCACCCGCTCTCGCTCTCGTTCTCATCACGGCCGGAGTCGCAGGAGCACAGCAGGGCGGAGCTTCGGCGCCGACCCGCATCCAGCAGTTCCAGGCTTGGGGCGCTTATTCCTACAAGCAGGGTAACAGCACCGTTTGCTACGTTCTGTCCGTTCCGACGACGAAGCAGCCGGCAAGCGTCGATCACGGCGACAACTTCTTCATCGTGTCGCAGCGCCCGGGCCAGAACATCTCCTACGAGCCGCAGGCGATGATGGGCTACACGGTCAAGGAAAACTCCAAGATCAATGTTGTCATCGACAACAAGACCTTCGTCATGTTCACCAAGGACAAGGCTGGCTGGGTCGAGAATGCCGCTCAGGAGCCGGCGCTGGTCGCCGCCATGAAGGGCGGGCACTCGATGACGGTTACCGCCGTTTCCCGCAAGGGCACCGGTACCTCCTACGCCTATTCGCTGTCGGGCATTTCGGCCGCGCTGAAGCAGATCGAAAGCTGCAAGTAAGCTTCTCCGCTTCCTCTTAGAATTCAAAGGCCGGCCTTGCGCCGGCCTTTGCCGTTTCCATCTATAGTGACGTGCGGGGAAAATGATGATAAAGCCCGGCGCAACAGCGGAACGAATGCGGCCTTGATCGCAGCTCCGCATTCAACTTTCTGCGAACTGCCGATGCCGCCCGCCAAGTCTTCCGGCTTTCCGGGACGCGTCCAGTTTTGATTTCGGGATCGAAGAACTATGTCCGTCATGGATGCTATGGCCGTTACCAAGCCGCAGGCGCCGCGCGCTCCGATCGGCGATGAGAAGCCCTCGCTGATCGGCCTTTCGCGCGAACAGATGGCCGAGGCGCTGCGCGAAAAGGGCGTGCCGGAAAAGCAGATCAAGATGCGCGTTAGCCAGTTGTGGAACTGGATCTATGTGCGCGGTGTCTCCGATTTCGATCACATGGCGAATATCTCCAAGGATATGCGCGAGACGCTGAAGCAGCATTTCACCATCGCGCGTCCGGAGATCGTCGAAGAGCAGGTTTCCAACGACGGTACCCGCAAGTGGCTGCTGCGCTTTCCGCCGCGTGGCGCCGGCCGCCCCGTCGAGATCGAGGCCGTCTACATTCCCGAAGAGGGGCGCGGCACGCTCTGCATTTCCAGTCAGGTCGGCTGCACGCTCACCTGTTCCTTCTGTCACACCGGCACGCAGCGCCTGGTGCGCAACCTGACGGCTGAGGAAATTCTGTCGCAGCTGCTGCTGGCGCGCGACCGGCTGGGCGACTTCCCGGACCGCGAAGCGCCGCAGGGCACGATCATGCCGGCCGAAGGCCGCAAGGTCTCCAACATCGTCATGATGGGCATGGGCGAGCCGCTCTACAATTTCGATGCCGTCAAGCAGGCGCTGCTGATCGCTACCGACGGCGACGGCCTGTCGCTCTCAAAGCGCCGCGTCACGCTGTCCACATCCGGCGTCGTGCCTGAGATCTTCCGCACCGGCGATGAGATCGGCGTCATGCTGGCGATCTCGCTGCATGCGGTCCGCGACGACCTGCGCGACATCCTCGTGCCGATCAACAAGAAGTATCCGCTGAAGGAACTGATCGACGCCTGCCGGAAGTATCCGGGTCTGTCGAATGCCCGCCGCATCACCTTCGAATATGTGATGCTGAAGGACGTCAATGATAGCCTGGAGGATGCCAAGGGGCTGATCCAGCTTCTGAAGGGCGTGCCGGCCAAGATCAACCTGATACCGTTCAATCCGTGGCCAGGTACGAACTACCAGTGTTCCGACTGGGCGCAGATCGAGAAGTTTGCTGACTTCATCAATTCGGCCGGCTATGCCTCGCCGATCCGCACCCCGCGTGGCCGTGACATTCTCGCCGCCTGCGGTCAGCTGAAATCGGAATCCGAGCGCATGCGCAAGACAGAGCGTCTCGCCTTCGAGGCAATGATGATCGCCAATCACGGCGCGGATGACTGATCAGCAAGTTTGATCCTTGTAACAGTTCTTTGCGATTGATCGGGCGCTTCTCTTTTTCTAGAAGCGCCTTGATCATTTGATGGAGGACAAAATGCGTTCGATCTTGCTCGCCGTTGCGGCGACCCTTGCCCTTACCCTGCCTGCCAAGGCTGCAGACGTGACCGTTGCCGTGACGGCGATCGTCGAACATCCGGCGCTCGATGCCGTGCGCAAGGGCGTTCAGGACACGCTGGCTGCCGCCGGCTACAAGGAAGGCGAGAACCTCAAGTTCCTCTTCGAATCCGCGCAGGGCAACCCGGCAACGGCCGCGCAGATCGCCCGCCAGTTCGCTGGTGAGGATCCGAGCGTCATCGTTCCGATCTCCACGCCGTCGGCTCAGGCCGTGGTTTCCGCGACGCGCGACATTCCCGTCGTCTTCACCGCCGTTTCCGATCCGCTCGGCGCACAGCTCGTCAAGAACATGGACAAGCCCGGCGGCAACGTCACCGGCCTCTCGGACATGTCGCCGGTTGCCGAGCATATCGCGCTCATCAAGGAAATCCTGCCGAACGTGAAGTCGATCGGCTATCTCTACAATTCGGGCGAAGCCAATTCCGTTTCGCTGCTCGCCGTTCTGAAGACGGAAGCCGAGAAGGCCGGTCTGACGGTTGTCGAGTCGGCTGCGACCAAGTCCGCTGAAGTTCAGGGTGCCGCCCGTGCGCTCGTCGGCCGTGCCGACGTCATCTACGTTCCGACCGACAACACGATCATCTCGGCTCTCGAAGGCGCGGTTGCCGTTGCCGAAGAAGCGAAGCTGCCGCTGTTCACCGCCGACACGGATTCCGTCAATCGCGGTTCGATCGCGGCCCTCGGCTTCAACTACTACGACGTCGGCAAGCAGACCGGCGATATCGTCGTTCGCATCCTGAAGGGTGAGAACCCCGGCGATATCGCGGTGAAGGTTGCTGCCGGCAGCGACCTCGTCGTCAACAAGAAGGCCGCGGAAAAGATGGGCGTGACGCTGCCGGAAAGCGTGCTGAAGCGCGCCAACCGTGTCGTCGAGTAACGCTTATTCCACGCATCTGATATTGCGTTAAGCCGCCCCTGTTTCTAAACGGGGGCGGTTTGATATTTTAAGACCCGAGGAAACACGGGCACAAAGAAAGGCGGGGCCTTGAGTCAGATTGCATTTTGGGGAGCGGTGGAACTGGGGCTGGTCTATGCTTTCGTCGCGCTCGGTGTCTACCTCGCGTTTCGCGTTCTCGATTTCCCGGACCTGACGGTCGATGGCTCGTTCCCGCTTGGCGCGGCGGTAACCGCAGTGCTGATTACCGCCGGCGTCAATCCCTGGCTTGCCGCCTTGGTGGCGATGATTGCGGGTTCGGCCGCCGGCATGGTCACGGCGCTGCTGAACGTCCGTTTCAAGATCCTCAATCTACTCGCCTCGATCCTGACGATGATCGCGCTGTTCTCGGTCAATCTGCGCGTCATGGGCAAGCCGAATGTCGCGCTGATCAATGCCGATACGATGATCAGCCCGTTCTTCGGCCATGGACTTCGCGATTTCTACGTCCGGCCGCTCTTCGTCGGCGTGCTTGTCATGGTCGCCGTCATCGTCGTCTGGCGCTTCCTTGAGAGCGATGCGGGACTGGCAATGCGCGCGACGGGCGCCAATGCCCGCATGGCCCGCGCCCAGGGTGTCGATACCAATCGGCAGATCTATCTCGGCATGGCGATCTCTAATGCGCTTGTTGCCTTTGGCGGTGCGCTTTTCGCGCAGACCAACGGCTTCGCTGATGTCACCTCCGGTGTCGGCACCATCGTCGTCGGTCTTGCGGCCGTCATCATCGGCGAGACGCTGCTCGGACGGCGCGGTCTGCTGATCGCGCTGATCGGCTGTGTGCTCGGCTCGATCCTCTACCGCATCGCCATCCAGCTGGCGCTATCGACCGATTTCATCGGTCTGCAGGCGTCCGACCTCAATTTCGTGACGGCGGTTCTCGTGACCTTCGCGCTCATCCTCCCCGTCTTCGCCGTGGAGGAGCCGCATCGTGATCAGCGTCAAGGATATCAGGGTCGTCTTCGGCAAGGGGACGCCGCTCGAAAAGAAGGCGCTGAACGGCGTCAGCCTGACGATCGAGCAGGGTTCGTTCGTCACCGTCATCGGCTCCAACGGCGCCGGCAAGTCGACGCTGCTCGGCGTGCTCGCTGGCGACGTGCTGGCGAGCGAAGGCAAGGTGGTGATCGGCACCACGGATGTGACGCGCAAGCAGACGGCGGCGCGCGCCGGTCTCGTTGCCCGCGTCTTCCAGGATCCGCTGACCGGTAGCTGCGGTTCGCTTTCGATCGAAGAGAACCTCGCTCTTGCCGCCCGTCGCGGTGAGCGCCGCGGTCTCGTTGCGGCACTCGGTCCGCGCCGCCGCGAACATTTTCGGGAGCGCATCAGCGAGCTCAATCTCGGGCTCGAGAACCGTATGGCCGACCGCATGGACCTGCTTTCGGGCGGCCAGCGTCAGGCGGTCTCGCTCGTCATGGCGACGCTTGCCGGTTCCGAGGTGCTGTTGCTCGACGAGCATACGGCAGCACTCGACCCCGGCATGGCGGAATTCGTCATGGGGCTGACCGATAAGATCGTCTCCGAGCGCAAGCTGACGACGCTGATGGTGACGCATTCGATGCGCCAGGCGCTCGACTACGGCCATCGCACGATCATGCTGCATGGCGGCGAGATCGTGCTGGATGTCAGCGGCGATAGCCGCAAGGATCTCCAGGTCGAGGATCTGATCGCGATGTTCCGCAAGATGCGCGGCCAGACGCTCGACGATGATGCGCTGCTGATCGGCTGATCGCGGCGTCAGCGTCTTCCGAGAAATATTTCTGCGGCGATGTCGATCCGCTTGCATCGCGTTCGTTATCCGTCACCATCGCAATGGAGCGATGGAGATCTCAGGAGACGGACGATGAAATACATGGCGCTGATCTACATGGACCCGAGCACCCGCACGCCGCCGGATTCTCCGGAATTCGGCAAGATGATGAGCGGCTATGCGACGGCGACCGAGACCTACAAGAGCGATGGCATCTGGGTCGCCGGCGATGCGCTGCAGCCGGTAACGACCGCGACCACCGTCAGGGTGCGCAACGGCAGGACCGAGACCATGGACGGTCCCTTCGCCGACACCAAGGAGCAGCTCGGCGGCTTCTACATCTTCGACTGCGACAATCTCGATGACGCCATCAAGTATGCGGCGATGATCCCGCATGCGGCGATGGGCTGCGTCGAGGTGCGGCCGATCATGGTCTTCGACCGCTGATGAGCGAGGTTCCGGCCGCCGCCCCGATTGCCGAAGCGATCGACAGGATCGCCCGGCGCGACGGTGGCCGTCTCCTCTCCAGCCTGGTGGGCTCGCTGCGGGATTTCCAGCTGGCCGAGGACAGTTTACAGGATGCGCTGGAATCCGCGCTCATCCACTGGAACCGGAACGGCCTGCCGGCCTCGCCGAATGCCTGGCTGGTGCAGGTGGCCCGCCGCAAGGCGATCGACCGGCTGCGGCGCTCGGCCAATTTCCGGCAGAAGTCGGTGGAGATTGCCCATCTGATCGAGCTCGAAAATGCGTCCCCGGTCTTGGATGAGGCCGATCCGATCGGCGACGAGCGATTGAAGCTGATCTTTGCCTGCTGCCATCCGGCGATCGATCGGAAGACCTGCGTGGCGCTGACCCTGCGCTCCGTCTGCGGGCTGAAGACCGAAGAGATCGCCGATGCCTTCCTCGACCGGCACGATGCGATGGCGCAGCGGCTGGTGCGCGCTCGCGACAAGATCGCCAAGGCGGGTATAGCCTATGAGGTGCCGGGACCGGATGGCTGGCCAGCGCGGCTCGAAAGCGTGCTCGCCGTCGTCTATCTGATCTTCAATGAAGGCTATGCCTCCGGCAGCGGCAACCATATCCGCGCCGATCTCTGCGACGAGGCAATCCGCCTCGGGCGGCTGCTGACGGCGCTGCGGCCGGATGAGCCGGAGATCGAGGGGCTGCTATCGCTGATGCTCCTGCACCATGCCCGGCGTGCGGCGCGGATCGGTGAGGGTGGCGGGATACTCACGCTCGAAATGCAGGATCGCAGCTTGTGGGATCGCGCGGTCATAGACGAGGGTGTTGCGTTGATCGAGCGGGCGCTCAAGCGGGGCTGTCCGGGACCCTATCAGCTACAGGCGGCGGTTATCGCCGTGCATGCGGAGGCGCGGAGTTTCGCAGACACGGATTGGCGGCAGATCGCCCTGCTTTATGGTGAGCTGGCCCGCACCGCCGATAACCCGGTCTATGAACTGAACCGGATCGTCGCGCTTTCCTATGTCGAGGGGGCGGGTGCCGCGCTCGGGCGCCTGAAGCCGATCGCCATGGCGCTGGTGCAATATCAGCCCTTCCATGCCGTACAGGCGGATCTTTTAGCGCGCGATGGCCAGATCGACCAAGCGAGGCTTGCTTATGCGAGGGCCATCGAGCTCTCGCAGTCGGATGCGGAAAAGCTGTTCCTGAAACAGCGGCTGAGCGAGATCGCCTAGCGGCCCTGCGTCATGAAGATCTTCACGGCGAAGATCGAGAAGACGCCGGCGAAGGTATAGTCCATGCCGCGCAGGACTTTCCTGTTGTTCTGCAGCCATGTCGCCAGTCCGTCGGAGGCGAGCACGACGAGCGCGTTCACCGGCATTCCGATCAGGATGAAGAAGAAACCGAGGAACAGCAGCTTATGGGTTACTGCCGGGTCGCCGGCGGTGACGAACTGCGGCAGGAAGGTCATGAAGAAGATGATGACCTTCGGGTTCAGCAGGTTCACCCAAAAGCCGCTGGAGATGTTGGAAAGCGGTGTGCCCTTGGCTTCATCGACCTTGCCGACGGTCAGCTTTGAGCCAAAACGGATCGCCTGGACAGCAAGCCACAGCAGATAGGCGGCGCCACCGGTCTTGAGGATGAGGAAGGCGGTGGGCGAGGCGGTGATCAGCGCCGAGATGCCGAAGGCGACGAGCATGGTGTGAACGACGATGCCGAGGCTGGTGCCGAGGACGACGTAGAGCGCCGGCTTCTTGCCCTGCGACAGCGCGCGGCTGATCGAGAGCGTCATGTCAGGCCCCGGCGTTGCCGCCAGAAGCAGGCTCGCAGCGGAAAAGGCAAGAAGCGTCGGCAGGGTCGGAAGGAAGTCCATGGCACACTCTGAAAGCCGGAAAGGGAATTGCCTTTCTCTTACCCGGCTTTCAGGAAATTACCAATCAAACCTTCTGATGCGGCCGATCGCTTCGGCTTACTTGCCTTCGAGATAGGCCTTGAACTTGTCGGCATAATCCTTGTGCCAGCGCGACAGTGGCGGGCGGTTCTCGATGATATCGCCGATCGCCCAGGCCATGCGGCGCTCGTCTACCGGGCGGGCAACATCATTGTCCGGGCAGAGGATGTAGAAGTCGCCCTTCTCAAGGCTCTCGACCATGAAATCGACCGTCTGTTCCGGCGTCCAGGCCGCAGCCGGCTTTTCGGCGCGGTCGCCTTTGGTGAGACCCGTGAAGACGAAGCCGGGGATCAGGAGGTGAGCCGAGATCTGCGAACCTTCGGTGTTGCGCAGCTCGTGTTCCAGCGCTTCGGTGAAGACCTTCACGGCGGCTTTCGAGACGTTGTAGGCCGGATTGCCGGGCGGCGTGGTAATGCCCTGCTTGGAGCCGGTGTTGATGATCAGGCCGGGTTCGCCGTGCTTGGTCATGGCAGCGCCGAAAGCGCGGGTGCCATTGATGACGCCCATCATGTTGACGCCCAGGATGTTGTCCCAGCCGGCGTCGGCGCTGAAGATCGAGGTTTCAGGCCCGATACCGGCATTGTTCATCAGCACGTGGACGCGGCCGAAGCGCTGGATGACAGCCCGCTCCAAGGCTTCAAGAGCCGCCTTGTCGGAAACGTCGGTCTCCGCGGCAAGCACATGTTCCTCACCGGCGATGGCTTCAAGCTCGGCACGCGCCTTGGCCAGTTTTTCCTGGCCGAGATCGGCGATCACGACGCTCATGCCCGCCTTGGCAAAATGCTTTGCGGCCGCCAGCCCGATACCGGAGGCGCCGCCGGTAATCACGGCGACATTCGACTTCTTGAAAATCTCTTGAATATTGGCCACGGGATAGCTCCTCCTCGGGCGGTGTCTGGACGCAGGCAGATATGGGGGTGTATTTCTTCCTGTCAAACACTATCCGCGACACCCGAGCGGCGCTGCTTGCCCTTGCGTCGTGTGACAATCTCGCTAAAAGTGCCCGCGACAACGGGCTTTGCGGGTATGCCGCCGCCCATATGCAACGGACCTCATCATCATGGCATCTAAGAAAGACGTGAAGAAAGTCGTGCTTGCCTATTCGGGCGGCCTCGACACCTCGATCATCCTGAAGTGGCTGCAGACCGAGCTCGGCGCCGAAGTCGTGACCTTCACGGCCGATCTTGGCCAGGGCGAAGAGCTGGAGCCGGCGCGCAAGAAGGCCGAGATGCTCGGCATCAAGGAAATCTATATCGAGGACGTCCGCGAAGAATTCGTGAAGGACTTCGTCTTCCCGATGTTCCGCGCCAATGCCGTCTATGAAGGCGTCTATCTACTTGGCACGTCGATCGCCCGTCCGCTGATCTCAAAGCACCTGATCGACATTGCCCGCAAGACCGGCGCCGATGCGATCGCCCATGGCGCCACCGGCAAGGGCAATGACCAGGTTCGTTTCGAACTCTCCGCCTATGCGCTGAACCCCGACATCAAGATCATCGCTCCCTGGCGCGACTGGTCGTTCAAGAGCCGTACCGATCTTCTGGCATTTGCCGAGCAGCACCAAATCCCGGTTGCCAAGGACAAGAAGGGCGAAGCGCCGTTCTCCGTCGACGCCAACCTGCTGCATTCTTCGTCCGAGGGCAAGGTTCTGGAAGATCCGGCTCAGGAAGCGCCTGAATACGTGCATATGCGCACGATCTCGCCGGAAGCCGCTCCTGACAAGGCGACCGTCATCAAGGTCGGCTTCAAGAAGGGCGACGCCGTCTCGATCAACGGCGTTGCCATGTCGCCGGCGACCCTGCTCGCCGCGCTCAACAACTATGGCCGCGACAACGGCATCGGCCGTCTCGACCTCGTCGAAAACCGCTATGTCGGCATGAAGTCGCGCGGCGTCTATGAAACGCCCGGTGGTACGATCCTGCTGGCTGCGCACCGCGCGATCGAGTCGATCACCCTCGACCGCGGCGCTGCGCATCTCAAGGACGAGATCATGCCGCGCTACGCCGAGCTGATCTATTACGGCTTCTGGTTCTCGCCGGAGCGCGAAATGCTGCAGGCCCTGATTGACAAGAGTCAGGAGCATGTCGAGGGCGAAGTGACGCTGAAGCTCTACAAGGGCAATGTCATGGTCATCGGCCGCGAGAGCGACAAGTCGCTCTATTCCGACAAGCTGGTCACCTTCGAGGACGACCAGGGCGCTTATGACCAGAAGGACGCCGCCGGCTTCATCAAGCTCAATGCGCTGCGTCTGCGCACGCTCGGCAAGCGCAATTTGAAGGGCTGATTGCAGCTCTACCGCTTTTCGAAAGGCCCGCCTTGTGCGGGCCTTTTTCGTTGGCGCGCCGGGCCCTTGACGGCATTGCGCTTTGGCATAGTCTGCGCACACCATCCGCGGAGCATTCCATGACGCAGTCGCTACTTCTCGGCGCCTTTCTGGCAGCCCTTTTCTATGTGCTCATCCCTGGTCCGGCCTTCCTGCAGCTGCTCGGCATCGGTGCCGGGCAGGGACGCAAGGCAGGCGCGTTTTTCCTGATGGGCCATCTGGTCGGCGACACGATCTGGTCTGCCCTGGCGCTGATCGCCATCGTCGGCGCGAAGATCATCGGCACCTTCGTCTTTGATCTTCTCGGCCTGCTCTGCGGCTTCTATCTTGCCTGGATCGGCTGGAGCGCCGTCAGCGCCAAGCCCAAGGCCGACGGTCAGGCGCTTGTCGTGGTCGAGCGTCCGTTCCGGCGCGGCCTGATTTTTGGCGTCACCAACCCGAAGGGTTATCCGGTCGCGCTGGCGACGTTCACCGCGCTTGTCGCGGGTTCGTCTGGCGCGCTGGATTTCGCCGCCCTGCCGCTGATGCTCTGTGTGTCCTTCGTCGGCTTTGTCACTGCCGACATCATCTTGGTGACGATCATCGGTGCCGGTGCGGTGCGCCGGTTCTATCGCGCCCATGAGCGCCTGATCGTCCGTTGCTCGGGCGTGCTGTTCATGGGCTTTGCAGTCCAGGCCCTATGGCATGCGACGCCTGGCCTGCTCGGCTGGCGGAAGGCCTGATCAATCAGCTTCCGATGAAATCGACGATCGACTGCAGCGTCTTCGCGCCATTGGAATCGCCGAGCGATTTCGCGATCTGCAGCTGATTGTCGTAATAGTCACGGAAATTGAAGGCCGTGCCGTCGGTGACGCCCGTCAGATCCAGAATATTGCCCTGTGCATCGATAGCGTGCATCGGCAAGGGTTCGGAGATGGCCGCGTAGGTCTGCTGATCGAGCGCGCCCGAATCGTAGCTCTGGCGCGCATAGCTGCGCAATTCACCCGGGCTGACCGATGTGAAGTCAGGGCTATCTGCAGGTTTGTCGTCCTCCAGCCTGAAGCCGGTTTGTGCAGACGTGCCAGTATCGAATTCAATATCAGAGGTCTTCGAAGACTTTGCGTTATTATCGCTGTTTTTAAAAAGCAAACTCTGAGAAGACCGCATAGAAAATATTTCCATGACCCATGTCCCCTTACGAAAAGAGTAAGAGGAAACTAGCCTTTGGGCCGCGGCGGTGCAATCGTTAACAATTAGTTAATTTTCGTCTATCAGTTCTTGTGGATCAATTCTTTGGTGACCGGCAAAAGACGAATTTGATCAGCAACATACCAATGCCGCGATGCGTCACCTATATTGCCTTTCACCTGCCTTGCGTAAAAGGATCTCAGCATGCCTTCCACACCAGAATTCAATCCGGCGCTCGTCAACTGGAACGGGCATCACGGCCTGCCGCGCTTCGATGCGCTCAATGACGGCGATTTCGCCGCCGCCTTCGATGCGGCGCTTGCGTCTCATGAGAAGGAGATCGATGCGATCGCCGGGAATCCGGATGCGCCGACTTTCGAGAACACCATCGTGGCACTGGAAATTGCCGGCGATGAGCTTTCGCGCGTCTCGGTATTGTTCTGGAACCGGGCCGGTGCGCATACCAACGAGGTCATCCAGGCGCTGGAGCGGGAGATATCGCCGAAGATGTCCCGGCACTATTCGAAGATCGGCATGAATGCCGCGCTTTTCGCCCGCATCGATGCACTCTGGGAAAAGCGCGAAGAGCTCGGCCTGTCGCTCGAACAGACGCGCGTGTTGGAGCGGCATTGGAAGGGCTTCGTCAAGTCCGGTGCCAAGCTGCCGAAGCCGGAGCAGGAGAAGCTCGCCGGCATCAACGAGAAGCTGGCCGGCCTCGGCACCAATTTCGGTCAAAACGTGCTCGCCGACGAGAAGAGTTGGTCGCTCCTTCTCTCCGACGGGCGGGATCTTGATGGCCTGCCTGAATTCCTCAAGGATGCAATGGCAGCTGCAGCGCGCGAGCGCGGCGAAGAGGGCAAGTTTGCCGTCACGCTGTCGCGCTCGATCATCGAACCGTTCCTGACCTTCTCTGAAAAGCGCGATCTGCGCGAGCAGGCCTTCAAGGCCTGGGCCGCCCGTGGCGAGAATGCCGGTGCCACAGATAATCGCGGCATCATCAAGGAAACGCTGGCGCTTCGCAAGGAAATGGCCGCGCTTCTCGGCTACGGCAATTTCGCCGAGCTGAAGCTTGACAACACGATGGCGAAGAAGCCTGAAGCCGTCGACGAGTTGCTGCGCGCCGTCTGGACGAAGGCTGTGGGGCGTGCCCGCGAGGAAGAGGCCGATATCGCCAAGCTGATTGCCGAAGATGGCAAGAACCATGAGGTGATGCCCTGGGACTGGCGCTTCTACGCCGAGAAGATCCGAGCGCAGAAGTTCAATTTCTCTGAGACCGAGCTCAAGCCCTATCTGCAGTTGGAGAAGATCATCGAGGCCTGCTTCGATGTTGCGAACCGTCTGTTCGGCATCCGCGCCGTCGAGAAGAAGGGCATTGCCGCCTACCATCCGGATGTGCGCGTGTTCGAGATCCGCGATGCCGGCGACACGCTGGTGGCACTGTTCCTCGGCGATTACTTTGCCCGCGGCTCGAAGCGCTCGGGCGCCTGGATGAGCTCGTTCCAGTCGCAGCACAAGCTGACGCTGAAGAACGGCAACAAGGGCGAACTGCCGATAATCTACAATGTCTGCAATTTCGCAAAGCCTGCCGAAGGCAAGCCCGCGCTGCTGTCGCTCGATGATGCGCGCACGCTGTTCCACGAATTCGGCCATGCGCTGCATGGCATGCTCTCCAACGTGACCTATCCGTCGGTCTCTGGCACCGGTGTTTCGCGCGATTTCGTCGAGCTCCCCTCGCAGCTTTACGAGCACTGGCTGACGGTGCCCGCGATCCTCAAGCAGTATGCGGTACATTTCGAAACGGGCGAGCCGATGCCGCAGGCGCTGCTCGACAAGGTTCTGGCGGCGCGCACCTTCAATGCCGGTTTCAACACGGTGGAGTTCACCTCCTCGGCGATCGTCGACATGGAATTCCATACGCGCGATGCGGTCGATGATCCGATGGCGGTCCAGGCCGAGGTGCTTGCCGAGCTCGGCATGCCGAAGTCGCTGGTCATGCGTCATGCCTCGCCGCATTTCCAGCATATCTTCTCGGGCGGTTATTCGGCCGGCTACTATTCCTACATGTGGTCGGAAGTGCTCGATGCGGATGCATTTTCCGCCTTCGAGGAAACCGGCGATGCCTTCAATCGCGAGATGGCGGCGAAGCTGAAGGACAACATCTATTCGACCGGCGGCTCGATCGATCCCGAGGATGCCTACAAAGGCTTCCGCGGCAAGTTGCCGAGCCCGGATGCGATGCTGATCAAGAAGGGGCTCTCGACCTTCAAGGAATTGTCCGGCAGCGACGCGTAACAAAACTGTCGCCGAAGTTTCGGCAAACCGTCATGCGGTCTTCAAGCGACTGACATGACGGGTGCTCAAGGCTGGGGCGGGACGATTCGATCCCGCTCCTGAAGGGCCTTGGGATGATCTTGAAGGAAACGACGCGCCGCCGGTTCCTGACATCGGTGGGTGCAGTCGGCGGCTTTGCGGCGGCAAGCCTGGCAATGCCATATTACGCCCGCGGCTCGTCGAGCCGGCCGGTCTTTACCTCGGGCGTGCAATCGGGCGATGTCGATGCGGCCTCGGGTGTCGTCTGGACGCGGGTCGACCGGCCGTCGCGGCTGTTCATCGAATATTCCACCACAGACAAGTTTGCCAACGCCGTCAGGCTCGCGCCCTTCGACGTGACGCCGGAGACCGATCTTACCGGCAAGCTGCTGGTGACCGGTCTGCCGCCGGATCAGGAAATCTTCTATCGCTTCGTCGCGGCCGATCTGCAGGACATCAACAGCCGTTCCGAGCCCATTCGAGGCGAGTTCCGCACCGCGCCGGTCTCCAGACGCAATATCCGCTTCGTGTGGTCGGGCGATACCGCAGGGCAGGGATGGGGCATTGATGACGAGGGGATGCGGACCTATCAGACGATCGCCTATCACCGGCCGGATTTCATGATCCATTCCGGTGATACCATCTATGCCGACAACCCGATCCCCGATGAGATCGTGCTCCGCAGCGGCGGGGTCTGGAAGAACCGGATCGTCACCGAGGAAAAGCGGACGATCGCCCAGACGCTTCCCGAGTTCCGTGGCCAGTGGAAATACAATCTGCTTGACGAGCATGTGACGGCGCTCAATGCGATCTGCCCGGTCTTCCATCAATGGGACGACCATGAGGTTCTCAACAACTGGTCGCCATCGACCGATCTCAGCGCCGATGACCGCTACAAGGAAAAGTCGGTCGCTGTGCTTGCGGCGCGCGCCAGCCGCGCCTTCCATGAAATGACGCCGATCCGCTATGTCGCCGCGGAGCCCGGCCGCATCTACCGCAAGGTCTCCTATGGCCCGCTGCTCGATGTGTTCTTCGTCGATCTCCGCTCCTATCGCGGACCCAACGCGCATGGTCTCGATGAAGAACTGATGCCGCAGTCGCGGATTTTCGGCGAGGCGCAGGTCGCGTGGCTGAAGCGCGAGCTGGCGCGATCGACAGCGACATGGAAGGTGATTTCCTGCGATCTGCCCATCGGCCTGGTGATCTGGGACGATTACGGCAAACGCCGGGGCAGCGAATCCATCTCGAATGGCGACAATGACGCGCCGCTCGGCCGCGAGTTGGAATTTGCCGATCTGCTGCGTTTCATCCGCGACGCGGCGATCGGCAATATCGTCTGGCTCACCGCGGATGTGCACTACACCGCGGCGCATTATTACGATCCGGGCAAGGCGAAGTTCCAGGATTTCCTGCCATTTTGGGAGTTCGTATCCGGACCGCTCCACTCCGGCACATACGGGCCTCAGGAGCTCGATGGCACGTTCGGGCCGGAAGTGCGCTTCATCAAGGCGGCACCCGGCGGCATCGAGTCCAACCTGCCGCCATCATCAGGCATGCAGTTCTTCGGCGTCGTCGATATCGATGGGCAAAGCGAGCAGATGACGGTGCGGCTGATGGACCGCGACGACAACGAATTGTGGCGGACGGTGATCGACCCGCAACGTACGAGTTAACCTTGGAATGGCGCTTCGGACCTCTTACCCCTTTCGCAATCGCGAAAAACACTGTATGAGCGCGCCAAACGTAATAGGCGCCTCCCTCCGACGTAGCGCCCCAGCCTCAGAGATTTGACACAATGGCACTTCGCAACATCGCGATTATCGCGCACGTTGACCATGGCAAGACGACACTGGTGGACGAGCTGCTCAAGCAGTCCGGCTCCTTCCGTGAGAACCAGCGCGTTGCAGAACGCGTCATGGACTCCAACGACCTCGAAAAAGAGCGTGGCATCACCATTCTCGCCAAGGCGACCTCGGTCGAGTGGAAGGGTGTCCGCATCAACATCGTCGACACCCCCGGCCACGCCGACTTCGGCGGTGAAGTCGAGCGTATTCTCTCGATGGTGGATGGCGCGATCGTTCTCGTCGACGCTTCCGAAGGCCCGATGCCGCAGACGAAGTTCGTCGTCGGCAAGGCGCTGAAGGTCGGCCTTCGCCCGATCGTCGCGATCAACAAGATCGACCGTCCGGATGGCCGCCACGAAGAAGTCATCAACGAAGTGTTCGACCTCTTCGCCAACCTCGACGCGACCGACGAGCAGCTCGATTTCCCGATCCTCTACGGTTCGGGCCGCGATGGCTGGATGAACGTCAACCCGGAAGGTCCGAAGGACCAGGGTCTCGCACCGCTTCTCGACCTCGTGCTCGAGCATGTTCCGGAGCCGACGGTTCACGAAGGCCCGTTCACGATGATCGGCACGATCCTCGAAGCCAACCCCTTCCTCGGCCGTATCATCACCGGCCGCGTCAATTCCGGCTCGATCAAGCCGAACCAGGCCGTCAAGGTTCTGCATGCCGATGGCAAGACCATCGAAACCGGCCGTATCTCCAAGATCCTCGCATTCCGCGGTATCGAGCGTCAGCCGATCGAAGAAGCGCATGCAGGTGACATCGTCGCGATCGCCGGCCTCTCCAAGGGCACCGTCGCTGACACGTTCTGCGACCCGTCCGTCAGCCAGCCGCTGCAGGCTCAGCCGATCGACCCGCCGACCGTCACCATGTCCTTCATCGTCAACGACAGCCCTTACGCTGGCACCGAAGGCGACAAGGTCACCTCGCGCGTCATCCGCGACCGTCTGTTCAAGGAAGCCGAAGGCAACGTTGCGCTGAAGATCGAAGAGTCCTCCGAAAAGGATTCGTTCTTCGTTTCCGGCCGCGGCGAACTGCAGCTGGCCGTTCTCATCGAAACCATGCGCCGTGAAGGCTTCGAGCTTGCCGTATCGCGTCCGCGCGTCGTCATGCACAAGGACGAAGCGACCGGCCAGATGCTCGAGCCGATCGAAGAAGTCGTCATCGACGTCGATGAAGAACATTCCGGCGTCGTCGTTCAGAAGATGTCTGAGCGCAAGGCTGAAATGACCGAGCTGCGTCCGTCGGGCGGCAACCGCATTCGTCTGAAGTTCCTGGCGCCGACGCGCGGCCTGATCGGCTACCAGTCGGAACTGCTAACCGACACGCGCGGTACGGCCGTCATGAACCGCCTGTTCCACGACTACCAGCCGTACAAGGGCGAAATCGGCGGCCGCGTTAACGGCGTTCTGCTCGCCAACGAAGCCGGCGAAGCCGTTGCCTACGCCCTGTTCAACCTGGAAGATCGCGGCCCGATGATCATCGACGCCGGTGAGAAGGTCTACATGGGTATGATCATCGGTATCCACAGCCGTGACAACGACCTCGAAGTCAACGTTCTCAAGGGCAAGAAGCTGACCAACATCCGCGCCGCCGGCAAGGATGAAGCCGTCAAGCTGACGCCGCCGATCCGCATGACGCTGGACCGCGCTCTCTCCTGGATCCAGGACGACGAGCTGGTCGAAGTGACGCCGAAGTCGATCCGTCTGCGCAAGATGTATCTCGACGCCAACGACCGCAAGCGGTTCGAAAAGTCGAAGGCAGCGCTCTAAGCCGTGCTCAAACAGATCAAACCCCGGCCTTGCGCCGGGGTTTTTTATGTGTGGTCCGCCGATTCCGGCTTGTGACAATGGTTAAAAAAGCGTTAAATTTTTTCCATCGTCCACATGTTAAGTCTGTGGGCAATCAGCCAGGCCGCGTGATGGCATATGGTTAATTGTCCGCTGAAGGACCAGAGTAGCGTTATGAAGACGTTGTCGATCGATGTTCGGCGGGCTGAGCCGCATGATGCCCGCGCCATATCGGAGGCGCATCGCCTTGCGTGGCAGCACACATATGCCGGCATCATTCCTCACCGTGCTCTGACACAAATGATCGAACGCCGCGGCGAAGGCTGGTGGCGCAAGGCCACCAGAGGCCCAGCAACGCTGCTGGTTCTCGATGTGGCCGGAACGGTCGCCGGTTACGCGACGCTCGGCCTCAACCGTGCCCGTGCTCTTCCCCAGGAAGGCGAAATCTACGAGCTTTATCTCCGCCCGGAATATCAGGGCATCGGTCTCGGCCGGATGCTGTTTGGAGAAGCGCGCCGGTTGCTGAAGTCGCTCGGCTGCAATGGCCTGGTCGTCTGGTGCCTGGAAGATAACGAGAATGCCAGCCGCTTCTATCGCGGCCATGGCGGGCTCGATTTCTGCG